>NZ_QKTE01000013.1:0-102479 GCF_003234735.1 Curtobacterium sp. MCLR17_040 | reverse complement strand
TCGTTGGGCTTGCCTTCGTGGGTCTTTGCCGGCGCCTCGGGGGTGGGGGTCGGGGGCGGCGCGGTGCTCGGCGCCGGGGCCGGCTCCGGCTCCGTGGCGGGGTCGGCGTCGACCGGGGCCGCGGTGTCCGCGGGCGCGTCGGGCTCGACAGGTGCGCCACTGTCGACAGGTGACTCCTCCTCGCCCTCGCCCGGCGCCTCCGGCTCCACGGACGCGTCGGCTCGCTCCTCGGTCGGCGCGGGTGCCGTCGTGACGGTCGTCGCGGCGGCCATGTCCGGCACCGCCAACGGCGCGAACGCCAGCAGGAGGGCTGCGGCAGAGGTGGACTTGCTGAGCGGGGGCATTCGGGGCTCCGATCGAAGGGGTCGGTAGCCATCGTATGCAATATGTATTTCACATGCAATGCATTGCACGGATTCAGGGCCGTCCAGCGCATCCGGATCGCGCACACAGGCCAGATGCGGAAGTATGTGTCGGTGACGATCATGACGGAACGGCCGGTCGACCAGGCATCGAGCAGTGAACCGGAGCAGCCCGGCAACGCCACGGCGAAGCACCGGAACGTCTCACTGCTCTCCGTGGCGACCACCACGGCGGAGCGTGTGACGACCTCGGCCGACATCGAGGCCAAGCTCCGCGGGGTCCTCCGTCGACTCCGTCTGCCGATGGGACTGCTCGAGCGCGTCGCCGGGGTCATCGAGCGTCGCAACTGGGGCGAGGGGCAGACCTTCCAGGACGCCGCGATCGACGCCGGCCGCCGTGCCATGGCCGAAGCTGGTGTCCGTCCGGACGAGATCGGGCTGCTCATCAACACCTCGGTGACCCGTCCGCACCTCGAGCCGTCGGTGGCCGTCCGCCTGCACCACGGTCTCGGGCTGCCGTCGTCCGCCATCAACTTCGACATCGCGAACGCCTGCCTGGGGTTCGTCAACGCCATGAGCGTCGCCGCGGGCATGATCGACTCCGGGCAGATCAAGTACGCGCTCGTCGTCGACGGCGAGGACGCCGACCAGGTGCAGCTCAACACCATCGACCGCCTGAACCAGGGCGGTCGGAACCGCAAGGACTTCATGAGCGAGTTCGCCAGCCTGACCCTCGGGTCCGGTGCCGCGGCGGCCGTGCTCGGCCCGGCGGACCTGCACCCCGAAGGACACCGGATCGTCGGCGGCGTCACCCGCGCGGCGACCCAGTGGTACGACCTGTGCGTCGGCAGCGTCGACGGCATGTTCACGGACGCGAAGATGCTGCTCAAGGGCGGCATGGAGCTCGTCGTCGCCGCCTGGACCGAGGCCCGCGCCCACTTCGACTGGGCCGACATGGACCGCTACGTGCTGCACCAGGTCTCCGACGTGCACACCAACGCCTTCGTCGAGGCGATCGGCATCCCGCGCGACAAGGTCCCCACCACCTACCAGCGGTTCGGCAACGTCGGCCCCGCGTCGATCCCGATCACGCTCGCCGACGAGGTCGCCTCCGGCGGCATCCGTCGCGGTGACCGCGTGTTCCTGGGTGGCGTCGGTTCCGGCATCAACACGGCGATGATGGAACTCCACTGGTGAGGTCCCGGCTGCCCCGCGTCGCCGCGAGCACGGCTCCGGCGACGCAGCCGCCCTCCCTGCCCGGCCTCGACCCCGCGTGGTCGCGTCTGGTCACGGTCCCCGCGTGGTCTGCAGAGCGGACGGGAGGAACGGATCGCGCCGCGCGCACCTGGCACCTCCTCGACACGGCCGGGTCCCTGGCCGCGCTCGGCGTGGAACCGGTCGGCACGATCCTCTGCGTGCACGGCAACCCGACGTGGTCGTACCTGTGGCGGTCGGTGCTCCGCACCTCGCTCGAGGTCGCGCAGGCCGGCGGCCCGGCCTGGCGTGTGGTCGCCGTTGACCAGCTCGACATGGGCTTCTCGGAGCGCACCGGCGTCGAGCGGGGACTGGCGCAGCGCGTCGCGGACCTCGGTGCCCTGACCGACGAACTCGGGCTGACCGGACCGGTCGTCACCCTCGGCCACGACTGGGGCGGGGTGGTGTCGCTCGGTTGGGCGGTCGACCACCCGGACGTGCTGGCCGCCGCGATGACGTGCAACACCGCCGTGCACCAGCCCGACGACGCCCCGATCCCCGTACCGCTGCGGCTCGCCCTCGGTCCGGGGATGCTCGGCCGCGCGACGGTCGTGACCCCCGCGTTCCTCGAGACCACCCTGGCCATCGCGCACCCGAAGCTCGACCGTGCCACAGCCGACGGCTACCGGGCGCCCTACCGCGGTGCCGCCCGTCGCGGTGGCATCGGCGGGTTCGTCGCGGACATCCCCGTCGACGCCCGGCACCGGAGCGCACCCGAACTCGACCGCATCGCCGCCGGGGTCGCCGCGCTCGACGTGCCGGTGCTCCTGCTCTGGGGTCCGCGCGACCCGGTGTTCCTCGAGCGGTACCTGGACGACCTGACCGAACGCGTGCCGCACGCCGACGTCCACCGCTTCGAGGGCGCCGGGCACCTGCTGCCGGACGACGCCGACGTGGCGGGCGCGGCGTTCGACTGGCTCGGCGACCGTCTGCCGGACGGTGGCCGTCCTGCCCAGGCTGCCACGGGCCTCCAGGCCGACGCCGCGGACCCGGGCCAGCCCGCACCGGCGACCCCGCCGCTCTGGGCGCGGCTCGACGAACTGCGTGCCAGTGACGAACCCGCGCTGGTCGAGATGGCCGCAGCCGGTGGCCCCCGCACGATCACGTGGCGGCTGCTCGCCCGACGGGTCGACGAGATCGCCGCAGGACTCGACGACCTGGGCGTCCGGAGCGGCGACCGTGTCTCGCTCCTGGTGACCCCCGGTGCCGACCTGACCGCTGTCCTGTACGCCTGCGTGCGGATCGGGGCGGTCGTCGTCGTCGCGGACGCCGGACTCGGACTCGGCGGCCTGACCCGCGCGGTCCGCGGAGCCCGACCGGACTGGATCATCGGCGCGCTGCCCGGACTCGGTGCCGCGCGTGCCCTCGGCTGGCCGGGGCGACGCATCGCGACGCTCTCGCTGCCCGCGCCGGCCCGGAAGGCGCTGCGGGTAGAGCACACGCTCGTCGACGTCGCCCGACGTGGTGCGCGTCGTCTCGCGCACGGCGCCGCGCTGCCGGCGGCACCGTCGCCGGACGCACCCGCGGCCGTGCTCTTCACCTCGGGGTCGACCGGGCCGGCGAAGGGCGTCGTGTACACGCACGGGCAGCTCAGCGCCGTCCGGGACGCCCTTGCCACCCAGTACGACGTCGGGGTCGGCACCGGGCTCGTCGCCGGGTTCGCACCGTTCGCGCTGCTCGGCCCGGCCCTCGGGGCACGGTCGGTCGCGCCCGACATGGACGTCACCGCGCCACGCACCCTGACGGCGAAGGCGGTCGCGGCCTCGGTCGCCGCGGCCGACGCCACCGTGGTGTTCCTGTCCCCGGCGGCACTGGCGAACGTCGTCGCGACCGCGTCGGAGCTCACCGACGCCGACCGCCAGGCACTGAAGGGCGTGCGGCTGTTCCTGTCGGCCGGGGCTCCCGTCTCGGCTGCGCTGCTGACCGCGGCGACCGAGCTGATGCCGAACGCCAGTGCCCACACCCCCTACGGCATGACCGAGGGGCTGCTCATGACGGACGTCGACCTCGACGGGGTCCGTGCCGCCGGCCGGTCCGACGACGAGGGGATCTGCGTCGGGGTGCCGGCAGCGAACGTCCGCGTCCGCATCGCACCGCTCGACGGTTCGGGTCGCTCGACCGGAGCGCTGACGGACGAGCCCGGGGTCACCGGCGAGATCGTCGTCGCGGCACCGCACGTGCGCGACCACTACGACCGGCTCTGGCGCACCGACCGGGTCTCGCGCCTCGGCGTCGACGACCCGCGCGGGCACCGCACCGGGGACGTCGGACACCTGGACGCCGCGGGACGGATCTGGGTCGAGGGCCGGCTGCAGCACGTGCTGGTGACTCCGGACGGCGTCGTCACGCCGGTGGGGCCGGAGCAGCGGATCGAGGGCGTCGACGGTGTCGGACGCGCCGGCGTCGCGGGCATCGGGCCGGTCGGCACCCAGCAGGTGGTGGCCGTCGTCGAGACCGACCCTGCCGTGCGCCGGCCGGGTCTGGCGTCGCCGTCGCTCGCCACAGCGGTCCGTGCCGCCGCCCGGGTTCCCCTCGCCGCGGTGCTCGTCGTGCCCGTGCTGCCGACCGACATCCGGCACAACTCGAAGGTGGACCGCACCCGGTTGTCCCGCTGGGCCGGTTCGGTGCTGTCCGGCGGACGGATGGTCCGCCCGTGATCGGCGCGTTCTCACGCGCTCACCGACACCTCACGAGCCGTCGGGGGCGTGAGGTGTCGGTGAGCACGAATCGCCGACCCGTCGCGGTTCGAGACGGCGGACGGATGGTCCTCCCGTGAAGGTCCTGGTCACCGGGGCCAGCGGGTTCCTCGGGCAGGCCACCGCCGCAGCTGTTCGGGACGCCGGGCACGAGGTCCGGACGTTCCAGCGCCGTCCGTCCGGTGTGCCCGGGGTGCAGGACGTCGCCGGCACGATGACCGACGACGCCGCGATCGCCCGCGCGGTCGACGGGGTCGAGGCCGTCGTGCACCTGGCCGCCAAGGTCTCGCTCGCCGGGGACCCGGCCGACTTCGCCCGGGTCAACATCGAGGGAACCCGCTCACTGCTGGCGGCCGCCCGTGCAGCCGGCGTCGGGCGCTTCGTCTTCGTGTCGTCGCCGTCGGTCGCGCACACCGGGTCGTCGCTCGTCGGGGCCGACGCCGGTCCGGCCGAGCCGTCCCGTGCCCGAGGCGACTACGCCCGCACCAAGGCCGCGGCGGAGCTGCTGGCACTCGACGCCGACGCCCCGGACTTCGCCGTCGTGGCGGTCCGGCCGCACCTGGTGTGGGGTCCGGGCGACACGCAGCTCGTCGGACGGATCGTCGAGCGTGCCCGCGCCGGACGGCTCCCGCTGCTCGACTCCGGCGCCGCGCTCATCGACACGCTCTACGTCGACAACGCCGCGACGGCCATGGTCGCGGCACTCGAACGCGTCACGGACGACGGCGTCCACGGCAACGCCTACGTCGTCACGAACGGTGAGCCCCGACCGGTCGCCGACCTGCTCGCCGGCATCTGCACGGCGTCGGGCGTCCGACCGCCGCAGTGGCACGTGCCGGCCGCGGTCGCGCGGGCCGCGGGCTCCGTGGTGGAGGCCGTCTGGCGCGTCAGACCGGGCGAGGACGAGCCGCCGATGACCCGGTTCCTGGCCGAACAGCTCTCGACGGCGCACTGGTTCGACCAGCGACGGACCCGGAGCGACCTGCGGTGGACCCCGTCGGTGTCGATCGACCAGGGGCTCGAACGGCTGCGCGCCGCGGCTCAGGCCTCGTCGGCCGCCACGTAGACCCAGGCCGTCGAGCCCGAGGCCAGCGTGACCCGGATGCGCTGGTAGTCGGCGACCTCGTAGCCGTCGACCGCGCGGAGCTGCCACTCGTACCCGAGCGTCAGGGCCACACCCTCGACGACGTCGCCGGCGGAGCCGCGGCGGAGGATCGGGTGCCGGTCAGAGCCGCTCGTCCGGATGACGTCCGGGTCGGTGATCGTCACCCAGTCGAGCCGCCAGCCGGGCAGGGAGTCCGGGGTGGTGGGGACGTGGTCCCCGAACAGCGACTCCTGCACGAGCGGCTGCTGGAGCGTGCCGTACGAGAAGACCCGGTGCGTCTCGCCGGGGCGCGGCGTCGGACGCTTGACGGGGCGCGGAGCGACCGCCGGGGTCGAGGTCCAGACGAGTGCACCGGCCAGGCCGGTCAGGCCGAGGTGCAGCAGCCCGATGATGCCGAGGGCGCTGCCCCAGTAGATCCCGGAGTCGTCGCCGAGGCAGCGGGACTGCGGCCAGATCTCGGAATCGGAGAGGCACCCGTACCGGTTCGTGATCCCGACCACCAGCCCGATGACGCCGACGACGAGACAGACGAGCGCGAACGCGCCGAGACCGATGACCCAGCGCTGGCCGGAGGAGAGACGCTTCACGTCGCGAGGCTAGCGGACGGGCAGTGGACTCCGGGACCACCCGGGTGGGCCGACCTGGTCGGGTGGGGCGGGCCTCCAGGCCGGGACCGTGTGCACGACGTCAGCCGGTGAAGCGGGTCCAGAGCTCGGTGACGATCGGCCAGACGTCGCCGGCGCGGTCGGCGGAGCCGACGGCGACCAGGAAGACGGGGACCAGGGTGACCGCCAGGCTCACCAGGACGGCGAGCACCACGGCGGTCGTCGCGGTGGCGGTGTGCCGGCGGGTCAGGGCGAGCAGGAGCAGGGCGAGCACCACGACCGCGCCGAGCAGGGCGATCAGGGTGACGCGGACGAACGGGAACGGCACGAGACCGGTGGTGGTGGCGGTGACCCCGCCGAGGAACCCGACCAGCGGCAGGAAGCCGCCGACCGCGACGGCGAGGACGAGGAACACCCCGATGCCGCCGGCGATCCAGACGCCGCGGGGTCGGGGACGCCGGTCGCGGGACCGGCGCCCTCCGGACCAGGCGGTGGTCACGGCTGGTCCCGGTGACGGGGAGCCACTGCGGCATCCGCTGCCGCGTCGGCGGCGACGGCTGCGTCGTCGGCCGCGTCCGCCGCGGCATCGGCAGCGTCGGCGGCCCGGTCGCGGGTCGTGCCGGCTGTGTCGACGACGACGTCGCGGGCCTGCTCGGCGGCGTCCTTCGCAGACGATGCCGCGTCGGCGGCCTGCTCGGATGCCCGGGCGAGCGACTCCGAGGCGGCGTCACGCAGACGCTCGCTCGTCTCGGCGGCGGTGTCGACGGCACGCTTCGTGGTGTCGGCGGTGGCGTCGGCAGCGCGCTTGGTGGCGTCGGCGGTGGCGGACGCAGCCTGCTTCGTCGCATCGGCCGTGGCCGTCGCGGCACGCTTGGTCGCGTCGGCGGTGGTCTCGGCGGCCCGCTTGACCGCGTCGCCGGTCGACTCAGCCGCCTGCTCGACCGCATCGGTCGCCTGCTCGGCGGCCCGGCCGAGCGGGGACTGCTCGTCGTCGAACGGACCGTGCACATCGAGGACGCGCACGTCGACCGAGGTGCGGAGGTCGGACAGCTGCCGCGTCGCTGCGGTGACCTGCTGCCGGACCTCGGCGGCGACGGCCAGCACCGGGTGCGGGTAGCTGACGACGACGGCGACCTGCACGGTGAGCACGCCGTCCTGTTCGTCGACCTGCACGCCGGTGGTGCCCGCCGAACGGCCGAGCTGCTTCCGCAGCTGGTCGGCGGCACGGGCGGCGATCCCGCCGAGGTGGTGCACGCCGGGCACGCCGAGCGCGGTCTCCGCCGCGGTGCGCGCGACGATCGTCGCGGTGCTCGCGTCGTCGGGCAGCGGCTCCGTCAGTGCTGCGGGCAGGGCCACCTCGGTGACCTGCGTGTTCGCATGGGGGTCGTGCTGCATGGTTCCTCCTCGTTCGGGATCTGCGCGGGGACGCATCGGGGCACCCGTTCGACGGGTGCCCCGATGCGGTCGTGCGACCTACTTCTTGAAGACGTCCTTGACGTCCTCGCCGGTCTGCTTCGCGCTCGCAGCGGCCTGGTCCTTCTTGCCTTCGGCGACCTTCGAGTCGTCGTTGGTCAGGTTGCCGACGGCTTCCTTCGCCTTGCCGGCGAGGTCCTGAGCGGCGTTCTTGATCTTGTCGTCGAGTCCCATGACGGGTCCTTTCGTGGGTGGGCGTACGCCCGGTGGTGTGGTGGTGGGCCGGGAGGCCCGGGGTGCGTCCGGCTGACGGGTGTCAGTGGACGCGGGTCGACTTCGCGAGCGCGGAGCGGGTACCGCCGGTCAGGTGCACGAGCACCGGGACCGGACGGCCGAGGGTGCGGTCGAGGACCGCGACGGCTCGGTCGACGGCGTCGAGCACGCTGACGGCGTCCCCGCCGCGGCGGACCGCGACACGGATCCGGGCGGCGCGCTGCCGGCGGACGAGGTAGGTGTCGACCCGGGAGCCGACCACGTCGCGGACACCCGCGAGTTCGTGCTCGAGGACGTCCCGGACGAGTGCGACGTTGACGGTGACGGCATCGTCGCCCGAGTGCTCCCGGACGGCGACGGACGTGCCGCCACCACCGCGGGTGAACACCCACACGAGCGACAGGACGATCACGAGGGCCGCGGCCCCGGCGACGATCCACAGCGCGGACGCGGGGACGTCGAGGCTGCGGGGGAGGTCGACGTACGGCTTGACGGCGTCCTGGACGGCGGGCAGCACGCCCGCGCCCATCGCGATCCCGACGACCACGGCGACGAGGCCGAGGACGAACAGGATGATCCGGTTGAGGGTCCGGTTGCTCTTGGTCATGCGAGGGTTCCCTTCTCCTCGACCCGGACGCGGACGCGTCGGCCGAAGCGCTCGTCGAGACCGCTCAGGCGCTCCACGACGGCGGCGCGGACGCTCGCCTCGTCGACCGGCACACCGGTGACGGGGACGATGCGGACCTCGGTGGAACGGCCACGGGCGGTGGCGGAGGCGTTCCCCTCGGGGACACCGGCCGCCATACCGGCGGCGTTCGCCGCGGTGGAGGCGACGATGCGGGCGTCGATGACGACCGCACCACGCTCGTGTTCGACGACCGATCGGTGCTGGCGGCCGGGCTTGAGCGCCAGGACGACCAGCACGACGCCGAGGACGACGAGCACACCCGCGATGACCTCGACGACGGTGACGAACGCGGCGTCCGGACGGAGCGCCGTGTCGACCACGGTCTGGGGGTCGGCGACCAGCGGCGGGCGTCCGATGGCGCTGAGCACCGCCTCGGTGCCGATCCAGGCGGCCACCAGAGCGAGCACCACGAGTGCCACCGCCACTGCTGTGGAGCGGGAGCGGTGCACGCTCCGACGACGGATGCGTCGTTCGACGGAACCGTTGCTCATGATGGCCTCCTAGCGGGCACGGGACTCGTGCTCACGCACGATCCCGGTGAGTTCGATGTGGGCACTGCCGACGCGACGCCCGGTCAGGTCGCTCACGCGGCCCTTGACCTGGTCCGCGATCCGGATCGACCCGGAGACGATGTCGTCGCTCGCGGCGATCGGCCCGGTGATGTCGAGCGACAGTGCTCCCGACGCGTCGCCGAGTCCGACGCGCACCCGCTTGGCGGGGGCGCCGAGCCCTTCGGCTGCGACGGCCCGCGCCAGCGAGGTGAGCGCGCGTGCGGTGATCTCGACGCGGCCCGGGACGTCCGGGCCGGCGTTCACCGGGAGCTCCGGCGTCCGGTCAGCACGTCGGTCAGGGCACCGCGGTCGATGCGCCCGGTGGCGAGTGCGGCCACGAGGGCCCCGATCGCACCGAAGACGATGACGAGCACGAAGCCCCAGAACCCGAACTGCAGTGCCACGACGGCGAGGACTGCGCCGATGAGGGCGCCGATCAGCGTGTTGCTCATGCGACTCGGGCTTCCTTCTTCTCGTCCTCGTTGTCGTCGTCGTCGCCCGGGATGTAGACGTCCTGGACGGTCACGTTGACCTCGGCGACCTCCATGCCGACGATCTGCTCGAGGGCACGGGCGACACCGGCACGGACGCCGTCGGCGACCTGCTGGAGCGACACCGGGTACTCGGCGACGATCACGATGTCCGCGGCGACCTGCTTCTCGCCGACCTCGACCTTGACGCCCTGACCGAAGTCGCGCTGGCCGATGGCGTCGCGGATCGCGCCGATGGCACGGGCTGCGCCGTTGCCGAGGGAGTGCACGCCGTTGACCTCGCGGGCGGCGATGCCGGCGACCTTCGACACGACGGTGTCGTCGATGACGGTCTTGCCGGTGACGCCGCTGGTGCCAGCGTGCGAGGTGGCACGGGTCGCCGTGGTGGCCGGGGTGGGGGTGGTGGTGTCAGCCATGTTCGTTCCTTCCGTTGACCCGCCGGGCGTTCCCAGCGGTTGCTGTTCACGGATGAGACGGGCTGTGGAAGAGATTCGTCACACACGACTTCTCGGATTCGGCTGCTTTCCAGGGAACCCCAGAAATCCGGGGAAGTGCGTGTACCCCCGGGGTGTTCCGTCCGGCCGTTCAGCCGTTTCCGGCCGCGCCGTTGCGCTCGGCAGCGGCCCGCATGGCACGGACACAGGCCATCGGGGACTCGCCGCGCTCCTCGCGGAAGAGCTGTTGCAGCCGTCGGGGGAGCACCCCTGCGGCGGCCGCGATGTCGTCGAGCGTGAGCGGGTCGTCGAGGTGCTGCTCGATGTACGACACCGCACGACGGACACGCCACGACGCCTTGCCGACCTGCGGCTGCGCGGCCAGCGACGCGCGTTTCGTCACGGCGGGGTCCTCACCGAACCGGTCGCGGTAGGTCTCGGCGAACCGGCCCGGGTTGGTGAAGCCCCAGCGGCGGGCGATCGCGGCGATGCCGGAGGACACGAGCGGACCGTCCGCCGGGGCGACCGGGCCGCCCCGGTCCGCGCGGAGCAGCTCCTCGCGCACCCGGTCGAGGCGGTGGTCGCGGAGGAACCGGTGCGGGGTGGTGTCGAGCGTCCGGGCGAAGACGTCCTGCAGCCCGCGCTGGCTCAGTCCGCAGGCCGCGGCGATGGTGGGGATCGAGGGGCGTTCGGCGGCGTGCAGCTCGATGAAGCGGATCGCGTCGCGGAGCCGGTTCGCCACGGGGACGTCGTCGCCGCGGTTCCGGATCGGGAACGTGTCGAGGATGACGACGGCCAGCCGGCGGTTCAGCGCGGTCCGCATCGGCCCGAGCACGCGCTCGTCGACCAGGGCCGGCCCGAGTTCTCGGATCAGGTGCCGCAGGGGTTCGCGCCGGGCGACGACCTCGTCCTGCTGGTCGAACAGCAGTGGGCCGTCGGGCAGGCGGTAGCCGAGGTCGCGGCCGACGCTCCGCAGGAACCGGTCGGACACGTGCACGCCGTTGTAGACCGTGCCGTCGGACTCGAATCGGTAGGCCTCGGACGCCGACGCGATGTACGGGCTGCCCGGCTCGACGACGCGGGTGCGGTCGGCGAAGTGCATCTCGAGCCGGCCCTTGGTCAGCCAGAACACCACGTGGTCGTCCCGCACGCCGATGACCCCGCCCCGCCGACCGCCCTCGGCCCGCATGGTGCGCAGCGACAGGTCGTCGTCGCCCACGACCGTGTACTCGTACCGGGTGTCGTCGGTGGCGAACGTCTCGGAGGCGAAGTCCGAGCCGCCGTACTCGGCCGCGAAGATCTCGGAGTAGTCGGAACCCTCGCCGTCGGAGAACCGCAGCCGGCGGAATCCGTTCGTCGTCGAGGGGTCCATGCGCTGATCATGCCACCGGTTGCGCGCGGACGAGATCGGAATACCCTAGGGGGGTACCGTATTGAGAACGGTGGAGGCGGACATGCACGAACACGTCGGGTACATCGGCGACAAGGACGACCTGCTCAAGCGACTCCGTCGCGCCGAGGGGCAGGTGCGCGGCATCGCGCGGATGGTCGAGGACGAGACGTACTGCATCGACGTCCTGACCCAGATCTCGGCGGCGAACCGGGCGCTCGAACGCGTCGCGCTGTCGCTGCTCGAGGACCACCTGGCGCACTGCGTCGCCGAGGCCGTCGCCGAGGGCGGGGACGCCGCCGACGAGAAGGTGCGCGAGGCCAGCCAGGCGATCGCCCGGCTCGTCCGCTCCTGACCCCGACGACCCACCATCGAGAAGGAGACACCATGACCACCGAAACGCTGCTCGTCGAGGGCATGACCTGTGACCACTGCGTGATGAGCGTCACCGAGGAACTCACCGAGGTCGACGGGGTGTCGGGCGTCGACGTCCGACTCGTCCCCGGCGGATCGTCCGAGGTCACCGTCAGCTCGGCGGCACCCGTCGACGCGGACGCCCTCCGCGCCGCCGTCACCGAGGCGGGGTACGAGGTCGTGCGCTCGTGACCGACCGCACCGTCGAACTCGACATCACCGGGATGACCTGCGCCTCGTGCGCGAACCGCATCGAGCGGAAGCTCGGCAAGCTGCCCGGGGTCACCGCCACCGTCAACTACGCCACCGAGAAGGCGCAGGTGCAGGTCGCCGCTGAGGGCACCGCTGACCCCGAGTCGCTGATCGCCGCGGTGGAGTCGGCCGGCTACGGTGCTACGGTGCCGGCCCCGCCCGCCGCTGCTGACGCCGACCCCGCGGTCGACGAGGACCCGACCGGCCCGCTGCGCCGACGCCTGGTCGTGTCCGCCGTGCTCGCGGTGCCCGTCGTGGTGCTCTCGATGGTGCCGGCGCTGCAGTTCCCGAACTGGCAGTGGCTCGCCCTGACGCTCGCGGCGCCCGTCGCCGTCTGGGGTGCGCTCCCGTTCCACCGTGCCGCGTGGGTCAACGCCCGGCACGGTGCCGCCACCATGGACACCCTGGTGAGCGTCGGTGTCCTCGCTGCCTTCGGGTGGTCGCTGTACGCCCTGTTCTTCGGCGACGCCGGCACGACCGGCATGCACATGACGTTCTCGTGGTTCGCCACGGACCCCGAGGCCACCGACCTGTACCTCGAGGTCGCGACCGCCGTGACGGTGTTCATCCTCGCCGGCCGGTACATGGAGGCCCGCGCGAAGACACAGTCCGGTGCCGCACTCCGGGCACTGCTCGAACTCGGTGCGAAGGACGCCACCGTCCTGCGCGACGGTGCCGAACACCTCGTGCCGGCCTCGTCCCTGGTCGTCGGCGACGTCGTCGTGGTGCGACCCGGCGAGCGGATCCCGAGCGACGGCCTGGTGCAGGACGGCTCCTCGGCCGTCGACCTCAGCATGCTCACCGGCGAGTCCGTGCCGGTCGAGGTCGGCCCGGGCGACCGGGTCACCGGTGCCACGATCAACGTCGGCGGGCGGCTCGTCGTCGCGATCACGCGTGTCGGCGCCGACACCGAGCTCGCCCGGATGGGTCGCCTGGTCGAGGACGCCCAGACCGGCAAGGCCGAGGTGCAGCGCCTGGCCGACCGCGTGTCCGGGGTCTTCGTGCCGATCGTCATCGCGCTCGCCGTGCTGGCCTTCATCGGCTGGCTCGTGCTCGGCGGCTCGGTCACCGCGGCCTTCACCGCGGCCGTCGCCACCCTGATCATCGCCTGCCCGTGCGCCCTCGGGCTCGCCACGCCCACCGCGCTGCTGGTCGGCACCGGTCGCGGCTCCCAGCTCGGCATCCTGATCGGCGGTCCGCAGGTGCTCGAGCGCACCCGCGGTGTCGACACCGTCGTGCTCGACAAGACCGGCACCGTCACCACGGGGTCGATGACCCTGCGGTCGGTCACCGCCCTCGACGAGACCGAGGACGTCGTCCTGCGCCTCGCCGCGGCGGTCGAGGACGGCTCCGAACACCCCGTCGCCCGCGCCGTGACCACCGCGGCCCGTGCCCGGGGCGTCGACCTGCCCGAGGCCGAGCAGTTCACCGCGACCGCCGGCGCCGGTGTGCAGGCTGTCGTGGACGGCGACGTCGTGCTGGTCGGCACGACCCGCTGGCTCGCCGACTCGTGGTCGATCACCCTGCCACCGGTGCTGTCCGACGCCGTCGACCGTGCCGAGGTCGACGGGGGCACGGCGGTCGTCGTCGCCCGGAACGGCACGGCCCTGGGCGTGGTCGTCGTCGGCGACACAGTGAAGCCCGAGGCTGCCGACGCGATCGCCCGCTTCCGGGCGCTCGGCCTGCACCCGGTCCTGCTCACCGGCGACAACGACGGTGCCGCACGTGCGGTCGCCGCGAGCGTCGGCATCGACGAGGTGCATGCCCGCGCGACCCCGGCGTCGAAGCTCGAGACCGTCCGCCGGCTGCAGTCCGAGGGGCGGAGCGTCGCGATGGTCGGCGACGGCGTGAACGACGCCGCCGCACTGGCCGCGGCCGACCTCGGCATCGCCATGGGTGCCGGCACCGATGCGGCCATCGCGGCGAGCGACATCACGGTGGTGAGCGGTCGACTCACGGTGGTCGCCGACGCCATCCGGCTGTCGCGCGCGACGCTCGGCGTCATCAAGGGCAACCTGTTCTGGGCGTTCGCGTACAACGTCGCGGCGATCCCGCTCGCGATGGCGGGGCTGCTGAACCCGGTGCTCGCCGGTGCGGCGATGGCGTTCTCGTCGGTCTTCGTCGTGACGAACAGCCTGCGCCTGCGTCGCTTCGCGGCGCAGCCGTGAACCCGGCGAGCCGACCGCGGCCCTGAACGCGACCGGCCGGGAGGCGTGACGCGCGCAGCGAACGCGAGCCGCGCCTCCCGGCCGACTGTGCGCACCACCTGCCGGAGCGCACTACGCTCGAAGACGGTCCGCGACGCAGCGCTGCGTGACCCGCGGGCTGTACGTCTTGAACGTGATCCCCAGGAGGACCGAAGTGACCGAATCCGCTCCCGTCGACCCCACATCGACCGAAGGCTGGAAGAAGCTCGACAGCATCGCTGCCGGCTTCACCCCGGACCTGCGAGGGTGGTTCGACAGCGACCCCGGTCGTGCCGAGCAGTACACCTTCCAGGCGGCCGACCTGACCGTCGACCTCTCCAAGGGCCTGGTGACCGACGAGATCCTCGCCGCGCTGCTGCAGGTCGCGAAGGACACCGGCGTCGCCGAACGCTTCCAGGCGATGCTCGCCGGTGAGCACATCAACGTCACCGAGGACCGCGCCGTGCTGCACACCGCGCTCCGCCGCCCGAAGGCGACCGAGGGCCTCGTGCCGGCGGCGCCCCTGACCGTCGACGGCCAGGACGTCGACGCCGACGTGCACGCCACGCTCGACAAGGTCTACGGCTTCGCCGAGCAGGTCCGCAGCGGCGCCTGGACCGGTGTCACCGGCAAGCGCATCGAGACCGTCGTCAACATCGGCATCGGTGGCTCCGACCTCGGCCCCGTCATGGTCTACGAGGCACTCAAGCCCTACGTCCAGCCCGGCCTCGAGGCCCGCTTCGTGTCGAACATCGACCCGGCGGACATCTACGAGAAGACCGCGGACCTCGACCCCGAGACCACGCTCTTCATCGTCGCGTCGAAGACCTTCGGTACGCTCGAGACCCTGACGAACGCGCGCCTCGCCCGCCAGTGGCTGTGGGAGAAGCTCGGCCTGACCGACGCCGCCGACGACGAGAAGAAGAACGCCGTCGCGAAGCACTTCGTCGCCGTCTCCACCGCGCTCGACAAGGTCGAGGCCTTCGGCATCGACCCCGAGAACGCCTTCGGATTCTGGGACTGGGTGGGCGGCCGCTACTCGGTCGACTCGGCCATCGGCACGAGCGTCGTCATCGCCATCGGCAAGGAGAACTGGGAGCAGTTCCTCGCCGGCTTCCACGCCATCGACGAGCACGTCCGCACCACGCCGCTCGAGCAGAACGTCCCCGTCCTGATGGGCCTGCTCAACGTCTGGTACACGAACTTCCTCGGTGCGCAGAGCCACGCGGTCCTGCCGTACACGCAGTACCTGCACCGCTTCGCCGCGTACCTGCAGCAGCTCACCATGGAGTCGAACGGCAAGCGCGTCCGCTGGGACGGCTCGCCCGTCACCACCGAGACCGGCGAGGTCTTCTGGGGTGAGCCCGGCACGAACGGCCAGCACGCGTTCTACCAGCTCATCCACCAGGGCACCCGCCTGATCCCGGCCGACTTCATCACGGTCGCCAACCCGGCCCGTCCGCTCAAGGACGAGACCGGCGACGGCAAGGGCGTCGCGCCCGGCACCGACGTGCACACGCTGTTCCTGGCGAACTTCTTCGCGCAGACCAAGGCGCTCGCGTTCGGCAAGAGCGCCGACGAGGTCCGAGCCGAGGGCACCACGGACGAGGGCATCGTCGCGGCGCGCACGTTCCCCGGCAACAAGCCGACCACGTCGATCATCGCGCCGGAGCTCACCCCGAGCGTCCTCGGCCAGCTCATCGCCCTGTACGAGCACATCGTGTTCACCGAGGGCACGATCTGGGGCATCGACTCGTTCGACCAGTGGGGTGTGGAGCTCGGCAAGCAGCTGGCGCTGCAGGTCACGCCGGCCGTCGAGGGCGACCAGGCCGCACTCGACGCGCAGGACCCGTCGACCAAGGCGCTCATCGCGAAGTACCTGGAGCTGCGGAAGTAACGCACGCCCCCACCTGACGGACGGGAGGCCCGTGGCGGATCCGCCACGGGCCTCCCGTCCGTCGTGTCGGGCACTGCCAAAGCGACAGTTGCGCCCGACGGGCCGCCGTCAGGCCTGCGAAAGCGACAGATGCGCGCCGATCTTCCGCGGAGAAGTGTCGCTTTCGCGAGGGCCCGCTGCGACGCCGCGGGGCTCGGCGCCGGGCCGCGCGCTCAGCGGGCGAGCGGGTCGAGGTTGAGGGACGTGCCCTTGTACAGGTGCTGGTCCTCGCCGAACACCTGGACGCCCTCGTTGAGCCAGACCAGGTCGCGGACGGTGATGCCGAACCGCGCCGCGACGTCCCCGATCAGGTCGTCCGGTGCCACGCCGTAGGACCTCGGCGCGCCGGCGGCCGTGGTCGCGGTGACGGTCCCGGTCGCGTTCGCCCGTCGTCCCGCGTCCTTCGGGTGCACGTTCGTCTGCCGCGCGGGGACGGACCACCGCACGGTGGACACCGCGAGGACCTTGCCGGCGGAGATCTCGACCGGGACGTCCTGCCCGGCGGCCGCAGCGGAGTAGGTCACGAGGGTGCCGAGGTGTGACGGGTCGACCCCGGATCCGTCCAACGGGACGTCGACCGCGGCCGCCGTGCTGGTCGGACCGCCGAGGGTCCGGTCACCGACACCGGGGTAGGTGAGCCCGTCGCCCACCGCACGGGGCAGGTCGAACAATGCGACGCCGATCGGCACCGGCAGCGTCGAGGTGATCCCGGAGTACTGCGCGGTGAAGGTGTCGTCGCCGTCCGCGACCACCCGGAAGTGGAAGTGCACGCTGCCCTTCGGCGAGGCCACGTCCCCCTGCGCCAGGACGGTCCCGGCGGGGATCGGTGTCAGCGTCGGTGCGGGTGCGGCGGCCTCCGTCGGCACCGGGGTCGGTGTGCGCGGGTTCGCCGAGGCCTCGATCAGGTCCGATGCCGACTCGCCGTCCGGGGTCGCGGTCGGGGTCTCGCTCGCGGTCGGGCTCGACGCGGTTGGGGAGGCGGGAGCGGGCAGGGCACCGTCCGGTCCCCGCAGCAGCGAGCAGCCGGACAGCACCACGCCGGCCGCCAGCACGATGGCGATCCCGCCGGTCCGTTTCATGATGCCCCCTCAGCTCGAGGGTAACGCGATGGCGAACACACGGTCGTCGTCGCCGGCGGACTGTGTCCCGGGACGCAGTCCAGCTGCCGAGGGGGCGAGATGGTGTCGGTCGGAGCGGCTACGGTCGAGGGCATGGAGCGTTCGGAGATCCTCGCCGCGGCTGCCGCCGCGCACGCCGCCCGCATCGCAGCGGCGGGTGGTGACGACGTCGCAGCGCGTGAACGTGCCGACAGCGTCCGGCGCCGGGCCGACGGGCTCACCGACCGGTACGACACGGTCGAGGGCTCGGACACCGAGTCCGACGCACGTGACGCCGCACGCCGTCGGGCGGGAGAGGCAGACCGCGCCGCCTCGCGCACCGAGGGCGTGCTGTCGGACTGGCACCGGATGGGCACCCGTCGTGGCGTCACCCCCGACGCCCAGGTCCGCACGGCGTGGACCGTGACCGGGGTCCCCGAGCGCGGCGACGCCCGCGCGCTCGCGAACGTGCTGCTCTCCACCGCGGGGCACGCCGGACGCGTCGCCGACGCCGCCCGACGCAACCCCGCCCTGTCCGGCGCCGCGAGTGCCGCCGCCCGACGGACCGTGCGCCGCTACACCGATCACGGTGCCGACATGGCCTCGTTGGGGGACGTCCTGGGCGACGGCCCCGTCGACGACGAGCGCTGAGCCCGATCCGCGGATTGGACCGCTCCCGTCCTCATCAGGCCTTCTGTGGACCGATCCAAACGACCTGACGACAGAATGTCCAATTGACAGGACATGGATTCGGGTTACGATCGGTCCACGCACTGACGCGCGATCACCGACGAAGGAGTCACCGAATGGTCGACATCAAACCGACAGCCCCGACTGTCGCACTGCCCCCGTTGGGGACCGGGCCGCACCGCCGACGACTCGGTGTGCTGGCCCTCGTCGCCACGTTCGGCGGGTTGCTCTTCGGGTACGACACCGGGGTCATCAACGGTGCCCTGAACCCGATGAAGGCCGAGCTCGGCCTCACGAACTTCACCGAGGGTGTCGTCACCAGCTCGCTGCTCTTCGGTGCCGCGATCGGCGCCATGCTCGGCGGCCGCATCGCCGACGGCTGGGGCCGCCGCAAGACGATCATCCTGCTCGCCGTCACGTTCTTCGTCGGCACGCTGATCTGCGTGTTCGCGCCGACGTTCGAGGTCATCGTCGTCGGTCGTGTGCTCCTCGGCCTCGCGGTGGGTGGCGCATCCACGGTGGTCCCGGTGTTCCTCGCCGAACTCGCGCCGTACGAGATCCGCGGGTCCCTGTCCGGCCGCAACGAGCTCATGATCGTGATCGGTCAGCTCGCCGCGTTCGTGGTCAACGCCTTCATCGGCAACATCTGGGGTGAGGGCAACGGGGTGTGGCGCGTCATGCTGGCCGTCTGCGCGCTCCCCGCGATCGCGCTGTTCGTCGGCATGCTCCGGGTGCCGGAGTCTCCGCGCTGGCTCGCGTCGAAGGACCGCTACGACGAGGCGCTCTCGGTCCTCGAGCAGGTCCGGACCACCGATCGGGCCCGCGCCGAGCTCGACGACATCAAGCGGAGCAACGACCTCGAAGCGAAGGTCGAGCGCGTCAGTGGCTGGCACACGCTGCGCGGGAACAAGTGGCTCATCCGCATCGTGCTCATCGGTGCCGGGCTCGGCGTCGCGCAGCAGCTGACCGGCATCAACTCGATCATGTACTACGGCCAGACCGTGCTCATCGAGTCCGGGTTCCAGGCGTCGGCCGCCCTCATCGCGAACATCGCCCCCGGCGTGATCGCCGTCGTCGGTGGCGTCATCGCGCTGTACAACATGGAGAAGATCAACCGCCGCACGACGCTGATCCTCGGGTTCACGCTGACGACGATCTGCCACTTCCTCATCGGCATCGCGTCGGTGGCGCTGCCCGAGGGCAACCCGGCCCGCCCGTGGGTCATCCTGTTCCTGGTCGTCGCGTTCGTCGGCTCGATGCAGACCTTCCTCAACATCGCCGTGTGGGTCGTCCTGTCCGAGATCTTCCCGACGCAGATCCGTGCGCTCGGCATGGGCATCTCGGTGTTCTGCCTCTGGATCGCGAACGCGTTCCTCGGGCTGTACTTCCCGACGATCGTCGCTGCGACCGGCATCACCGGGACGTTCTTCGGCTTCGGGGTCGTCGGGCTGCTGGCGCTGCTCTTCATCTGGAAGTTCGTGCCGGAGAGCCGCGGGCGCACCCTCGAAGAGGTCGAAGAGGGCGTCACCACCGGCAACATCTTCACCGTCCCCGTGAAGGCGTCGCGCCGCTAGTCCGCACCACGCCGCACCGAGTGCGCAGAAGACGTCGGGTCGCCCCAGGGCACCCGGCGTCTTCTGCTCACTGGATCCACCGTCGCCGCCCGGTTGGTTGCATGGAGGCGTGACGGAACTGGTGCTGCAGGACTTCCCCACCGCCCTGAACGTGGTGTGCTCGGCGCTGCTCGTGGTCGCCGTGGGCTGCGCCGTGTTCGTGGCGGTCGACGTGGTGCGTCGGCCGCCGCACATGCGCGTCATGGCGTTCGTGTGGCCGCTCACGATGCTCTTCGGCAGCGTCGTGTGGCTCGTCTTCTACCTGCGTCGGGGGCGGGCCTCGGCGCCCGGACACGGACGGTGGGCGGGCACCGCGATCGACACGAGCCACTGCGGGGCCGGCTGCGCCCTCGGCGACCTGATCGGCGAGTTCGGGCTCGCGGCGTTCCCGGCGCTCGGGGTGGTCGTCGGCCTGGGGTCGCTCTACCAGGACCGGATGGTCGCCGGGTGGATCGTCGACTTCGTCATCGCGTTCGTGCTCGGCATCGCGTTCCAGTACTTCGCCATCGCGCCGATGCGGGGCCTCGGCGTCCGGGCCGGGCTCGTCGCCGCGCTCAAGGCCGACACGCTGTCGATCATCGCGTGGCAGGTGGGCATGTACGGCCTGATGGCGGTGTGGCAGCTGGTCGTGTTCCCGGCATTCGTCGGCGGGCGCGCGAGCGTCTTCTCGCCGGAGTTCTGGGTGGCGATGCAGCTGGCGATGGTGGCCGGCTTCGTCTGCTCCTACCCCGTGAACGCGTGGCTGGTGCGTCGGGGCATCAAGGAGGCCATGTGACGGACCAGCGGACGGACGGGAGGCCCGGTGCCAGCTGGCACCGTCCTCCCTCGCAGGCTCGGTCGGCGCGCCCCGCGCAACGCTTCGCGTTGCCGCTGAGCGGGGCGCGCCCGTCCGTTCTGTGGTCGCGCTACGGGCGCAGGAGCACCTTGCCGACTCGGCCGGCGGTGTCGCTGGCGCGCACGGCGTCGCGGACCTGCTCGAAGGCGAAGGTCTCGGCGACGGGGAGCGTCAGCGAGCCGTCGAGCACGCGGGTGATGAGCTCACCGAAGAGCTGCCCCTTCGTCTCGGCCGGCATCGTCTTGCTGACGACGGAGCCCCAGAAGCCCTTCACGGTGAGCTGGCCGAAGATGACCTTGCCCGACGGGATCTCGAGCGTCGGCGACGCCATCGCGCCGAAGACGACGAGGGTGGCGTTCTCGCCCAGCACGGACGCGATGTCGCCGGCGGCCTTGCCACCGACCGACTCGACGCCCGCGATGATCGGGGCGCCACCGGTGATCGCGGCGACCTGGTCCTGCCAGTCGTCGGCGTCCGTGGCGACGATGCGGTCGATGCCCTGCTCGCGGAGCTCGTCGACACCGGCGGCGCGACGGACGAGTCCGATCACGTTGATGCCACGGGCGGCGCCGAGCTGGGCGACCATGCGTCCGACCGCACCGTTGGCGGCGTTCTGGATGATCCAGTCGCCCTCGTGCAGGTCGAGCGAGTGCAGCAGGCTGATGGCGCTGAACGGCATCGAGACGAGCTGGGCGGCGGCCTCGTCGGTCATCGCGTCCGGCACCGGGACGAGCCCGGCGGCGTTGGCGGTGTAGTACTCGGCCCAGACGCCGAAGGCACCGCCGGCGACGCGCTGGCCGACCTGCAGGTTCGTGACGCCCTCGCCGAGGGCCTCGACGACGCCGAGGGCCTCGGTGCCCGAGGCGGCGGGGAGCTCCGGCTTGAAGCCGTAGGTGCCGCGGACGGTCCACAGGTCGTGGTTGTGGATGGGGGAGAGGACCGTGCGGACGAGGACCTCGCCGGCGCCGGGCGTCGGGACGGGGCGCTCCTGCACCTCGAGGACGTCGGCGGGCTCGGCGAACGTCTCGTGGACGACGGCGCGCATGGTGGTGGGGGTGGTGGTGCTCATGGGTCAGTCCTCCGAGACGACGATGGTGACGTCGATGTTGCCGCGGGTCGCGTTCGAGTACGGGCAGACCTGGTGGGCCGCGTCGGCGAGGGCCTGGGCCTGGTCGTGCTCCAGGCCGGGGATGACGACCTCGAGCATGACGGCGAGCTGGTAGCCACCGTTGCCGTTCGGGCCGATCGACACGCGACCGCCGACGGACGAGTCGGTGATCTTCACCTTCTGGCTGCGGGCGACGCCCTGCAGTGCGGAGTGGAAGCAGGCGGCGTAGCCGGCGGCGAAGAGCTGCTCGGGGTTGGCGCCGTTGCCGGAGCCACCCATCTCCTTCGGGATGGCGAGGTCGAACTCGACCGTGCCGTCGCTCGTGGCGACGTGGCCGTTGCGGCCTTCGCCGGTGGCCAGGGCCTCGGCGGTGTAGAGGGTTTCCATGGGGTTCCTTCCTTGTGGGGCGGATCGTGAAGTTCGGGGGTGTGCGGCGTGCTCTCGCGCTCAGCGACAGTTCACGGGCGCACGTGGCCGCGGGGTGTCGCTCAGCGCGAAACGGCGCCAGCGCCGGCGCCCGCGGCGTCGTGCTCGGGGTCGGCAGCCGCGTGCATCGTCTCGGTCAGCCGGTGCAGCGTCGCGATGAGCTCGGCGGCGGCACGTTCGTCGGCCAGGCCCATCCCGGCGGCGATGCGCGCGGGGATGCCGCTCAGCTCGGACCGCAGTTCGCGGCCTCGGTCACCGACAGTGACCGTGACGACGCGCTCATCGGTGCTGCGGCGCTCGCGGCGGACCAGGTCGCTCTGCTCCATGCGGCGGAGCAGTGGCGAGAGGGTGCCGGAGTCGAGCTGCAGGTGTTCCCCGAGGCTCGAGACGGTCTGGTCGCCCTCGACCCACAGGGTCACGAGCACCAGGTACTGCGGGTACGTCAGACCCCAGGGTTCGAGCATCGAGCGGTACGCCTGCGTGGTGGCGCGGGACGCCGCGTAGAGGGAGAAGCACACCATCTCGTCGGTCACGGGCATGCGTCCACACTGTCACGCAACCAAGTTGTGCACAACTCGATGCAGCGGATGCCCAGCTGACGAACACGTCGACGACCCGGACGGTTAGGCTGACGTGACCCAAGATGAGCAGCAGCGACCTCGACACCACCACGACCCCCGGCAACGGATCGGCGTCGTCCCACGGCAAGACGATCCTGATCGGTGAGCACGCCGTGGTCTACGGCGCACCCGCTCTCGTCCTGCCGGTGCTCGACGCGCGGGTCGTGGCGACGGTCACCCCGGTCGCCGCCGACGCCGAGCAGCCCGGTCACAGCCTGCAGTCGACCGTGCACACCGGCCCCCTCGACCTCGCACCCGCGGCCGTGATGCCGACCGTCACCGCCGTCACCGCGACCCTGCGCCACTTCGGGGTCACCGACCGCCACTTCCACGTCCGGGTCGACAGCGAGGTCCCGACCGCCCGCGGCATGGGCTCGAGCGCCGCGGTCGCCGCCGCCGTGACCGCGGCCGTCGCCGACGCCCTGGGTGAAGCCCTCGACGTCGAGACCCACCACGAGCTCATCCAGGAGTGCGAGCGCGTCGCCCACGGCCGACCGTCCGGCCTCGACGCCCGGGGCGTCGTCGCGTCCGCGCCGGTCTGGTTCGAGGGCGGCCAGATCGAACCCGTCACGCTCGGCGCCCGGTTCACCTTCGTCGTCGCGGACACCGGCGTCCCCGGGCACACCCGCGAGGCCGTCTCGGCCGTCCGCGCCCGCCACGACCAGGACCCAGTCGGTGTCGGCACCGTGATCGACCGGATCGGTGCGCTCGCCCGTCGGGCACGGGGGACACTCGAGGACGGCGATGCCCAGGCTCTGGGTGCCACCATGGACGCCGCGCACGACCTGCTCAGCACACTCGACGTGTCGAGTGACGACCTGGACCGGCTCGTGGACGCCGCACGTGCTGCGGACGCCCTCGGCGCGAAGCTCACCGGCGGCGGGCGGGGCGGGTGCGTCCTCGCGCTCGCCGCGGACGACGACCACGCGGACCGCATCGCGGCCGCACTCCGCGGCGCAGGGGCCGCAGCCACCTGGACCACCACGATCGGAGCCCGCGCTTGCTGACAGCCACCGCCGTCGCGCACCCCAACATCGCCCTCGTCAAGTACTGGGGGAAGGCGGACGCGCAGCTCGCGCTGCCCGCCACGGGCAGCGTCTCGATGGGGCTCGACGTGTTCCCGACGACGACCACCGTCACGGTGGACGGCGGACGGGAGGCCCGTGATGCGTTCACGCTGAACGGTCACGTCGTCGACGACGGTGCGCTGGTGCGCGTGCAGCAGTTCCTCGACCTGGTGCGCGAGCTCGCGGGGTCGTCCGAGCGGGCGTCGGTGGTGTCCGAGAACACCGTCCCGACCGGTGCCGGGCTGGCCTCGAGCGCGTCCGGCTTCGCCGCCCTGGCGACCGCCGCCGCCGCGGCCTACGGCCTCGACCTGTCGCCGCGCGACCTGTCCCGTCTGGCACGTCGCGGTTCCGGCTCGGCCACGCGCTCGATCCCCGGCGGTGTCGCCGTCTGGCACGCCGGCGACGACCAGGGCTCCTTCGCCGAGCCGATCCCGGCCCCGCCGATGGCGATGGTCGTGGTCACGATCGACGCCGGCCCGAAGCCGATCGGGTCCCGCGAGGCCATGCGCCGCACCATCGCGACGTCGCCCTTCTACCCGGCCTGGGTGACCTCCACCACCGAGACCGTCGGCGACATGCTCACGGCCTGCGCGGCCGGCGACTTCACCCGCATCGGCGAGATCACCGAGAGCAACGCGCTCCGGATGCACGCGACGATCGAGGGCGCGTTCCCGCCGATCCGCTACCTCAACGCCCGCAGCGTCGCCGTGTTCGACGCCGTCGCCGAGCTGCGTGCCGGCGGCACCGAGGCCTACGCCACGGCCGACGCGGGCCCGAACGTCGTCGTGCTCACGAAGCCGCAGGACCGGGCGGCCGTCGCCGGGGCGCTCGCGTCGCTGGGGGACGTCATCGAGTCCGGCACCGGACCTGCCGCGCGGGTGCTCCGCTCCGAAGAGACCGGGAGCAATCCCGACCAGAAGGAGTCCGCGCAGTGATCGAGTTCCGTGCACACGGCAAGCTGTTCGTCGCCGGCGAGTACGCCGTCGTCGAGCCGGGCCAGCCGTCCGTCCTGATCGCCCTCGACCGCGCCATCACGGCGAAGGTGCGCGAGGGCCACGGCGCGGGCAGCGTGCACTCCGAGGAGTACGGGCACCTGCCGCTCACGTGGACCCGTGCCGAGGACGGCCTGGCGCTCGACCGCGAGCACCACCCCTACGACTACGTGATGGCCACGATCGACCTGGTCGAGAAGCTCCGCGCCGAGCACGGCATCGCCCCGCGGTTCCACGACCTGCGCATCGAGAGCCAACTGGACGACGCCAGCGGCCGGAAGTTCGGGCTCGGGTCCTCGGCCGCGGTCACCGTCGCCACCGTCGGTGCCCTCGACCGCTTCTACGGCATCGGCCTGACGCAGCGCCAGCGCTTCCAGGTCGCCCTGCTCGCCACCATCCGGGTGAACCCCCGGGCCTCCGGCGGCGACCTCGCCGCGAGCACGTTCGGCGGCTGGCTGCGCTACAGCGCCCCGGACCGCGAGCGCCTCGCCGCCATGCTCGGCGACCACGCCGTGTCCGCGATCCTGACCGACACCGACGCGTGGGACGGCTTCGACGTCCAGCGGCTGCCCGCCCCCGAGAACCTGCAGCTGCTCGTCGGCTGGACCGGCTCGCCCGCGTCCACCACGAAGCTCGTCGACGTGGTGCGTCGGCACCGCAACGGCGGGTACCAGGCGTTCCTCGACGAGAGCCGCAGCGCCGTCGACGACCTGACCACGGGCCTCCAGACCGGCGACACCGAGCGCACGCTCGGTGCCCTCCGACGCGCCCGCGGGCTGCTGCAGCGTCTCGGCGACTCGGTCGGGTCGAAGATCGAGACCGAGCGTCTCGCGACCCTGTGCGACGTCGTCGAGGCGGCGGGCGGGGCGGCGAAGCCGTCCGGTGCCGGCGGCGGCGACTGCGGCATCGCGCTCGTCCCGGCGGACACCGACCCCGCCGGCATCCACCGCGCCTGGGAGGCGCACGACATCAGACACCTCAGCGTCGCGGTGCGAGCACCAGAAGGAGCCCTCGATGAGTGACCTGCTCACACCGATCCCCACCAAGTGGGTCGGTCCGATCCGCGTCAGCGGCAACGCCGTGCAGGGGGAGCACGAGGTCCCCCTCGCCACCTACGAGTCGCCGCTCTGGCCGTCCGTCGGCCGCGGCGCCCGCATCTCGCGCATGGTCGAGGACGGCATCGTCGCGACCGTCGTCGACGAGCGCATGACCCGCTCCGTCGTGGTCCGCGCCGACAGCGCCGCCGCGGCCCACGTCGCCGCGGGGCAGATCCTCGCGCGCCAGGACGAGCTCGCCGCGATCGTGTCCGGACAGAGCCGGTTCGCCAAGCTCATCGAGGTGCACCCGGAGATCGTCGGGGACCTGCTGTTCCTGCGCTTCGCGTTCACCACCGGCGACGCCTCCGGCCACAACATGGTCACGCAGGCGGCGGACAAGCTGCTGCCGGCGATCCTGGACTGGCAGCCGGGCCTGCGGTACGTCTCGGTCTCGGGCAACTTCTGCACCGACAAGAAGGCCACCGCGGTGAACGGCATCCGTGGCCGCGGCCGCAACACCATCGCCGAGATCGTGATCCCCGGCGAGGTCGTCGAGAAGCGCCTGCGGTCGAGCACCGCGCGCATCGTCGAGCTGAACATCGCGAAGAACCTGATCGGGTCGACGATCGCCGGGGCCATCCGCTCGGCGAACGCGCACTACGCGAACATGCTGCTCGGCTTCTACCTGGCCACCGGGCAGGACGCCGCCAACATCGTCGAGGGCTCGCAGGGCATCACGAGCGCCGAGGACCGCGACGGCGACCTGTACTTCGCGACCTCGCTGCCGCACCTGATCGTCGGCACGGTCGGCAACGGCAAGGGCGGGGACCTGCCCGTCGTCGAGGACGCCCTGGTGCGCCTCGGTTGCCGCGAGGACCGTGAGCCGGGCGGGAACGCCCGCCGCCTCGCCGCCCTGTGCGCCGCGACCGTCCTGTGCGGGGAGCTCTCGCTCCTCGCCGCACAGACCAACCCGGGCGAGCTGATGGCCGCCCACGTCGCCATGGAACGCCGTGGCACGAAGCCCGCAGGGGGTGCCGCATGACCGGCGTCGGCATCCACGACATCGCGATCGCGACCGGGCACCACGTGCTCGAGCTCGACGACCTGGCCGAGCGGCTCGACGTCGACCCGGCGAAGTACCACGTCGGCATCGGGCAGGACGCCTTCAGCGTGCCCGCGCCCGACGAGGACATCGTCACGATGGGCGCCGCTGCCGCGAAGGAGCTCATCGACCGGCACGGCGTCGAAGGCATCCGCACGGTGCTGTTCGCCACCGAGTCCGGCGTCGACCAGTCGAAGGCCGCCGGCGTGTACGTGCACGGCCTGCTCGGGCTGCCGAAGGCCGTCCGCGTGGTCGAGCTGAAGCAGGCCTGCTACGGCGGGATGGCCGCGGTGCAGCTCGCACTCGGCATCGTCGCGCGCGCCCCGCACGAGCGGGTGCTCGTCATCGCCGCCGACGTCGCCCGGTACGACGTCGACACCCCTGCCGAGCCGACGCAGGGTGCCGGTGCCGCCGCGATCCTGGTGTCCGCCGACCCCGACCTGATCGAGATCGAGCCGGCGGCGGGCGTCTACACGGCGGACGTCGACGACTTCTGGCGGCCGAACGACCGCTCCACCGCGCTGGTCGACGGGCGGCTCTCGGTGAGCGCGTACGTCAACGCGTTCGTCGGCGCCTGGGACGACCTGGCGGAACAGGGCGGCCCCGCGTACGACGACATCGCCCGGTTCGTGCACCACCAGCCCTTCACCAAGATGGCGATCAAGGCGCACCGCAAGCTCACGCAGCACGTCGGCGCACCGTTCGACGAGGCCGACCTGGCGATCGGGTTCACCTACAACCGGCAGACCGGCAACACCTACACGGCGTCGCTCTGGATCGGGCTCGCAGCACTGCTCGACCTGGACGACGACCTGGCGGGGGAGCGGCTCGGCCTGTTCAGCTACGGCTCCGGCAGTGTCGGTGAGCTCATCACCGGCACCGTCCGGCCCGACTACCGCGAGCACCGCCGCGCGGGTCGCGTGCGGTCGCTGCTCGAGGCACGGGTCCCGCTGACGGTCGACGCGTACCGCGCGCTGCACGCCGCGGGTGCCGCCACCAGCGAGGACGTCGAGCGTCCGCGCGTCACGACCGCGCCGTTCCGCTTCGCGGGCGTGCGCGGCGGCGCGCGGCACTACGAAGCGTCGGCGCAGCCGGAGTAGCCGGCCTGCGCCCACCAGCCCCTCGCGAAAGCGACAGATACCCGCGGAACATCCGCGGGGATCTGTCGCTCTCGGGGACCGGACCCGGATCGTGCGCAGGGATCTGTCGCTTGCTCGGGACGGACGGGAGGCCCGTGGCGGCGCCGCCACGGGCCTCCCGTCCGTCTGCCGGTCACGCTGCGGACAGGACCTCGCGTTCCAGCCGCTGGTAGCTGGCCTCCATGCCCTCCGTCATGCCGGTCGCGAGGATCACGTCCCGCTGCTCCCGGTCCGGGTAGGTGACGAGCAGCGTCATGAGCGTGACGCCGTCGGCCTCGTCGAGCTGCAGGTCGTTCGTGTTCGGTGGGAAGGGCGCCCCGGTCATGCGCTCGGTCGACACCATCCGGCGTTCGGGTTCGACGACGAGGTTCTCGCCCTCGAACCCGAAGGGTTCGCCCTCGGTGTCACCCGTCGGCGCCCAGGCCTGCCGGAACGCGCCGCCCGGGGTCAGGTCGTTCTCGTACACCGTCATCTCCCACCCGTCGGGGCCGAGCAGCCACCGGCGCACCAGGTCGGGCTCGGTGTGCGCGCGCCAGAGCAGGTGTCGCGGCGCCGCGAACGCCCGGGTGATCCGGACGTGGGTGTCGTCGAGGACCTCGGTCTCGGTGCCCGCACCGAGGGCCCACTCGCGCAGGTCGGCGAGCACCCGGTCGAGCTGGCCGAACGCCTGCTGGTAGCCCTCGAGCATGCCCATCTCGAGCATCGCGTCGAGGTCGGCGGTCGAGGCGAACGAGGACACCACGGTGACCCGCGAGCCGTCGTCCGCCGGCCCGAACGACAGCACGGTCTCGCTGGTGGGG
Source organism: Curtobacterium sp. MCLR17_040 (assembly GCF_003234735.1). Taxonomy (NCBI): domain Bacteria; kingdom Bacillati; phylum Actinomycetota; class Actinomycetes; order Micrococcales; family Microbacteriaceae; genus Curtobacterium; species Curtobacterium sp. MCLR17_040. Next base: position 73,903 of record NZ_QKTE01000013.1, on the reverse strand, counting down.
AGCGACTCGTCGACCGTGCCCTCCGTGTCGGTGAACAGGTCGCGGAAGACGATGCGACGGTGCTCGTCGACCTCGGTGACCTGCCACACGGCGTGGAACCGCTCGCCCTGCGGGGACGTCATCCGGTAGTCGGCCCGGCCGCCGGGGCGCAGGTCGAACGTCGTGAAGGTCGCGGGGAACCCGGGCGGTCCCCAGAACCGCTCGAGCTGGCGCGGGTCGGCGAAGGCGGCCCAGAGGCGTTCGACGGGGACGGGGAACTCGGCGACGAGGGTCATCGAGAGGGTGTCGGGATCGGTGTGGACGGACGTGGTGGGCATCATCGCTCCTGGTGTCGTCGGGTGTCGTCTGGTGCTGGGTGTCCGGACGCGTCGCCGTCGAGCACGTCGCCGAGGCGGTCCATCCGGGTGTGCCAGAGGCGGCCGTAGGCGTCGAGGAGGGCGCGGACCCGGTCGAGCTGCTCCGGCTCGGCGCGCACGATGCGGGTGCGGCCGCGGGCCTCCTTGCTCACGAGTCCGGCTCCTTCGAGGACGGCGACGTGCTTCTGGACGGCGGCGAACGACATCGAGTAGGCGTCCGCGAGCTCGCTCACGGACGACGACCCGACGAGCGTGCGCCGGACGATGTCACGACGGGTCGCGTCGGCCAGTGCGTGGAACACCCGGTCGACCTCGGCGTCGGACAGTTCGATTCGTACAACCATTTGGTTGTAGGTTACGTCCGGCCGGTCTCGTCCACAAGGGGGACCTGCCGGTAGTCTTGCCGCGGAGATCGGAGGGGCGATGGCGGAGCAGCTGGGTGCGTCCGGTGCCGTCCGTGCCCTCGTCGCCACCCTGCCCCGTGCGCCGCAACTGTCCGACGTGGTGACCGGCGTCGGTCGGATGGTCGGCAAGCCCACGCGCGTCGTCGACGTCGACGGCCCGAGCTGGGGTCCGCTCACCGCACTCGTGTCGCAGTTCGAGCACGAGAACCTGGTGCTCGTGCCGGCCGACGCACCGCCGCTCTACCGCATGCACTGCGTGCTGCACGAGCTCGGGCACCTGGTGCACGGCGACGTCGGCACACCGACCGCGTCGTCCGTCGCCGAGTTCGCCGCCGGGGGCCACGTCTGCCGTCGCGCACTCGACGTCGACTCCGGGCTCGTGAGCATCTCCGACGACGACGAGCACTTCGCCGAACGGTTCGCCTACGAGCTCGCGACGGTCCTGCTCGCCGGGGCCACGGCCGCGGACGAGCGGGCCTACGGCTGATGGCCGTCCTGCACGCCGCGGCCTTCTGGTTCGCGGCGCTGATCTTCCTCGCCCGCACGCCGTACGTGCTGCGGAACCCCCGTGGTCGGGCGGCCTGGGGTGCCACCGGCGTCGGGGCGCTCGGGCTCCTGACCCTCGGCAGCGTCGTGCCGCAGCCGGTGCTCGACGGTGCCCTTGGCGGCTCGAACCTCATCAACCTGGTGCAGAACGTCTGCGCGACCGTTGCGTTCTGGCTGATGCTGCGCGCGAGCACCGACGACCTGCCGGAGCGCCCGGTGCTCGCCAGGCCGGTGGCGCTGCTCGTCGTGGTCGTGGCCTTCACGGTGCCGTTCCTGCTGGTCGAGGAGCGCGGCGGGACCGACTTCCACTTCATCGTGCGCGAGATCGAGCAGACCCCGATGTGGCTCTACGGGACGGTGTACATGGTGGGCGTGGGGCTGATCGCCGCCACGACCCTGCGCCGCGGCGTGCTGCAGAACCCGGTGGCGCTCGTGGTGTTCCGCGTCGGGCTCGCCCTGGTCGTCGTGGCGAGCGTCGACGAGGTCGCCTCGCTCACCGCCGACCACTTCGGACTCTTCCCGGCCGGGGTGCGGGACGGCCTGCGGCTGGCCTTCGACCCGCCGTTCTACCTCGGCATCGTGCTCATCGTCGTGGCGATGGCCTCGCTGACGTTCCGGCGGTGGGGCCGTGACCTGCGCCACCGCGGGCACCACCGGCGCCTGCGCCGCATCGCCCGTCGGCACGCCGTGCGGGCAGTCGAGCGGCCGGGGGACCCGCAGGCCCGGACCTACGACCTGGTGATCGCGATCCGCGACGCCGAGGTGCAGGGCCGGACCCTCGACGACGCCGAACTCGCGCAGGTGCGGTCGGCGGAACGGACCCTGACCCGGAGCCTCGGAGGATGACGGCGTGACGATCGTGTGGTGGGTGCTCGGAGCGCTCGTGGTGCTGGTGGCGGTGTGCCTGGTCGGGCTGGTCGTCCTGGTCGTCCTGCGGAAGGTCGTCGGCAGGATCGTGCTGCCCGGTGGCGACCGGTGGACGCCCGTGCTCGAGTCCGACGCGGACTCCGTCCGGCTGCCGATCACCGACGACACCGTGCGGCCGGGGGAGTACGGGCTGTGGCACGACGGCCCGGGGCACACCACCGTCGGGCCGGTGCTCGAGGTCGACGAAGCCGCCGGGTTCGTGCGCCGGGCCGTGGTGCGGACGACCGGCGCGGTGTCGTCGCGGGTGCGGTGGAGCGGGCACGTGCACCCGGACCCGGCGGCGATGGACGTCGACTGGTCCGAGGTGTCGCTGCCGACGCCGGTGGGGCCGGCGCCCGCGTGGGTGGTGCGGCCGGGGCCAGGCGGTGCCGCGCGCCCGGGCCGCCCGGCTGCCCGGGGTGCCGACTCCATGGCTGCCCGGTGCGCCGACCCCGCGGCCGCCCGAACCTGGGCCGTCCACGTGCACGGGATCCGGACGACCCGGGTCACCGCGCTCCGGACCGTCCCAGCGGCGCTCGAACTCGGCTGGACCTCGATCGTCCCGTCGTTCCGCGGCGACGGCGAGGCACCGTGGGAGGGCCGGGCCTCACACCTCGGAGCCCGCGAGTGGGCGGACGTCGAAGTGGCGCTCGACCACGCCGTCGCGAACGGCGCCGAACGGCTCGTCATCGTGGGGTGGTCGATGGGCGCGACGATCACACACGAACTCCTCGCCCGCTCGGCGCACCGTGACCGCCTGGCCGGGATCGTGCTCGTCGCCCCCGCACTGGACTGGGCCGTCACCGTCCGGTCCCAGGCCCGCCGCGCGGGACTGCCGGGTTTCGTGGTGACTGCTGCCCTCGGGGCGATGGGGACCCCGGTCCTCTGCCGGCTGGTGGGGCTGCGGTCGCCGGTCGACGTGCGCGCGCTGTCCTGGTTGCGCGCACCCCGGCCGCTGCCACCGACCCTGCTCATCCACTCCACCGGCGACACCACGGTGCCGTTCTCGGCCAGTCAGGAGTTCGCTGATGCCCACCCCGGCACCGTGACACTGGCGGTCAGCGAGCCGGCCGAGCACGCCTGGGAGCGCAACGTCGACGCCGTCTGGTTCGACCGCACCATCACCACCTGGGCGTCCGGTCTCGCGCACACCGGAGCGCAGGAGTAGAAGGAGCCATGGGGCAGCTCATCTACGACGGCCGACCGCTCGACCTGCGGATCGACGACCGCGCGCTCACGCACCTGCAGATCGTCATCGTCAACATGCTCCGGCGTGACCACCGCTTCGCGTTCTCGTGGAAGGACGACGTCGTCCACGGCAACGGTCGCAGCACGATCTGGCTGCACCCCAACGTGAGCCTGCACTTCAAGTTCACCGGCAGCCGGGTGCCGTCGATCAACCGCAGCTGGCTCGAGGACCTCTACGCCTCGGCCACCTCCGGGTCGGGGCTCGTGCTGACGCCGGAGCCGGCGGACACCAGCACGGCGGCCGACTCGGCGTGGTCGCGGGCGGTGGCACCCGGCGACGCGGACGACGCATCCGGGACACCGAGCGGGAGCACCGCGCGCTGATCCCGGGAGCAGTAGCACAGCGGGCTGATCCGGGTCAACGGGTTCCGCCCGAACTCCACGCCTCGTACGGTTTCCGTACCGCGGTTCGCTGTCGTCCCCCCGCGCCGGCCCGCTCGGGCGCCGGTGCTGGCAGTGTCCGCGGCAGGAGGGGAACCCGAACAGCCCGTGACGCACAGCGAGTCCGGTGCCGACCAACCACCGGTGACCGAGACGAGCGAGGGACGTGAGTCCCGGATCAGGGGACTCCCCGCTCGGGTCACCGACGCCACGCGTCGGTGATGCGTGCGTCACGCTGCAGGGCCCGCCGGTCTGCCCCCATCGACCGGCGCTCCTCCGGGACCGCCCCGGCCATCGGATTCGGGTTCCGTGGCCGGGGCGGACTCATCACGTCTGGATCCGGATCCGCCGTCACGTCCGTGTGCGGCTCAGTAGACGTCGCGCACGTACCGCTTCGCGCGACGCATGTCGGCCAGGTACGCCTGCGCGTCGTCCTCGCCGCGCGCGCGTCCGGTCCGGATGACCTGGAGCAGCGCGGCCTCGACGTCCTTCGCCATGCGTGAGGCGTCCCCGCAGACGTACACGTGGCCGCCGTCCTCGAGCCAGGCGAACAGCTCCGCCGACCGCTCGAGCATCCGCGTCTGCACGTAGACCTTCTCGGCCTGGTCGCGCGAGAACGCCAGGTCGAGGCGGTCGAGCACGCCCTGTTCCTGCAGCTCGGTGAGCTCGTCCCGGTACACGAAGTCGGTGTCCCGGTGCTGGTCGCCGAAGAACAGCCAGTTGCGCCCCGTCGCCCCGGACACGGCGCGCTCGTGCAGGAACCCGCGGAACGGCGCGACACCCGTGCCCGGTCCGATCATGATCATCGGGGCCGACTCGTCCGCCGGTACCCCGAACGACGCGTTCGGCTGCAGGTAGACGTCGACGGTGCCGTCCGGGTCGACCCGGTCGGCCAGGAACGTCGACGCGACACCGGCGTACATCCGGTGCGGGTCGCCGTAGCGCACCGACGCGATGGTCAGGTGGATGCGGTCCGGGTGCGCCAGTGGGCTCGACGAGATCGAGTACTGGCGCGCCTGCAGCGGCCGCAGGTTCGGCAGCAGCTCGTCGAGCCCCGGAGCGGCCGGTCCGGCGTCGCGGAGCAGGTCGAGGACGTCGCGTCCCCACAGCCAGCGGTCCAGCTCGTGCTTGTCGCCGTGCGCCACGACGGCCGCGAGTTCGCTCGACGGCGCGCGCTGCACCAGGTCGGCGATGAGGTCCTTCGAGGGCGTCCGGATCTCACGGTCGGTCCGCAGGACCTCGGTGATCGGCCGGCCGTCGAACGCCTCGCCGCCGTTCGTGCCGACCTGCTCGAGCAGGTCCGCCACGAAGACCTCGTCGTTCACGGGCACGACCGCCAGGGCGTCGCCGGCCGCGTACTCGATGCCCGAGTCACCGAGGTCGAACTCGTAGTGCCGGATCTCCTTCGCACTGCGCGGCGAGGAGAGCAGCCGGTTCTCGACCAGGCGCGACGGGTACGGGTTGCGCTTGTTCCACTGCGACCCCGGCCGGGAGGCACGGCTCGCGCCCGCCCCGCCGGTCGCGGCTGCACCGTCGCCGGCACCACCGCCCGTGGTCGCGCCGGGTGCAGCCGTCGCGCCGGCCTCGGCGGCGAGGCGGTCGAGGACCGCCGCGGTCCACAGTGCGGCCGGGTCCTCGAAGTCGACGTCGCAGTCGACGCGGTCGTGGATGCGGGTCGCGCCGAGCTGCTCGAACCGGGTGTCGAGGAGCTTGCCGGCCTGGCAGAACTCGTCGTAGCTCGTGTCACCGAGGCCCAGGACGGCGTACTGCAGCCCCTCGAGCCGCGGCACGGTACTCGCCTGGATCGCGTCCCAGAACAGCCCGGCGTTGTCGGGCATCTCGCCCTCGCCGTAGGTCGAGGTGACGACGAGCACGTGCGACATCTCGGCGAGCTGCTCGGGGGTGACGGCGTCGAGCGCACTCGCACGACCGCCGAGTCCGCGGGCCTTCGCGCCGGCGACGAGCTCGTCGGCCAGGAACTCGGCGTTGCCGGTCTGGGTGCCGAAGAGCACGTCGATCGTCGTCGTGGGCGCGCTGGCTGCGACCTTCTTGCCCGCGGCGGCGATGCCCGCGATGAACCCGGCGAGCCAGGACTCCTGGGCGGCCGAGAACGGTGCGTCGACGGGGATCAGCGACCCGGTCGGGGGGAGCAGGCTCACGCGGTCACCGCCTCGGTCGGCGCCTGCGGTGCCCGGCGGGCGATGTCCTCGAGCGCCGCGGTGGCGAGCAGCTCGTCGAAGCGGGCCTCGCGGACGCGGCCGTCGTTCTTGGCGTTCTGGTGCATGATCCACCCCGTGGTGCCCGGCGCGTCCATGCTGCGGTTGTTCCGCTGCGTGAGCGCGCGCTTGTAGTCGTCGAGCCGCTTGATCGCGATGAGCGTCGCGAGCTGGTCGTCGGCGAACCGGTCGAGCGTGCCGCGCAGGTACTTCACGACGCGCTGCTTGACGGAGAAGTCCTCGGTGAGCACGAGGTTCTTGACGGCCTCGGCCACTCGCGGGTCGGCGGTGCCGAACGCGCCCGGGACGCGCTCGAGGGCGACGTCCTGGGCGACCCCGAGCACCGTGTACGACGACAGCAGCGAGAACATGTCCTCGCCCTGGTCGCCGAGCGCCGGGGCACGGCCGTCGAGCACCGTGCGCTGGTCGCGGTAGTCGAGCTTGAACGCGCGGAGCTTGTCGGTGGCGATCGAGGTCGCGAGCTCGTCGAGGAGCTCGGGCCGGGTCGCCGCCGCGAGGATCTCGCCGGCGTCCTGCGTGAGCAGCAGGGCACGCGGCATGCCGACGTACACGTGTGCGCGGGCGGTGTCCCACTTGGCGAGCAGCCGCTCGGCCAGTGCCGAACCGGTCGCCTCGAGGTGCCACTCGAGCAGCAGGCGGGCGGCGGCCTCGTGGAACGCACCGCGCTCGGTGTCGGTGACCGGGAACACCAGGAGCGAGTCCGTGCTGGCACGCTCGGCGACCTGGCCGGAAGGGTCGTACTGGTACAGGAACCCGCCGGACATGCCGTTGCCGAGGCCCTTGCCGAACGCGCCGAGGTTGAACACGGCGCCGCCGGTCATGTACTCGCAGCCGAAGTCGCCGAGGCCCTCGACCACGGCGGTCGCGCCGGAATTGCGGACGGCGAACCGGTCGCCGGCTTCGCCCTCGACGAAGGTGCGCCCACCGGTCGCCCCGAACAGCGCGAAGTTGCCGACCAGCACGTTGCCGCCCTGTGCTGCGCTGCCGCCACCGGGGGCGCGGACGATGATCCGTCCGCCGCTCTGGCTCTTGCCGACGCCGTCGTTCGCGGTGCCGGTGTGCTCGAGCACGACGCCGTCGTTGTTGAAGACGCCGTAGGACTGCCCGGCCGAGCCCTGCGTGCGGATCGTGACCGCGCCGTCCACCAGCCGGCGGCGTCCGCGGTCGTCCGTCGTCACGGCGGGCAGGCCCTGCACGTCCTCGGCGCGGAGCTCGTGGTTGAGCAGACGCTCGAGGTCGATGCCGAGCTGGCCACCGACCGACTTGTCGGCGTTGCCGAGCAGTACGCCGTGCACGAGCACGTGCTCCTGCGCGTGGTCGACGAGGGCGGTGCGGACGCGCTCGAGCAGGGCGTCGTCGGTGTGGAAGTCCTTCTCCAGGTACTCCGGGTCCGCGACGACCTTCTCGGGCACCTGGGCGAGCAGGGCACGGGCGTCGAGCCGGCCCACGCTCGCCGGGTGGTCCAGGAGCTGCAGCAGGTCGGTCCGGCCGCGGGCCTCGCGCAGGGAACGCAGGCCGAGCCGGGCCAGGATCTGCCGCACGTCGTGGGCGATGTTGAGCAGGTACTGCGCGAGCGCCCGGGGGTCGCCCTCGAACGCCTCGGCGTTCGTGGTCAGGCCCGCCGGGCACTTCACGTTGCAGTTCTTCGCCATCACGCAGCCGAGCATCATGAGCGCGGTCGTGCCGAACTCGAAGCTGTCGCCGCCGAGCAGGGCGCTCGTGACGACGTCGCTGCCGGTCTGGTGCGCACCCGAGCAGCGGAGCGTGACCTTCTGGCGCAGGCCGTTCGCGACCAGGGCCTGGTGCACCTCGGCGACGCCGATCTCCGCGGAGCGGCCCGCGTACTTCAGGCTGGTGACGGCCGCGGCGCCGGTGCCGCCGGTGTTGCCCGCGACGTTGATCACGTCGGCGCCGGCCTTCGCGACGCCGACCGCGATGGTGCCGATGCCCTCGGACGAGACGAGCTTCACGATCACCCGGACGCGGGCGGCCTTGCAGTCGTGGATGAGCTGCGCGAGGTCCTCGATCGAGTAGGTGTCGTGGTGCGGCGGCGGTGAGATCAGCTCGACGCCGGGCGTGCCGCCACGGGCCGCGGCGATGTCCACCGTGACCTTGGGTGCGGGCAGCTGGCCACCCTCGCCGGGCTTCGCGCCCTGGCCGATCTTGATCTCGAGCTCCTCGAGCATGGGGTCGGCGAGGTAGCCGGCCCAGATGCCGAACCGGCCCGAGGCGAACTGCTTGATGCGGGAGCCGCGGATGGTGCCGTAGCGGGAGTGGTGCTCGCCGCCCTCACCGCTGTTCGACATGCCGCCGACCATGTTCGTGCCGTGTGCGACGGCCTCGTGGGCGGTGGCGACGAGCGCGCCGTGGCTCATCGCACCGGACGCCAGGGTCCGGGTGATCTCGTGGGCCGGCTGCACCTCGTCGAGCTCGACGCTCGCCGGGGCGCTCTGCAGCAGCGCGAGCAGGGCGACGGCCGCACCGGTGGCGCGGAGCGTCACCCCGGTGTCGTCGACGGCGTCGACGTCGATCTGTCCGGGGTGGAGCAGCGCGAGGCCGTCCGCCAGGGCCGCGTGGCGCAGTGCACCCGTGGTCCCCGTCGACGTGAGCTCCAGGCGGAACCGCTCAGTCCCTCCAGGCAGGTCCTGGTCGTCCGACGGACGCGAGCCGGAGAGCCCGCGCACGGTGACGCTGGCGTTGCCGCTCGTCGAGAAGCGGCCGAGCTCGCGGGCGAAGTCCTCGGCCGTGTCGATGCCGGTGACGTCTGCGGGCAGCGCGAGCACGTCGCGGAGCGCGGCGGGGCGGCGGGACCGCTCGTCGTGGGTCGTCTGCAGGAACGTGACGTAGCCCGGCGTGATGCGGTGCGCGTCGATCTCGGCGTCGCTCAGCCGGTCGTACCCGGTGTTCCGGTACGCGGCGTCGGTGATGCCGAACGAGTCGTCGAGCTGGCCGAGCGTGAGCAGGCGCAGTGCGTCGGAGTCGCCGGAGCGTTCGAAGGCCGGGCGCTCCTCGGTCATGCCGCCGAACCCGCGGACGCTCGCGACGCCGAACGAGTGGCCGGCGCCGTCGGAGCGTTCCTTGAACAGGCCGAGCAGCGGGACCTGGCCCTCGGACGCCACCGAGCGGGCACGCTCGTGCCAGTCCGTCGCCGCCTGTGCGATGCGCGCGAAGCCGACGCCGCCGACCGGTGCCTGCATGTGCGGGAAGATCCGCGCGAGCACGTCGTCGCCGGTGTCGAGGTAGTTCGGCTCGAAGAACTCGCCACCGATGTAGCTCTCGGCGGTGCACAGGCCGACGCGGCCCATGGTCTTCGCCAGGGCCTTCTCGGCGGCCTTGCGGAACTGCTTGAGCGCCAGGTCGGTCGCGGTCAGCTCACCGGCGGGTGCGGGTGCGGCGGGGTACTTCTCCTCCGCACGCAGCCGAGCGCTCAAGCTGTACACCGCGGCGGCACCGAAGCCCAGCGCGGTCGCGACGTGGTGTGACGATGGCAGCTGACCGCTCTCCGCGACGACGGACACCCGCAGGCGCAGACCGGTCTCGATGAGCCGCTGGTTGACGGCGGCCACCGCCAGGATCACGGGGAGGGGCGCATGGGTCGACGACACCTCGCGGTCGGTCACGACCGCGATCCCGCCACCGCGCGCCGCGAACGCCTCGATCGCGTCGCACAGGGCGTCCAGCGCGCCGCGCATCGCGTCGGCGTTGGCCTGCTCGTCGGCGGGCACCGGCACGTAGAGCATGTCGAAACGCTCGAGCGGCACGATGTCCTGCTCGCGCAGCCGCACCATGTCGAGGTGCCCCAGGATCGGGGACTGCACGACGAGCTGACGCCCCGTGGTGCCCGTGCCGTCCGGCTTCGCGCCGAGTGCCACGCGCATCGACATGCCGTCGGCCTCGCGGATCGAGTCGAGCGGCGGGTTCGTCACCTGGGCGAAGCGCTGCGAGAAGTACTTCGCCATGCCGCCCTCGGTGTCGCTCAGGGCGTTGATGGCGTTGCCGTAGCCCATCGCCGAGATGCGCTCCGACCCGTTCTGCAGCATCGGGTCGAGCATGAACCGGAAGCTCTCCTGGTTCAGCGAGTACGCCACGTACCGACCCGCGAGCGACAGGTCGCCGTCGTAGCCCAGGGTGGACGTCGTGCGCTCGTAGTCCGGAGCGGGCACGTCGTCCAGGTTCACCCGGGCGGCGTCGAGCAGGGTGCCGTAGTCACGGCGGGCCGCGAGCATGTGCAGCACCTCGCCCGTGCGCATGCGGGTGCCGGTGCGGTGGTCGACGACGAGCATGCCGCCGGCCTCGATGCGGCCGCGGTGCACGACCTCGTCGGCGTCGAACTCGACCTGGCCGGCCTCGGACGACACCATCAGGTACTCGGCCGTCTCGACGGTGCGCAGCGGGCGCAGGCCCAGGCGGTCCAGGCGGGCGCCGACGACGTCGCCGTCGCTGAAGATCACGGCGGCGGGACCGTCGTTCTTCTCCTCGTACAGCGAGAAGTACTCGAGCATGTCCCGGACGTCCGGGGTCAGGGTGCGGTCGTTCTCCCACGCCGGCGGCATGAGCGAGACCACGGCCTCGACGATCTCGAGCCCGTCGTCGAACACGCGGCTCTGCAGGGTCTGGTCGAGTCGGCTCGAGTCCGACTGCCCGGGCGGACGCACGATGCTCCGGGTGCGGGCCCGCGCGAGCGCCTCGTCCGACAGCCGGTTCTTGCGGTCGGTGTTCAGCTCGCCGTTGTGCGCCATCAGGCGGAACGGCTGCGCCATCGTCGGGTGCGGCTCGGTGTTCGTGGAGAACCGGGTGTGGAAGTACAGCGTCCGGACCGAGTGCCGGGGGTCGCGCAGGTCGGTGAAGTACCCGATCACCTCGCCGGAGTTCAGCCGGCCCTTCAGGATCTGGGTCCGGGCGCTGAGCGACAGCGGGTACAGGGCGGCGTGCTCGGCGCGCTCGGCGGCTGCCTGGGCGTAGGAGACCGCCTCGATGGCGAGCAGGGCGCGGTTCGCGGCGGCGTCGACCTCGGTGCGGTCCCAGTCGGACGGAGCACGGAAGACACACTGCACGATCGGCAGCTGGTACTGCTCGGCCTCGGGGCGCGCGACGGAGTGGTCCACCGGGACGTCACGGACCAGCAGCAGCTCGAAGCCCTCGGCCGTGATGGCGTCCGTGACGGTCTGCTCGGCGCGGGCGCGCTCGTCGGCGCCGTCCGCTCCGTCGCTGCTCGGCACGAAGCAGTTCGCGACGCCGAAGTGCCCGGCGCGCAGCTGCTCGCCGGTGATGGCGCTGAAGAACTCCACCGACAGGTCGATGCTGACGCCCGCGCCGTCACCGACACCCTCGGCGGACTTGCCGCCGCGGTGCGGGATGGAGCACAGCGCTTCGTCGCCCTTGCGGATGACGTCGTGGCTCGGCGTCCCGTCGAGACGGGTGATGAAACCGACGCCGCAATCGCTCGATTCGCGGGCAGGGTCGTAGAGACCGAAAGAGGTGGGGTTCACGTGCGGGTCCAGTGGGGCGTTGCCGGCAGCGGACGGCGCGGGCTGCATCGATGGAGCGCTCGCCGCGGGCAGACCGATGGTGGCAGTCGGGCCCTGTGGGGTGGTGGTGCGGTAGGGCGATGCTACGGCTTGGTATACCGACCGTGCAACACGGGTGGTGTGGGGTGTGACGGTGTCGCACCGTGCGGGTCTGTTCGGCTGGTGCGAGGTTGCACGCTCGGTGCGAGTTCGTAGCGCTGCACGGAGCGTGCAACCTCGCACGGGATGGCCGACGCCGCACGGTGCGGCGTGCCGCGGGCGCCGTGCAACCCTGCACCGGGTGGGTAACCCGGCACGGTGTCAGGCCGCTCGCTCGCCGGTGCGCTCGGGGGTCGCGATCGGTTCGGTGACCGCCGTGCTGGCGTCGGCCGCCGGGGTGGTGCCGGGGCGGATGAGCTCCGGGCGTCGGCGGCCACGGAACACCCACGCCTTGAACAACACGAACCGCACGCCGGTCGCAACCAGGTTGGCTGCCGTCAGCACCGCGATCTCCGCACCGTGCGAGGCTCCCGGCACCGACGCGTGCAACACCACGAGCGACCCCGACGTGATGGCCCAGGCGATGCCGAACACGACCAGACCCTGCACGTGGTGCCGACCGGCTCCCGCACGGCCCCGCACCCCGAACGTGAACCGCCGGTTCAGTGCGGTGTTGCCGATCGCCGTGACCAACAGCGCGAGGAAGTCTGCGGTCTGGGCGCCGATCGCCGGCCGGAACAGGGCGTACAGGGCGGCGAACGCCAGGGTCGAGAGCACCCCGATCGCTCCGAACCGCAGGACCTGCCCCAGGAACCCCACGCTCGGTGGGGTGAACGGCTGCCGACCGATCGCCGCGTAGACCGTGCTGATCGGCACCCGCCCGGTGGCGATGTTCCTCGACACCCGCCACATGCCCTTCAGGTCCTCGGTCGCGGTCGACGCGATGTGCACCGAGGAGTTGACGTCGTCGACCCAGTCGACGGGGACCTCGTGGATGCGGAGTCCCGCGTGCTCGGCCAGCACGAGCAGCTCGGTGTCGAAGAACCAGGCGTCGTCCTCGCACAACGGCAGCAGGTGGTCGGCGGCGGCCTTCGTGACCGCCTTGAACCCGCACTGCGCGTCCGAGAACGACACCCCCATCGTCGTCCGGAGCAGCAGGTTGTACGAGCGCGAGATGAACTCCCGCTTGCTGCCACGCACCACGCGCGACGAACCTGCCAGCCGCGTACCGATCGCCAGGTCCGAGTGCCCCGACAGCAGAGGCGCCACGAGGGGTTCGAGCGCGGCGAGGTCGGTGGACAGGTCCTCGTCCAGGTAGACGAGCACGGCCGCCGGCGATGCCGCCCAGACCTCCTTGAGCGCGCGGCCCCGGCCCTTCTCGGGCAGGTGCACCGCGTGCACGCCGGGGAGCATCGCGGCGAGGTCGTCGGCGATCCGGGCGGTGTCGTCGGTCGAGGCGTTGTCCGCGATCGTGATCCGCCACGAGTGGTGCAACGACGTCCGGCAGAACGTGTGGAGCCGTCGCACATGGGCGGCGAGCGTGTCCTGCTCGTCGTAGCAGGGGACGACGATGTCGATGTCGAGGGGCTGGTTCGTCTCCGTCATGCCGCTCATGCTCGGCAGCGGGCCTACGGGGGCCGAGGCAGGGCGCTGTGGCCCGGGTAAGAACGAACACCACGTGAACGCAGCGGACACGACACCTGTTGTCCGGATACGTTCGACGCACGATGACGACCGAGCGCGACGACGCACGACGGACGGCCGTGCTGCTCCCCGGGGAGCGGCTGGGGCTGGCGCTCGACGAGCGGTGCCCGGAGTTCACGGAGCTGCTGCTCGCGCCACCGTTGCACGGCATCCGACCCGACGGGCACGACTGGCTCCGGCGTCGGTACGAGCAGATCGTCCCGCTCGTGCTCCCCGCGGCACTGCGCGCGGTCGAGCATGGGGAGCCGCTCGACCCGGAGTGCCTGGTGCGGCTCCGCGAGGTCGCAGCCGCCAGCGCCGACGACCCGCAGGTCGACGTCTCGGTCGTGCTCCGCGGCGCCCTGCCCGCGATCCGTGTCTTCGCCCTCGTCATGCACACGGCCACCCGCGAGCACGCGACGACGATCGACCACGCCGGCCGGACGATGCTCGCGATGAGCCGGGCATCACTCGTGGCACACGAACTCGGCTCGTGCTGGGCGGAGGCCTGGGCGCAGCACCGCGGAGGGGCGTCGGCGGACGCGACGACAGCACTCGGCACCGACGACATCGACCTGGTGGCATCGGCGCCCGGCCTGGACGAGACCGAGGAACGGATGCTGGCGCTCGCCGCCCGTGGGCTGTCGAACGACGCCATCGCCAAGGAGACCGCCTACAGCCGACAGGCCGTTGCCTGGCACCTCGGCCGGCTGATGAAGTCCTGGAACGCACCGAACCGGACGGCGCTGGTGTCGGTCGCCTTCGTCCGGGGCTGGATCCGGTCTCGGCGGGACTTCATGCTGGCTGCACGCAACCGGCCGTCGGCGATCGAAGCGGCGCGGTCGAACGGCGACGCCCCCTGAGACCGAGGTCCCAGGGGGCGTCGCCGACGAACGGAGGAGTCAGCCGCCGTTGACGTGGATGACGTTGTCGATGCGCTCGATGTTGCCGAACACACCCCAGTTCAGCCAGCCGCCGTCACCGTTGTTGGTGACCTTGCCGGGGCCCTTGAACCAGTAGATGACGTAGTTGCCACCCTTGATGTCGATCGACTGGGCGTCCGCGACGTCGCCCTCGACGGTGATGTCCTGGTTCTTGTTGACCACCGCGACGGTGAGGCGGTCGGGGTTGCCGGCGTTCCAGTAGCCGACGTCGAGCGCCGCCTGCACGGCACCGCCGCGGTCGCTCTGGTCGTTGACCGCGTCCTTGATCGCGTTGACGATCGCGACCGGGTCGAGGTTGACGTTGACGCTGCCGCCGACGGACGACGAGGTGCTGGGCGGCGCCGGCTCGGCGGCCTGCGCGGGGGCTGCGACGAACGCCCCGGCGATGACGGCGCCGCCGAGGGCGGTGCCGGCGAGGAGCTTCACGGACTTGCGCTTGAACGAGTTCATGATCGTGTTTCCCATCTCTGCAGTGGTGACCCGTTCGGGTCGTCTTGCTCGGACAGGACCCAGCCTGCGTGCGCTCCGACGCGGATGCACGCGTTGAGTCTCGACGTTGGTCGATCGTCTGACGATCCGGACGACGCCCGATCGCCGTGCCATCGTCTGCCGGTCCTGGCGTGTGACATGGCACGGTGGTAGCGTGATCGTGCTCGTTGCGTTGAGCTTCGAGAAGTGGACCCGAGACCCATCCGGACGGTTGGGCGCTCGGGTTCTGCGCGTTTCAGACGTCGATCACGTTGATCTCCGGTGGACAACGACGTCTCCAGTCGCCGCCCTTCGCCCACGCCCACCCGACTGCATCCGGCAGGGCCAGGAGCGGCTCGTGTGCAGCCGTCTCGTGGCGGTGGACCAGACGGGCGCCACCCGAGTCCCGCGTCGCCTCGACGATCCACTGTCGGTCCTTGCGGATGAGTGTCTCGTCCCGTTCGAAGCACACGCTGACGCGCGGGGACACCGCGGTGGCGGCGACGAGTCGTCTGAGGCACGCAGCGCGGCGTGCTGTGTCGGATCGCCCGTCCTTGACGGCACGGAAGACCGTGACCTCCACCGGTAAGGACGCGATCGTGCTGAGGATCAGCCGGCGACGGGCGTCGCTCTCCTTCCGCATGTGCAGGCGCGACTGCCCACGCAGGACGAGGCCGGTGAGTGCCGACCGTGCTGCCCGTGTCGATGAGCGTTCGAGGCAGACGGCGACGAGGAGGTAGTCCTTGACCTTCGACTCATCGACGAAGACCTCTCGGTACCCGTTCGTCGCTGTCGTCACCACCGCGTCCCCACGGCGTACCACTCTACATATCAGTGACGCTCTCGGTCAGCGGGGCAGCAGGATCTGCACGATCGCGACGACCACGAGCGCCGCGATCGGGACGCCCGCGATCCAGGCGCCCGCCCGCATCTGTGTCCGGCGGATCGTGGGCGGTGCGTGCGAGGAGCGCGCGAACTCGGTCGCGGCCACGAGCTCCGGCGCCGCGGCGGGCGGTGCGGGCTCGGGCTGGGGGCGGTCGTCCTCGAACGCCGGGACCTCGACCACCAGGTCGGCGGGGTCCGGGCGGCCCGGGAGCTTGTCGTACGCGTTCGTCACGGTGCCTCCTCGTCCGGCGTTCTCCGACCAGTATGCGACCCGGACGGCACTCGGTGAGCAGGAGATGTCGAGTGCGGTCGCGGCACCCGACGTCTTCTGCTCACGAAGCGCCCGAGGGCGGCAGGTCCACGGTGAACGCGGTCCGGCCGGGCTCGGACGCGACCCGCACGATGCCGCCGTGCGCCATGACGACGGCCCGCACGATCGCGAGCCCGAGGCCGCTCGTGCCGTGCTCCCGTGAGCGCGAGGCCTCACCCCGGGTGAACCGGTCGAACAGCGTCGGCAGGGACTCGGCGGGGATCGGCGGCCCGTCGTTCGCCACGACGAAGCGGACGACGGCACCGTCCGACGCAGACGCAGACGCAGACGCCGACCCGGACCCGGGCACCGACTGCAACGACACCACGACGGCAGTCCCCGGCGGCGTGTGCGTCCGGGCGTTGGTCAACAGGTTCGTGACCACCCGTCGGAGCTGCACCTCGTCACCGGCCACGAGCACCGGCTGGTCGTCCACGATCTGCAGCGTCCATCGGTGGTCCGGCGCCGTCGCGCGGGCGTCCATCGTGGCGTCGACGACGAGCGACGTCAGGTCGACCGGTTCGCGGACGACCTGCGAGGCCGGCGCCCCCGACGCCAGGGCCGAGGCGTCGAGCCGTGCGAGCAGCAGCAGCTCGTCGACGAGGTCGCCCATCCGGACGGCCTCACGTCCGATCCGTTCGACGTTGCGGTGCACGGCGTCCAGGTCCGAGGTCCGCTCCGACAGCTCTGCGTACGCCCGGACGGTGGCGATCGGGGTCCGCAGCTCGTGGGAGGCGTCGGCGACGAACGTCCGCATGCCGGCCTCGGCGTCACGACGCACGGTGAGCGCCCGGGCGACGTGGCCCAGCAGCCGGTTCAGCGCGTTGCCGACCTGCGCGACCTCGCGGTTCGCGCGCAGGTCGGCGTCGGAGACGCGGACGGGGATGTCCGGGTCGCCGCGTTCCAGGTCGAGTGCGGTCACGCCGGACGCCACCGCGGCGACGCGTTCGAGCGGACGGAGCGATCGACGGACGAGCACCGTGAGCGCCCACGCGGCGACGGCGAACCCGAGCACCGTGACGACCCCGATGACGAGCAGCAACCGGGCGATCGCGGCGTCGAGGTCACCGAGGGGGAGCGCGGTGACGAACACGTCGCCGTCGTCGCTGACCGCCTGCGCCCGGTAGTCCCCGAGCGCGCCGAGTTCGACCGTCACGGGGTCGCCGCCGGTCTGCACCGCGGCGAGTGTCCGCTGCTGCGCCGCGGTCAGGCGGCGCTGGTCACCGTCCCCGTCGGTGTAGCCACCGAGCACCAGGTCGCCGTCGCGGACGATCGCGATGACCGTGCCCGCCGACTGCCCCGGCGCACCGATGAAGGCGTTGTCGGGATCCGGCAGATCATCCGAGTCCGAGTCCGACGACGACGACGACGAGGACGAGGACGAGGACGAGGACGACGACGAGGACGACGACCCCGGCGGCGGCCCGGAGGCCCCGCGCGGCGGTTCGGCCCCGTCCCGTCCGCCGACGGTCCGCATCGCCGCCGTCGACAGCTCCGCGTCGAGCCGGTCGACCAGGTACCCCCGGAAGGCGACGACGGTCACCGCCCCCACGACGACGTTGGTCGCGACGAGCAGCAGGGCCACGGCCGCCACGATCCGCCAGCGCAGCGACGGCACACGCCCGGTGCGCCCGAGGCGGCTCACGTCGCCGGCCGGAGCACGTACCCCGCCCCACGGACGGTCTGCAGCATCGGCTCTCGTCCGGCGTCGAGCTTCTTCCGCAGGTACGACACGTACATGTCCACCAGGTTCGACGACGTGCCGAAGTCCATGCCCCACACGCTCGCCAGCAGCTGCTCGCGGGACAGCACCCGGTTGGCGTTCCGGGCCAGGTGCCGCAGCAGCTCGTACTCGGTCGGCGTGAGCTCGATCCGGTCCCCGGCACGGCTGACCGAGCGGGCGTCCTCGTCGAGGCGGAGGTCCCCGACCACGACCTCGGCGCTCGCCCCGGCCGCGGCGACCCGGGCCGAGGTGCGCGCCAGGATCCGCGCACGGACGAGCAGCTCCTCGATGCCGAAGGGCTTGGTCAGGTAGTCGTCGCCGCCGCCGGTCAGCCCGGCGAGCCGGTCCTCGGGGGCGTCGCGTGCGGTGAGGAACAGCACCCGCACGCCGTCGCGGGCGTCGCGGAGCCGTTCGAGCACCTCGAACCCGTCGATGTCCGGCAGCATCACGTCGAGCACGATCACGTCGGGCTGGAACTCCCGGGCCGCGAACAGCACGTCGCGCCCGCGGTGCACGGACCGCACGGCCCAGCCGTCGCCCGCGAACGCCAGGGCGACGGCCTCGGCCAGGGCGTGCTCGTCGTCGACGACGAGGGCGCGGACGGGGGAACCGTCGGTGCGCTGCAGCGGGGCGGCGGGCATGTCCCGGAGCCTATCCACCGCGCCCTCGTCGCCGGTCACTCCGTGCTGCTCAGGTCGTAGACGGTCTGGCCGCCGACGGTCGTCGACTCGTAGTTCGCTGCGACCCACTCCTGGATCGCCGACGCGGTCGACGAGCCGCCGCCCATGCCGCCGCCGGAGCCGGACGACACGTAGTACCCGATGTCGCCGTCGGCGACGTACGCCTTGAACTGCGCGAGCGTCGGTGCCGGGTCGCTCGACCAGCCGCCGATCGCCATCACGGCGGTGTCGGTGTCGAGTTCGAGCTGCGCGGCCGACTGCGATCCGTTGACCGCGGCCGCCCACTTCGCGTCGGATGCCTCGAGCAGCTCCTGCAGGGCGGACGAGGTCGACGCACCCTCGCCACCACCCCCGGCCTGGAGGCTCGTCCCCGACCCACCCTCGGAGGTCGCGTCGTCCGTGCCGTCCTGCCCACTGCCCGGTGCCGTGCCGGACGTGCCGTCCGGCATCTCCGGCGCCTCGCCGGAGGCGCCCTCCGGCGGGGTCCCGCCGGGACCCTGCTGGGAGTCGGACGTGCTGTCGGAGCCGCCGTCGTCGGAGCCGGAGGTCGACCCACCCGGTCCGCCCGTGCCTCCCGGGAAGCCACCGGTGCCGCCGCCCATCCCACCGGAGCTGCTGCCCGCCGGACCGACGCTCGGGATCGAACCGGAGTGCGCGACGGTCGTCGTGGCGAGGGCGTAGGCGGTGGTGCCGGACAGGCCGAACAGGGTGCCGGCGAGGACGCCGACCGTGACGAGCCGGCGCAGCGACGGCACGCTGCCGATGACGATCAGTGCCGCGGACAGCAGCCCACCGGCGAGCATCACCCAACGCAGCCACGGCAGCCAGGTCGGGTTCTCGTTGAGGAGGCACCAGCCCCAGAACGCGGTCACGCCGATCATCGCAGCGAGGCCGAGGCGGCCGACGAACCGGGCTCGTGCGTGCCAGAGCAGGGCGCCACCGGTGCCGACGAGTCCGGCGATGGCCGGGGCGAGGGCGACCGTGTAGTACGGGTGGATCGTGCCGGACATGTACGAGAACACGAGGCCGGTGACCAGGAGCCAGCCGCCCCACAGGACCAGTCCGGCGCGTGCGGGATCGGCCAGGTGCCGACGGCCGACGACGACCAGCCCGACGACCAGGGCGATGAGCGCCGCGGGCAGGAGCCACGAGATCTCGAGCCCCATCTCGGACGAGAACAGGCGGTTCAGGCCCGTCGAGCCGCCGAACGAGCCTCCGGCGGTGCCGCCGGTCGTGCCGCCGCCTCCGCCGCCGTTGCCCGAGCCTCCGAAGATCCGGCCGAGGCCGTTGTAGCCGAACACCAGGTCGAGCACGGTGTTGTTCGTCGAGCCGCCGATGTAGGGGCGGGACTCGGCGGGCCAGAGCCACACTGCGACGACCCACCAGCCCGCGGCCACCACGAGGGAACCGGCGGCGACGAGCAGACCGATCACCCGTCGGCCCCAGCCGGTGCGGGCGGCGAACAGGTAGACGAGGCCGAAGGCGGGCAGGACGAGCAGGCCCTGCAGCATCTTCGTCAGGAACGCGAACCCGAGGGCGACCCCGGCGAGCGCGATCCACTTCCAGCTGCCCTTCGGCAGCGCCCGCACCGTGCAGTACGCCCCGGCGGTCATCAGCAGGACGAGCAGGGCGTCCGGGTTGTCGAAGCGGAACATCAGCGCCGCCGCCGGGGTCGCTGCCACGACGAAGCCCGCGAGCAGCGCGCCGACGTTCGCGGTGGTGGCACCGAGTCGGGCCAGGGTGCGGCGGACCGTGCCCCAGACCAGGGCGACGGAACCGACGGCCATCAGCGCCTGGGGGAGCAGCAGGCTGGTGCTCGAGAAGCCGAACAGCCGGGCCGACAGCACCATCACCCACAGTGAGGCGGGTGGTTTGTCGACCGTGATGAAGTTCGACGAGTCGAGGGAGCCGAAGAAGAACGCCTCCCACGACTTCGTGCCGGCCTGCACGGCGGCGGCGTAGAAGCTGTTGGCGTACCCGGAGACGCTGAGGTCCCACAGGTACACCACGGCGGTCACGGCCAGGAGCGCCCAGAACGCCGGCCGGAGCCAGCGGGCGTCCTCGCGCTCGCCGAGGAACAGCCGGGCGAGGGGTGGGCGGCGCCGATCCCGCGCGGCACTGCGCGCGGGGTCGCGTCGGTCGGTCACGGGTATCGGGTACGTGGTCATGTCGATGAGCATCCGGGGCGTTCCCCGACTGCTGCACTGCGCCGGCTATGCGCGGGCTAAGGACGCACGGTGCGCGGTTGGCCGGCGGGCGGCGGCGCGGCGCACGGTGCGCTGTTGTTCGGTCCGTGCGGGGTCGCCTGCTCGGTGCGCGGTTGTAGCGCTGCACGGTGCGGGCAACCCCGCACGGGTTGAGCGAGGCAGCACGGTGCGCGGTTGGCCGGCGGGCGGAGGCGCGGCGGGCGGCGGCGCGGCGCACGGTGCGCTGTCGTTCGGTCCGTGCGGGGTCGCCTGCTCGGTGCGCGGTTGTAGCGCTGCACGGGGCGGGCAACCCCGCACGGGTTGAGCGAGGCAGCACGGTGCGGCGCCGGCACCGGGGCGGGCAACCCCGCACGGGCTGAGCGAGGCCGCACGGTGCGGCGCCGGCACCGGGGCGGGCAACCTCGCACGGGTTGAGCGAAGCCGCACGGTGCGAGGGGTCAGGCGTACCGCTGCGCTGCTCGGAGTGCGGCCCCGGAGTACGAGCCGCCGAACAGGAACACGTGCAGCAGCAGCGGCGCGAGCTGGTGGAGCTCGACGCGCTCCTGCCAGCCGTCGGCCAGCCGTGACTCCCGGTCGTAGGCGGCGAGCACCGTCTCGAGCCGGGGGAGCCCGAACAGCCCGAGCAGTGCCAGGTCGGTCTCCGCGTGCCCGCCGTGGGCGATGGGGTCGATGAGCACGGCGCCGGTCGGTTCGGACGAGTCCGTCGGCCAGAGGACGTTGCCGGCCCACAGGTCACCGTGCAGGCGAGCGGGTCGGTCCCCGACGAGCGCGGGCTGGGGCGACCCGAGCGTGCCGTCCTGCACGCGTGCGGCGACCCGCTCGAACACGGCGGCCTCGGCGTGGTCGAACCCACCGGCGTCGACGATGCGGCGGACGAAGTCGCGGATCCGGTACTCGGCGAAGAACTCGCCCCAGGTCGCCGGTGCCTGCTCGGCCGTGACGAACGGCGTGCGCGAGCGGCCCATCCGCAGCGCCGCACCGCGGGTCCAGCCAGCGGGCGGTGCACCC
This sequence comes from Curtobacterium sp. MCLR17_040, assembly GCF_003234735.1. Classification (NCBI taxonomy): domain Bacteria; kingdom Bacillati; phylum Actinomycetota; class Actinomycetes; order Micrococcales; family Microbacteriaceae; genus Curtobacterium; species Curtobacterium sp. MCLR17_040. The sequence continues at coordinate 52,410 of NZ_QKTE01000013.1, read as the reverse complement.
CAGTGGTCGGCACCGGCCGCGTGCGTGTGCGCGAGGGAGCGGCCGAACCGCTCCGCCTGGGCCGCGGTGGGGGAACCGTCGGAGATCAGCTCGAGGTCGAGCACGGTCGGGCCCGGACGCCCCAGCACGCGGGCGATGCGGGTGCCGCCGGTGTCCTCGGCCTCGGCGAGCCAGGCGAGTCCGGCGGCTTCGGCTGCCGCTTCGTCCGCGGTGGTGAACGTCTTCACGTGCGTCTCGGCCATCGGTCCATCCTGCCGAGGGGGCACCGTCGACCGTTCAGCCGACGATCACCCGGCGACCCGGCGACCCGGCGACCCGGCGATCCGGTCGCCCGGCGCCCGGTCACGCGCTCGGCTCTCCCCGCCGGGCCGCGTGCACCACGAGTGCCAGCTGCACCCGGTTCTCGACGCCGAACTTCTCGTACACGTGCCCGACGTGCGTCTTCACGGTGGCCAGGCCCACGTACAGGTCGGCGGCGATCTGCGCGTTGGACGCCCCGTTCGCCACGGCGAGTGCGACCTCCCGCTCCCGCTCGGTCAGCAGGGCGAGCAGCCGGCGTGCCTCGGTGTCGTCCGCAGCGGCATCGACCGGTGGCCCGGCCGGTGCGCCGCCCGGACCACCGGCCGCCTGGCCCGAGCGGGGTCCGGCCGCGAACGCGATGACCCGGTCGAGCACGGACGGGGACAGGATCGAGCGCCCGGCCGCCACGGTCCGCACGGCCTGCACGAGTTCGTGCGGCGGGGTGTCCTTGAGCAGGAACCCACGGGCGCCGGCCTGCAACGCTCCGAGCACGAGGTCGTCCCCCTCGAAGGTCGTCAGCACCAGGACGGCCAGGTCGGGTCGGCGGCGCAGTTCGCGTTCGGTGGCGACGAGTCCGTCGCACCGGGGCATCCGGATGTCCATGAGCACGACGTCGGGCGCGGTCGACGCGATGACGCCCTCGGCCTCGAACCCGTCGCCCGCCTCGCCCACGACCACCAGGCCGTCGTCGCCGCTGAGCAGCATGCGGAGCCCGACGCGCACGAGCTGGTCGTCGTCGACCAGGACGACGCGGACGGGAGCGGTCACGGAGTCCACGGCAGCACCGCCTCGACCACGTGCACGCGTCCGTCGTCGCTGCCGGCGCGGAAGCTCCCGCCGACGAGCCGGGCGCGTTCGGCGAGCCCGCGCAGGCCGTGCCCGGCGGTCTTCCCGGACGCGTCCGCGTGCGCAGGTCCGTCGGTCAGCGTGTTCGACACCACCACCCGGACCCCGGGACCGGGGACGGTCTCGACCACCACGTCGACGGGTTGTCCGGGGGCGTGCCGACGGGCGTTCGTCAGCGATTCCTGCACGATCCGGTAGGCGTGCCGGCCGACTGCCGTCGGCACTGCTGCGCCGTCGGTGTCGACGCGCGCCCGGACGGTCGCACCGCCGGCACGTGCCTGGTCGAGCAGGGCGGGCAGGTCGACGAGCGTCGGCTGCGGAGGCGCGGTGCCGGTCACCTCGTCGCCGCCGGTCGCCGCGGGGTCGCGCAACACCCCGAGGACGTCGCGCAGGTCGGTGAGCGCGGAGTGCGCCTCGGCCCGCACGACCCCGGCCGCCGCGGCGGTCTCGTCGGGGGTGAGCCCCGGGCCGCGGTACTCGAGGGCACCGGCGTGCAGCGCGACCAGGGACAGCCGGTGGCCCAGGACGTCGTGCATCTCGCGGGCGATGTGGGCGCGCTCCTGCTCGCGGGCACGGTCCTCGCGCAGCTGCTGGTCGCGTTCGAGCAGAGCCGCGCGCTCGCGCAGGGACAGCAGGAGCGCCCGGCGCTGCCCGATCGCGATGCCGATGACCACGAGCAAGGCGATGCCGACGACGCCCGCGATCAAGATCTGCCAGAGCGGCATGTCGTCGGCCGGGGGCGCCAGGACGACGTCGTAGAGCACCGTGGCACCGAGCAGCACCGCACCGGCGACGGCGAGCTCGACGGCCCGGCGCCGGGTGGCGAGCGACACCGTGGCGATCGCGGCCGCCCCGACCGCCAACGTCGACACCGAGCTGAGGGCACCGATGACGACGGTGATCACCAGCGGTGCCCGGTGCCGGAACGGCAGGAGGACGAGGGCGGCCAGACCGGCACCCACGTCGCCGAGGATCAGTGCGCCGACGTGCAGGTCGCTCCACCCACGGGTGTCCATCGTAGGCCACACGAGCCCCGCGGTGAGCAGCCCGGTCAGGGCCGCGACGGCGACACGCCAGGTCTGGGACCACACACGCTGCCCGAGCGGCACGGCGGGGAGCGCGGTCGAGGTCATGCTCCGAGCCTAGGGAGCCGGGTCGACGAGCGGATCCGCCGAAGGTCGGAGGTCGGAGGTCGGAGGTCGGAGGAGCCCCCGTCTCAGACCGCGTCCACCAGGGCTCGTGCCAACGGGTGCCATGCACGGGACGACGGCCCGCTCAGCACCAGGGTCCGTTCGAGCCGCCGGGCCATCGGGATCATCACGAGGTCGGGCGGCAGCATCCCGCGGCCCAGGGTCGGCACGATCGACACACCCTCGCCCCGCTGGATCATCCCGAACATCGTGCTCATCTCCCGCACCCGGTGGGCGTACCGGAACGGCCGGCCGTCGAGTTCGTGGAGCTTCTGGATCTGGTACTCGCAGCCACCGCCGCCCGCCACCAGACCGTCCTCGTGCAGGTCGTCGAGGGTGAGCGCGGGCAGCTCGGCGAGGGGGTGGTCGCGGCGGATCACGGCGGCCATCTCGTCCCGCGCCACGACCACGCCGCCGTCGGGCACCGGCGAGGGGTCGACGAGCACGGCGGCGTCGACGGTGCCGGCCTCGAGCCACTCCGGCATCTCGTCGTCGTCCCCCTCGTAGACCTGCACGTCGACGTCCGGCAGGGTCACCGCCCACAGCTCGCGGAGCCGTGGCAACAGGCCCTGGCAGACGGTGGGGACGGCCGCGAGGCGCACGGTGCCGCGCGCCGTGGCGGGCCGGACCACCGCCTCCAGGGCTTCGACCGAGGCGAGCACGCTGCGGGCGTGGGCCAGCAGGCGGTCGCCCAGCGGTGTGGCGGCGGCGACCGTGCCGCGGCGCACCACGGGGCCGCCGACCTCGCGTTCGAGCCCGGCGACGGCGTGGGACACCGCGGACTGCCCGACGCCCAGCGCGGCGGCCGCTGCGGTGAAGGACCCGGCGTCGAGCGTGGCGACGAACGCGCGCAGTTGCTGGACCGAGACGGTCATGCGTCCTCCTCATGGCGGCATGAGTGACATGCGTTTGCCGCATGTCACCCGGTGGTCCGACACTAGGCCACGTGAACGCCCTCCTCTACGCCCTCGTCGCACTGACCTGGGGATCGAGCTTCCTCTTCGCGAAGATCGGACTCGACGGTCTCGCCCCGCAGCAGGTCGCCACCGTGCGGACCGTGCTCGGTGGGGTCACGCTGGTCGTGGTGCTCCTGGCGACCCGTCGCCGGTGGCCCCGGGAGCCGCGGACCTGGGCGCACCTGGCGGTCGTCGCGGTGTTCCTCAACGCGGTGCCGTCGTCGCTGATGGCGTGGGCCGAGCAGACGGTGCCGTCCGGGCTCGCGAGCATCTACAACGCGACGACGCCGATCATGACGCTGGCCGCACTCGCGGTGCTCGTGCCGTCCGAACGGCTGCGCGGACGGCAGGTGCTCGGGATCGTGCTCGGCATCGTCGGGGTGCTCGTGCTGGTCGGCCCGTGGGACGTGCTGACCGACCCGGAGGTCCTGGCGAGCGTGCCGGGGCAGGTCGCGCTGCTCGGCATGACCGCGTCCTACGGCATCGGGCTCGCCTACCTGCGCCGGGTCGCCGTGGCGAGCGCGTACGACCCGGTCACGCTGGCGACGGTCCAGCTGACGCTGGCCTCCGGGATGCTCCTGCTGGTCGCGCCCGTCATCGCGACCGGTCCGGTGCAGCTGGACGGGAGGATCGTGGCCGCGATGATCGCACTCGGTTGCGTCGGCACGGGGCTGGCCTACGCCTGGAACACCCGGCTCGTGCAGGCGTGGGGCGCCGGTCGCGCCTCCACCGTCACGTACCTGACGCCGGTGGTCGGGGTGGCGCTCGGTGTGCTCGTGCTGGGGGAGCGGGTGCGGTGGAACGAGCCCGTCGGCGGACTCGTCGTCCTGCTCGGGATCGCCCTGGCGTCCGGGGTGCTCCTCCGTCGGCGGGAACCCGCGGCGTCCGCCGCCTGACCGGTCCGCCGGGTCGAGCCGTAGGATCGGCGGTGACGACGACGAGGTCGTCGACGAAGACGGAGACCGGCATGCACGACACCCACACCACCCGCGCGACCGCGTCGGTCGCAGCGATCCTCGCCGAGTCGGCGGCACGCTACCCGGACGACGTCGCCGTCATCGTGGGCGACGTCCGCACGACCTACGCCGAGCTGTGGGCGCAGACCCTGGCCTACGCCGGGGCACTCCGCGCGCGGGGCGTGACCGAGGGGTCGAAGGTGGCGATGCTCGTGCCGAACGTCGCGGACTTCCCCCGCGTGTACTACGCCACGCTGGCCCTCGGCGCGGTGGCCGTGCCCGTGCACGCGCTGCTGAAGCGCCGCGAGATCGAGTACGTCCTGCGCGACAGCGGCGCGACGCTGCTCGTCTGTGCTGCCCCGCTGCTCGGTGAGGGTGCCGCCGGTGCCGAGCTCGCCGGGGTCGACGTCGTCACCGTGCTCGCACCGGCGACGACCGACGACGGGTCCGCGGCCGGCCCCGACCGACTCGAGGCCCTGGCCGCGCAGAGCGAACCGCTCGACACCTACGTGCCGCGGCACCCGTTCGACACCGCCACGATCCTGTACACGAGCGGCACCACCGGCCAGCCCAAGGGTGCCGAGGGCTCGCACTTCGCGCTGCTCGAACAGGTCAACACGAACCTGATGACGACGTTCGACATGCACCGCGGGGACGTCCTGCTCGGCGCCCTGCCGCTGTTCCACACGTTCGGGCAGACCTGCACGATGAACACCGGGTTCCGGACCGGCGCGACGCTCGTCATGCTGCCGAAGTTCGACGGTGACACGGCGCTCGCCGCGATGGTCGAGCACGGCTGCGGCATCTTCATGGGCGTCCCGACGATGTACATGGCGCTGCTCGACGCCGCGACCCGGTCCGAAGCCCGTCCGACGCTCCGGTACGCGATCTCCGGCGGGGCCTCGCTCCCGCTGGCGGTGCTCGAGCGGTTCCAGCAGGTCTTCGACGCGCCGATCCACGAGGGGTACGGGCTGACCGAGACCTCGCCGGTCGCCACCTTCAACCACGTCGGGCAACCGCCGCGGCCCGGCACCATCGGCACCGCGGTGTGGGGCATCGACGTCGAGATCGCCGACCCCGAGGTCCGCGACGCGATCGTCATGCTGCCGCACGGCGAGATCGGCGAGCTCGTCATCCGCGGGCACAACCTGATGAACGGGTACCTCGACCGGCCCGAGGACACCGCCGAGGCCATCGTCGACGGGTGGTTCCGCACCGGTGACCTGGGCACGAAGGACGACGACGGGTACCTGACGATCGTCGACCGCACGAAGGACATGATCATCCGCAACGGCTACAACGTGTACCCGCGGCAGGTCGAGGAGGTCCTCGCCACCCACCCCGACGTCGCGATGGCCGCGGTGTTCGGCGTGCCGCACGCCGTGCACGGGCAGGAGGTCGAGGCCGCGGTGGTCCTGCACGCCGGCGCGTCCGTCGAGCCGCAGGTCCTGGTCGACTTCGTCGCCGCCGAGATCGCCGCGTACAAGTACCCGCGGGTGGTGCACGTCCTCGACGCGCTGCCCCTCGGCCCGAGCGGCAAGGTGCTCAAGCGCGAACTCGTCGACCGGTTCAGCGTCGAGGTGACGGCGGTTCCGTGATCCGCCCCACGACCGCGCAGGGGCGATCCGTACGCTGACCGGGTGACCGCCAGCCGCACCCCGTCGACCGCGCGTCTGCTGTTCGCGTCGTCCCACCCCGGACCCACGGTCACCGTGACCGTCCTCGCCGCGGTGATCGCCGCCGCCGTGGGGCACTCCGTGTGGCTCGTGGTGCTGGTGGCGCTGACGGTCGTCGCCGGGCAGCTGTCCATCGGGCTCGCGAACGACTGGATCGACGCGGACCGCGACCGGGCCGTCGGGCGGAGCGACAAGCCCGTCGCCCGCGGCCTCATCGCCGTCGGCACCGTCCGCACCGCCGCCTACGTCACGGCCGGGATCGCCGTGGTGCTCTCGCTGTTCCTCGGGCCGGTCGCCGCGGTCGCGCACCTCGTGCTGGTCGCCGCCGGGTGGGCGTACGACGCCGGGCTGAAGCGTTCGGTGTGGTCGGTGGCGCCGTTCGTCGTCGCCTTCGGGCTGCTGCCCGTCGTGTCCGTCGCGGCCGGGCCCGAGGGACAGTGGCCGGCGTGGTGGGCGATCGCCACGGGGGCCGTCTTCGGGATCGCCATCCACTGCACCAACGTGCTGCCCGACCTGGTCGACGACGCCGCCACCGGGGTGCGGGGCTTCCCACACCGGCTCGGGCTCCGCGGCGCGGGGATCGTCGCGTTCGCCTCGCTCGTCGTCGCTGCAGCGCTGGTGCTCGGCGGACAGGTGCTCGGCGACGACCCCGTGCAGGGGCTCGGGGTCGTGCTCGCGGTCCTCGGTGCCGTCGTGGTGGCCGTGCTCGCCGTCGTCGGCGTCCGGTTGGTGCTCGCGGGGCGGGCGTCACGCACCCTGTTCCGGCTGGTCATCGCGTCGTCCCTCGTGCTCGTCGTCGAGCTCGGCTTCGCGGGCGCGCGACTCGTCGCCTGACGACGCGGAACAGACTGCGCGACTGCGCGACTGCGCGACTGCGCGACTGCGCGACTGCGCCGGTGCGCCGGTGCGCCTGGACGCGAGCCGTCAGGCCCAGCGCATCGCGTAGAGCCGGGCCAGGCCGTGCGCGGTCGGCAGGGACAGGGCGGTCCGGAGCAGCGCCTCCCGGCCGGTCGCCGTGACGGGGCCGAGCGGACGGCCCAGTGCCATGTTCGCCTCGGCCTGCCGAGCCGCGCGGCGGGCGGCTGCCTGGCGGCGGGCGGCGTAGCCCGGCCACGGCCCGGCCGTGCCGGTGCGGACCGCTCCGGCGAGCAACGGCGCGAGCTCGGCGGCGTCGAGCCACCCCAGGTTCATGCCCTGCCCGCCGATCGGACTGATCTCGTGGGCGGCATCCCCGACGAGCACGGCTCGGCCGACGCCCACGCGGTCGGCGGTGCGGCGGCGCACCCGGAAGCCGCTGGTCATCGAGCAGGTCGCGGGGTCGGGGACGACACCGGTGCGCTCGGCGACGAGTGCGGCCAGGCGTGCGACGACCGCGGGGTCCGGCGTGCCCGTCCAGCTGCCCTCGGCCGAGGCGAACGCGTCGTCGTCCGGCACCAGGGCGACGTACCGGCGACGCGCACCCGGCAGTGGGAAGGACTCGACGACGCCGTCCGGGCCCACGTCGACCAGCGCGGCCGACCGGGCCGACGGTGCCTCGGGGTCGGCGAAGTCGCCCATCACGTAGCGGTCGGGGTACTCGCGCCCGGACGTGCCGATGCCGAGCAGGTCGCGGACGGCGCTCCGGGCACCGTCGGCCCCGACGACGAAGGCCGCACGGACCGTCACGGTGTCGCCGTCCGGTCCGGTCCCGGTGGCGTCGACGTGGTCGGGGTGCCGGGACAGCGCCGTCAGGGTGGTGCCGGTCCGCAGGGCGCTCGGTGCGCTGGCCCGGAGCCGGTCGCGGAGCAGGGACTCGGTGCGGTGCTGGTCGAGGGTGGCCACGTACGGGTGGGTCGGCGACGCACGGTCGAAGCGCAGGGTGCCCAGGGTCCGGCCACGGCTGCGGGCCACGCCGGCATGCACCAGTGACGCCTCGGCGAGCACCGCGGTGTCCAGGCCGATCGCGGCGAACGCGTCGAGGGATGGCGGGTGGATGCCGATGGCCCGCGAACCGGTCGGCGGCTCGGCCCGTCGTTCCCACACCCGGACGTCGACGCCCCGCGCCGCCAGGAGTGCCGCCAGGAACAGCCCGACGGGGCCGCCGCCGCCGACGAGGACGTCGACGCGTTCGATGGGCACGGAGTGAGCCTACGGTGACCGATCGCCGCGGCGTTCAGTGAGCAGAAGGCGTCGGGTCAGCGGGCCGTACTCGACACCTTCTGCTCACCCGATGCGCTGCGCGAGCGCGGGCGGGACCGCGGGCGCTGCGGCATCGCGACCCGCTCGGACCCGTGCGCGGAACCGCTCGACGGGCACCTCGACGGCGTACGCGGCTCCGATCGACACGATCACCACCGCGCCGACCAGGCTGACCGTGCCCCACGGGCCGATCGCGAAGGTCCCGAGCAGCGCGATCACCAGCGGGTGCCAGAGGTACGCCGAGTACGACACCCGGCGGCCGAACCACGACACCGGCGTCCAGGCCAGGGCGGCGGACACGGGGGAGCGGACCGAGACCAGCCCGCCGATCGCCACCGCCGCGATCAGCCCGGTCAGCGGGAGCACGATGCCGAACGTCGACGCGTGCTGCGTCCAGTCGTCGTCGATCCAGAGGAGCACCCCGACCAGCAGCACGAGACCGAGCCAGGTCGCCACGTGCCCGAGGACCCCGGCGGCCCGCACGCGCACCCGTTCGTCGTCGAGCAGCAGGGCCAGCCCGCAGCCGATCGCCAGCGGCACGACCCCGAGCACGGGCGAGAAGTAGACGTCGGGCGTGGCACCGCCGCTCGGGCTGCGGTAGCTCGCCCACGACGACGCCGACGCTCCGACGACCAGGACCCCGAGCCCCGCCAGGAGCCAGCGACGGCGGGCCCGGAGTGCGGCGAGCAGGACCAGCACCGGCGGCCAGACCAGGTAGAACTGCTCCTCCATCGACAGGCTCCACGTGTGCGCGAAGACGCCTTGCGAGGTGTCCCAGAAGGCGCGAAACAGGTTGCCCGTGTAGGTCAGCGCGATGAACGCCGCTTCGCCGGACTGCAGCGAAGCGCCCTTGTAGTCACCGACCCAGTTCCAGAGCAGGAGCCCGACGACGACGAACGCGAGCAGTGCCGGGTACAGGCGGAGCAGCCGCTTCACCCAGAACGAGCCGAGGCGCACCCGACCGGTGCGACGCCGTTCGCCGAGCAGCAGCGTCGTGATGAGGAAGCCTGACAGCACGAAGAACACCGTCACGCCGATGAAGCCGCCCTCGAACTGCGGCACGTGCAGGTGGTACAGGACGACGATCAGGATGGCGAGGGTCCGGAGTCCGTCGAGCGCGGGTGCGCGGTGCGTCAGCGGGGGTGGCGGAGCCTGCTGCGTGCCTGCTCCGGAGTGCGCCGGAGTGCGCCGGGGTGGCCGTGCGGTGCGGTGCTGTGGCTGCGCCTGCGTCGGCGCGTGGGTCAGCGTGGTCGTCGCCATGGTCCCTCCCCGCGCTGCTCGGTTGTGTGTCGCCGACCAGGGTCCTCCTCGCGGGTAAGAGGAGTCTCAACGAGCGGGGCGCACCAGGCTCGTCAGCGCATCGAGTCGCTCGTGCGCGATCGCGGCGAACGGGCGGTCCTCGCCGGGTGCGATCCACTGGGCGAACGACAGGTGGAACACGGTGACCGCGGCCTCGGCGGCCATCGTCGCGACCGGCTCCGGCACCCCTCGCTCACGCAGGACCTCGCCGAGGCGGGCCTTCAGGGTGGCGAGCTTGCCGAGTTCCCGCTCCCCGAGGGCCGCGTTCGCGTCGATGATCTGCTGGCGGGCACGGGACCATGCCCGACGCTCCTCGGGGAAGAAGTCGGCGCTGGCGTCCAGTGCGAGGCGGATGAGGTCGAACGGCGCGGTGCCCTCAGGAGCGGCGGTGATCGGGTCGACGAACATGGCGAGGAATCCGTCCTGTCCCGCGAACAGCACCTCGGGCTTGTCGGCGAAGTGCCGGAAGAAGGTGCGCTCGGTGACCTCAGCCGCCGCCGCGATCTCGGCCACCGTCGTGCGGTCGTACCCCTGCTCGGCGAACAGCTGCAGGGCGACCGCCTGGAGACGCGCGCGGGTGCCGGGTTGCCAACGAACCATCCCCGCAGTCTACTGATGACAGTAACTGACATCGAGTGTACGGTGATGTCAGTTCATGACATCAGGTTGTGGACACTGCGGAAGGGAACGCTCATGCACGTGTTCGTCACCGGAGCCTCCGGCTGGATCGGCTCACACACCGTCGACGACCTGCTCACCGCCGGTCACGTCGTCACGGGGCTCGCTCGCTCCGACGCCTCGGCCGCGGCACTCGCGGCGAAGGGCGTCGAGGTGCTCCGCGGCGACCTCGACGACCTGGACGTGATCCACCGTGGTGCCGCGGAGTCCGAGGGCGTCCTGCACCTCGCCAACAAGCACGACTTCGCGAACCCGGCGGTGTCCAACGCCGCCGAACGCGCATCGATCGAGACGATCGGCGGTGCGCTCGCCGGCAGTGATCGTCCGTTCGTGTTCGCCGCCGGGGTCGCCGGGCTCGCCTCCGGGCGTCCGGCCACCGAGGCCGACCCCAACCCGTTCGTCGGTCCCGACGCTCCGCGCGGTGGCGGCGAGAACCGCGGCTTCGACTTCGTCGAGCAGGGCGTCCGCGCCGTCGCAGCACGCTTCAGCCCGACCACGCACGGCACGGGGGACCACGGCTTCGTCGCGTACATCGTCGCCACCGCCCGGCAGCATGGGGTTTCCGCGTACATCGGCGAGGGCACCAACAGCTGGTCCGCCGTGCACGTCACGGACGCCGCGCGGCTCGTGCGGCTCGGCCTCGAGCAGGCACCGGCGGGCACACGGATGCACGCCGTGGCGGAGACCGGCATCCCCACCCGGGCCATCGCCGAGGCCATCGGTGAGGGCCTCGGGCTCCCCGTCACCTCGATCGACCCTGCCGACGCGCCAGCGCACTTCGGGTTCATGGCGTCGTTCTTCGGCATGGACATGTCCGCCACGTCCGAGGCGACGCGCGAACTGCTCGACTGGCAGCCGACCGGTCCGGGGCTCCTCGAGGACATCGCCGCCGGCGCGTACTTCGACGTCCGGGTGGCGTCGGCCGGCTGACGTCGCGCGACGTCGCGCGACGTCGACAAGGTCGTTCGTTGCACGCGCGCGCTGTTGCGAAGCGCGCGCAGCGACGATGTCGCTGTCGTACGACAGCGACATGGTCGTTCCGCGTCGGCCGGCCCCCGCGGTACGCACCACGCGTCGGCGCCAGCCCCGCGCACGACGCGCCGGCCGGGAGGCCCGTGGCCGGCCCGCACCGCGCCTCCAGGCCGTCGCGCCCCGCGTCCACCGCACGCACACCGTGAGCAGGAACGGTCGGGTCCGACGTGCGGACCCGACCGTTCCTGCTCACGAAGCGAGCGTGCGAGCGAACGCGCGCGGCTACTCGGCCTTCTGCAGCTGCCAGGGGTCCGGCTCGCGGTCGCCGTTCGGGCGCACCGGGCGCACGTCGCCGACGATCGGGATCGAGCGCTTCCGCATGAACCACACGTAGCGGACGAAGAAGTGCGTCAGGGTCGACATCCGGTTGCCGGCGCCGAGCAGGCTCGTGATGTGCACGAACACCCAGGCGAGCCAGGCGACCGGGCCGACCATCGTGATCCCGCCGCGCAGCTGGGCGACCGCGGCGTTCGTGCCGATCGTCGCCATGGTGCCCTTGTCGAAGTACTTGAAGCGCTCGGTGGCCTTGCCCTCGAGCAGGCGCACGATCTGCCGCGCCGAGTGGCGTCCGCCCTGCAGCGCGGGCTGGGCGAGCTGGGCGAGGGCGTCGTCCTGCGCGGCGATGTCGCCGGCGGAGAAGATCCGCTCGGCGCCCTTCACGCTCAGGTCGTCGTTCACCTGGATGCGGCCACCGTGGGTCTGCGGCAGGCCCCAGCCGGAGACCTCCTTGTGGGCGGCGACGCCGGTCGCCCAGATCACCTGCGACGCGGGGATGAACTCGCCGTCGGCGGTCATCACGCCGTCGCGCTTGACCTCGGAGACGCCGGTGTTCAGCCGCAGCACGACACCGCGCTTGCGGAGCACCTTGGCGGCGTAGCGGCGCAGGCGCGGGGCGAACGGCTTGAGGAGCTCGCCGCTGCGGTGCACGAGCGTGATCGAGATGTTGCCGCGTTCGATCTCCGGGTACGCGCCGACGAGTGCCTGGTCGCGGAGCTCGGCGAGCGCGCCGGCCATCTCGACACCGGTCGCACCGCCACCGACGATCACGATGCGGATCTCGTCGGGGCCCTGGTTGGCCGCCGCTTCTTCGAGCCGGGTGAACAGCTCGTCGCGGATGCGGAGTGCCTGCGAGCGGGAGTACATCGAGTACGCGTACTCGTACGCACCGGGGGTGCCGAAGTAGCTCGTGTTCACGCCGTTGGCGAGGATCAGGTAGTCGTAGTGCAGGTGCTCGCCGTCGGACATCTCGGCGATGCGCTCGTCGGTGCGGATGCCGGTGAGCAGGCCGTGACGGAACTCGGCGTTCGACTGGCGGGCCCGGAGCGAGCGCAGGAAGTACGTCACGTCGCCGGCGTTCAGTCCGCCCGTTGCCACCTGGTACATCAGGGGCTGGAACATGTTGTAGACGTGGCGGTCGACCAGGGTCACCCGGACCGGCGCGTCGGCGAGCTCCCGCATGGCGGCCACACCGGCGAATCCACCGCCGACGATGACGACGTGCGGGCGGGTGTCCTGGGTCATGCTTGCTCCGGTGTTCCTCGGGTGCGGATGGTCACCCACGAGGGTACGCGCGGTTTGCCGGGGCGCATGACGGGCAGAGGCCGGGAGGCCCGTGGTGCGTCCGTCAGGCGTCGAACCGCCCGTAGGTGTTCAGCACGTTCCCCTTGCTCGTCACGGTGCTGTCGACCAGACGCAGGCGCGTGGGCGGGTCGGTCGGTTCGAACAGTCGCCGGCCACGGCCGGCGATCGCCGGGTGGATCATGAGCTGCAGTTCGTCGAGGACCCCGGCGAACAGCAGGCTGCGGACGAGCGTGACACTGCCGCACACGGCGATGTCCGCCCCGTCGCGCTGCTGCAGGTCGCGCACGAACGCGGGAACGTCGCCGGGGATCCGCGTGCTGTTCTGCCAGGTCAGGTCGTCGCCGAGCGTGGTGGAGGCCACGTGCTTCTCGATCGGGTTGATCCACTGCCCGAAGGGGTCCTCCGGGTGGGCGGGCCACCACTCGGACCACTCGAGGTAGCTGTTCCGGCCGAGCAGCACGGTGTCGGTGCGGGCCATGAAGGCACCCATCGCCGCGCCGAGCTCGTCGTCGAAGCTGTCGTACTGGAACTCGTAGGGGTCCTGCACGACGCCGTCGACCGACGTGAACAGACCGGCAGTGGTCTTCCGCATGGGACGGATCGTACCCGCCGGTCAGCTCCCGGTGCCGTCGGTGCTGCTGCCGTCGCTCGTGCCGTCGCTGCTGCTCCCGTCGCTGCTGCCGGAGCCGTACCCGGGGGCCTGACCGGTGCCATTGCCCGGGAACCGGTTCGTGCCGGGCACCTGCGTGGTCGACTGCGTCCGGTCCGCACCGATCGCGTGGCCGATGGCGAACCCGACGCCTCCGCCGACGAGCAGCGCGGCGAGCCCGACGATCGCGGCGAGGAGCGGCCAGAACCACGGGGGCTTCGGGCCGGTGCTGCGGCGGTTGGTCGGGCTCGCGGCGCCGGCTGCGGCTCCGTACCAGGGGGTGGCGCCGTTCGGGGCGGTGGAGTCCCAGCCGCCCGGGGCGCCGGCGCCGGCGTCCGCACGGTACGGCTGCTGCTGCTGCTGTGGTTGTTGCGGCGCGGGGGCGTCGAGCGTGGAGGTCGACGTCGGGGTCGGGGCGGCGCCCCAGCCGGTCGGCGTCGTCGCCCGGTTCGCCGGGTCGGAGCCGTCCGGTCCGTGGCCGTTGGTGGGAGTGGTGTCGCTCATGCCAGGAGTGCACACGGCCCGGCTATGCACAGCCGATGACGAGGCTGACCCGGTGCTGCGAACCGCCGCGTAGCCTCGGCTCGTGCGCGCTGCTGTGGAGACCGTCCGGATCGACGGGTTGCCCGTGCGCCTGCACACCATGGCGGCGCGAGAGCCGGTCCGCGACGACACCGACCCCACCGTCGTGTTCGTCCACGGCATCGGGATGTCGCACCGGTCCTTCGCTCGGTCGCAGCGCGCCGTCGCCGCCGAGCACCGCACGATCAGCGTCGACCTGCCGGGGTTCGGCTGGCTGCCAGCGGCCGGTCGTCGGCTGCCCATCGAGGAGCTCGGCGACGTGGTCGTGCGGGCGGTCCGCCACCTGGTCGACGGCGACCTGGTGCTCGTCGGGCAGTCGATGGGTGCCCAGGTCGTGGTCGAGTCCGCCCGGCGCCACCCGGAGACCGTCGCGGCGATCGTGCTCGTCGGTCCGGTGATCGACTCCGAGCGGCGATCGCTCCCGCTGCAGGCGCTCGACCTGGGCCGCGACGGGTTCGTCGAGGGGGTCCGGATGAACGGCGTTCTCGTCACCGACTACCTGCGGAGCATGCGGCAGTACACGCGTGAGCTCGGGCCGATGCTCCGCTACCCGACCGAGCAGACGATCACCGAGGTGATGCAGCCCGTCCTCGTCGTCCGCGGCACCCAGGACCCGATCGCGCGGCAGGACTGGTCGGCTCGGGTCGCGGCCGCTGCGCCGAACGGCACCTTCGTGGAACTGGCCGGCCCGCACCACGTGCAGGAACGGCAGCCGGACGCCTTCGCACGCCTCCTCGAGACGTTCCGCAGCGCCGAGCGCCTGGAGGGGCTGCGATGACCCGGCCGACCACGTCGGGGACGGAGGCGGCGCGGACGGCGCGATCCGGGCCTCCAGGCCGTGTCCCGCTGGTGCGACGCGCGTGGTGGGCCGCACTCGACTGGGGGTACGCCGCCAGGTGGCAGGTCCGGAGCCTCGGGCCGACCACCGCGGACGACTACCGGACCGGCGCCGGGCAGCCCGTCGTCGTGGTGCCCGGCGTCTACGAGACCTGGCACTTCATGCGGCCGCTGATGGACGCGCTCCACGACCGGGGGCACCCGGTGCACGTGCTGCCCGTCCTGCGGCACAACCTGCGGCCCGTGCCCGACTCGGCGCGCGAGGTGATCGCGACCCTGGAGGAACAGGACCTGCGGAACGTGCTCGTGCTCGCGCACAGCAAGGGCGGGCTCATCGGCAAGTACGCGATGACGCAGCTCGACCAGCACGAGCGGATCGACCGGATGGTCGCAGTGTCGACGCCCTTCGCGGGGTCCGTCTACGCGCGGCTCGCGCCGGTGCCGCACCTGCGGGCGTTCCGGGCGGCCGACCCGGTGCTGGCGGGGCTGGCACGGGAACTCGACGCGAACGCGCGGATCACCTCGGTGTACGGGGTGTTCGACACGCTCATCCCCGAGGGGAGCGAGCTCCAGGGGGCGACGAACGTGCGGCTGCCGGTGGGTGGGCACTTCCGGATCCTCGGTGATGCGCGGACGCGGTCGGCGGTGCTGGCGGCGGCGGCGGACCCGGGCGGGGGCGGCTCCGGGTCTGGCGGCGCTGGCGGCGGCTCCGGCGGCGGTGCTGGCGGTCTTTCGCGCTGACCGACACTTCGTGGGCGCGCGGCCGCGTGAGGTGTCGGCCAGCGCGAAACGGCGCGGCGGCCGCAGCGGCAGCGGCGCGGCAGCCGCGTCAGCGCGGGCGGTCGGCGACGCTCGCGCGCTCGACGATCCGGTGCGGCACGACGACGGTCTCCGGCGCGGCACTGCGGTCCGCGATCCGCCGGGTCAGCAGGTCGAGCGCCGCCGTCGCGAAGGCCCGACGGTCGAACGACACCGTGCTGAGCGACGGGATCGCGTACGCGGCCGCGTCGACGTCGTCGAACCCGATGACGCTGACCTGCTCGGGAACCCGGACCCCGCGGGCGGCCAGGACGTGCAGCACCCCGAACGCGATCGAGTCGGTGAAGGCGAAGACGGCGTCGGGCAGGTGGTGCTCGTCGAGCCAGGCCGCGAAGGTCGTCGCCGCGGAACTCGTGGTCCACGACGGCAGCGGGACACGGAGCGAGGGATCGGGCGTGATGCCGGCGGCGGTGAGCGCGGCGGTGTACCCGCGTTCCCGGAGCTCGCTCGTCGCCGTCGCGGCGCCCTCGGGTGACGCCCCGACGATCGCGATGCGCCGGTGCCCGCGGGCGATGAGGTGTTCGGTGACCTGCTCGGCCGCCGCACGGCTGTCCACGTGGACCTGGTCGACGTGCTCGGGCTCGACCTCGCCGATGACGACGGTCGGCGGCAGCCCCTCGGTCGAGGCCAGGACGCTCGCGCTGAGCGACACCGGGTTGAGGATCAGCCCGTCCACCAGGTGTGCCCGGGCACGGGAGACCAGTTCGCGTTCGCGGGCCGGGTCGTTGCCGGTCTGCTCGAGCTGCACGACCCAGCCGCGTTCGCGGGCGAGTTCCACGAAGGACTGCGCGAGTTCGGCGGAGTAGGCGCTGCCCATCTCCGGCAGCGTCAACGCGATGGCTCCGGAGCGGCCGTTCCGGAGCCCGCGGGCGGACAGGTTCGGCACGTAGTCGAGCTCGGCGACCGCCCGCTCGACGCGTTCACGGGTCTCCGGGCGCACGACCACGCCGCCGTTGACGACGTTGGAGACGGTCTTCGGGGACACCCCGGCGAGGGCGGCCACGTCCCGCACGGTTGCGCGCATCGGGACGAGCGTAGCGCGGGGCGGTGCTCAGTCCGCGACCTGCACCGGCACCGTCCTGCCCGTCCGCACCGACTCCTGCGCCGCCAGCACGATCGACAGCGTCCGGAGTCCGACCCCGACGTCAGGCTGCGGCTGCTCCCCGGACTCCACGGCCGCCAGGAACGTCCGGAGCATCGGCACGTCGTGGTCGGGTCCGTACCGGAGTTCGATCGGCCGGCCCCCGACCGCCTCGAGCCCCCGAGCAGCCGCCCCGAAGAAGTCCACCGACACCGTGCCACCGGTCCCGGCGACGTCGAGCGTCAGCCCGCCCCACACCGGCGACGTGTCCGGTCGGCTCCACGAGCAGTCGATCGCCGCGATCGTGCCGTCGTCGTAGGTGATGGTCACCAGCCCCGCGGTCTCGGCGTTCGCGCGGTCCGCGTGCAGCACCCGGTTGGCGACGGCGGTGACCGACACCGGCGCCGCTCCGGTCAGCCCGTCGATCAGGTCGGCGACGTGCACGACGTGGTCGACGAGGGCGCCGCCTCCGCTCAGTCGGACGTCGGTGAACCAGTCCCGGGCGATCGGGAGCATGCCGTTGTTCGCGCCCCGCACCGAGAACACCGTGCCGAGTGCGCCCGAGTCCCGCGTCGCGCGCAGCCGGTCGAACGCCGAGGCGAAGCGCACCGGGAACGCCATCATGAGCAGCACCCCGGCGCGGTCCACCGCATCGCGGATGGCGAGGCCGTCCTGCCACGAGGTCGCGAGCGGCTTCTCGCAGAGCACGTGTGCCCCCGCTGCCGCCGCGAGCTCGACGAACTCTCGGTGCCGCGCGTTCTCGCTCGTGACGATCACGGCGTCCGGGCCCCAGGCGAGCAGCTCGTCCACGGAGTCCGCGTACCCGGCGCCGAGCGCGCGTGCCAGTTCGGCGCCGCGCAGGTCGCCGAGTTCCGTCCCCGTCGAGGTCCCGCCCGGGTCCGTGCCGCGCACCTCGACGTCCGGCATCGCCGCCAGGGCACCGAGGTAGCTGATGGCGTGCGTGTGGGCGAAGGAGAGCACCCCGACCCGGAGCGTCACCGCGACACCTCCACCGGCTGGCCGGACTCGATCGAGGCGATCGCCGCGTTCGCGATCCGCACCGCAGCGATGCCGTCGTCCACGGTCACCCGGGGCGGTGCACCACCGTCGAACGCGGCGAGGAAGTCGGCGAGCTCCAGCGCGTACGGGTCGTCCGCCGGGTCGACCGTCGGCAGGAAACCGTCCACGGAAGCCGGTGCCGCCAGGTCACTCCGGGTGTCCTCCTCGGCCCGGGACGAGTGCGACAGGCTGCCGAGCGTCCCCGTCACCGAGTACTCGGTCGTGAAGGCGAGGTGCTGCGGCCCCCACAGCCCGGCGACGTGGCTGATCGCGCCCGACTCGTGCGTGAGCAGGACGTGCGCCGCCTCGACCGGCTCCGCCTCGGAACCCGCGCGGACGCTCACCGCCGAAACCCGGGTCACCTCGCCCGCCACCCAGCGCGCGATGTCCAGGTCGTGGATCATCTGGTCCATCACGATCCCGCCCGACAGGGCGCGGTCGCCGAACCAGGGGACGTGGGTGGGGAAGGCACCGGACCGCGAGAACCGCAACACCGCCAGGTCGCCCAGGAGGCCCGTGGTCGCGGCCTCGTGCAGGCGCGCGTACGCGGGGAACCAGCGCACCACCTGGGCCGGGTAGAGCTGCACGCCTGCGTCCGCAGCGCGCGCCGCCAGGTCCGCCGCGTCCGCGTCGGTCCGGGCCAGGGGCTTCTCCGAGACGACGTCCTTGCCGGCCGCGATCGCCGCACGGACCACCTCGGCGTGGGCGTGCGTCGGGACCACCACATCGACGACGTCGACCACGGCGAGCAGCTCGTCGAGGCTGCCGGCGACGGTGATCGTGCTGCCCTCGGCCCGGGCGGTGTCGGTGAACGCGGCGACGAGTTCGTGGGCGCCCTCGCGAGCGTGCACCACCACGTCGCCCAGGCGGAGCAGCCCGGGCAGGTGGGCGACCGAGATGCCGCCCGCGCCGACGAGCCCGATGCGTTTGCGGGCGGGGGAGTCCGACTGCGACGTCATGGGGTCAGCGTAGGAGATGCGGTGGGACGGCGGGGTTCGCCAGCGGTGACCGGTTGCCAGTGGTGTCCTACGCTCGGGGTGTGGGCAACCGGGGCATCTACGTCGAGACGATCATCGACGCGGGCGTCGAGCGGGTCTGGGAAGCGACGCAGGATCCGCGACAGCACGTGCGGTGGGACGTCCGGTTCTCCGAGATCGTCCCGGAACCGGCCGACGCCGACGGAGCAGCCCGCTTCACGTACGTCCGACGGTCCGCCGTGCACGACGTCCACGGCACGGGCGTGAGCCTCGGCGAGCGACTCCGGTCGGACGGCACACGGACGTCGGCTCTGCGCTTCTCCACCCGGGACCGCCTGTCGCCGATCCGACACGGTCGTGGGTACTGGAAGTACGTCCCGACCGAGGACGGCCGCACCCGTTTCATCACGGGGTACGACTACGACCCGGGATGGGGGCCACTCGACGTGGTCGTCCGGCCGCTGCTCGGTTGGGCGACTGCATGGAGCTTCGACCGGCTCCGCGTCTGGCTGGAAGGCGGCGGCGACCCCGAGACCTGGCAGTTGGCGAGTGTGCTGCAGGTGTGGCGCCGGGGCCGGCCACGGGCCTCCCGGTCGTCACGAGCACCGCGTGGGGGCACCCGACGAGGCGACCACCTGCGCGACGCGCCCGCGACCCTCGCCGTCCTGCCGGACCCGGCGGAGCAGCGATGACCTCGGTGTTCCGAGCGGCGCTCGGCGCAGACTTCCACCGACTGCACCCGATGATGCAACGGCGCTTCGACGTCGGCTTGGATGCCGCCGAAGCGTGCATCGGGCGCGGGGTGATGACCTCCATCCGCCGGGGTCCGTGGTGGACCGTTCCGTTCCTGCAGATCGGGCGGCTCCGGAACATCCTGGTCCCCGACGTCGGCGACGACGTGCCCTTCACCATCGAGAACTACCCCTACCGGGACGCTCACGGACGCGAGACCGTCACCTTCGTCCGCACCTACACGACCCGCCCGGGGCGCACCGCGCGCTTCGACGCCACGATGGTCCTCGTCGGTGGGCGGGTGCTCGACTACCTCGGTTCGCACCAGCACCTGGCGGTGGACCTCGACCTCGTCGTCGACGACCGGGGTGGGCTGGTGCTCACCTCGGACGCCCAGCGCTTCTACGAGGGGCCGATCGCCTTCCGGTTCCCGATGCTCTTCAGCGGCCGGGCGACGTTGCACGAGTACTGGTCCGACGAGGACGAGTCGTTCCACGTCGACCTCGAGGTGCGCAACGCGCTGTTCGGGTTCTTGTTCGGCTACCGCGGGACCTTCACGTGCGAGTGGGTACCGGCAACGGACGCACCCGACCGCCTGAAGCCCCGCCGGACCGAACTCAGGACCTGAGCCACGAGGGATCGGCGAAGAGCTCCTCGAGCTCGCGCAGCAGCCGGGTCGTGTGGAAGCCGTCGGCAGCCGCGTGGTTGACCTGCAGCGCCAGCGGCAGCCGCGTCCGGTCACCAGCGGTCCGGTACCCGCCGAGCGTGATGATCGGCAGCAGGTGGTCCCAGCCGTCGCGCACCTGGAGCGAGAAGCCGGTGAACGACGCCCCCGGCAGGGTCGAGACGTCGAACACGTTGCCGGGCCGGTCGTCCTGCGGGAACATCCGCGTGTCGTCCCGGTACTCCGTCATCGTCGACACCGCAGCGTCGTGGAAGGTGCCGAAGTCGTCGTCGTACGGCACGACGAGGGCGGAGAACGTCTCGGTGTCCGCGTGGAACACGGTGAACATCGGGTGGACACGGTCCCACACGGCGGGGGAGCCGTCGTCCAGCAGCTGCATCCGGAACTCGTCGTGCCGGTTCACCACGGTCGCGATCGCCCAGAGCTGCGACGCGTAGGTCCGACGGCCGGTCGCTCGGACGCGCTCGACGAAGGCGGTGACGTCGAGTTCGACGGTCACCTCGTACGCGCAGGGCACCCGGCGCCGGTAGTGCTCGAAGTGCTCCCGGCGGGGCCACTGGTCGACGTCGATCGCCCGGAGTTCGGTCATGGCTCCACCCTCGTGCGGGATCGCTTCCCTACGGTGGAGCCATGCCGACGCTCGAACGTGTTCCCGCCCTGGTCGCCACCGGATTCCTCGCGATCCCCGTCGCCGAAGCCCTCGTCGCGTTGCCGACCGAGGTCGTCATGAAGATCGAGGGGGCCCCGATCGACGCGGACCTCGCCGACACGGCCGCGTTCTCGGAGGCGTACGGCTACCCGCTGGCCGGCGGCGCGAACTGCATCGTCGTCGCGGGGAAGCGCGGCGACGAGGTCCGCTACGCCGCCTGCGTCGTCCTCGCATCCACGAAGCTCGACGTGAACCGCGTCGTGAAGCAGCTGCTCGACGTCCGGAAGGCGAGCTTCGCCCCGATGGACGAAGCGGTCGAGCTGACCGGCATGGAGTACGGCGGCATCACCCCGATCGGGCTGCCGTCGTCGTGGCCGCTCTACATCGACGCGCGCGTCCTCGACGCCCCCGAGGTCGTCATCGGCGCCGGGCGCCGCGCCGCGAAGCTGTTCCTGCCCGGCGCAGCACTCACCGCACTGCCGAACGTCACCGTGGTCGAGGGCCTGGCGACCGAACCGGTCAGTCCGACGGCCGGATGAGACAGAACGGGTGCCCCGCGGGGTCGAGGTAGACGCGGAACGTCTCCGTGCCCGACCCCGTGGCCGTCGCACCGATCGCGAGCACCGCGGCCTCGCCGTCGTCGAGGTCGTCGACCTTCACGTCGAGGTGGCTCTGCTGCGGCACCGCCTGGCCGGGCCACTCCGGCGCCCGGTAGTCGTCGACCTGCTGGAACGCCAGGATCGGACGGTGGTCGGTGAACGGGAGGGCGAGCTCCGCCCAGTCCTCGTCGAAGCCGACGATCTCACCGCCGAGCAGCTCGGCGTAGAAGCGGGCGAGGGCGCGGGTGTCCGGGCAGTCCAGGACGACGACGTCGAGTGTGCCGATCATGGCCGACACGGTAGACCCATCAGCGTGCGGCGGTCAGGGCCTTCGTGATCCGCTGCAACGAGACGGTCTCAGCGGTCCCGAGTTCCTGCGCGAACAGGCTCAGCCGGAACTCCTCGAGCATCCACCGAGCGTGCACGAGCTCCGGGTGCGCCCCGACCGCGGGCGGGAAGGTGCCGCCGGCGTCGGTGTAGCGGTCGGTCGCCACGGTGACCTCGCGCATCCAGGTCGCGTCTCGTCCGGGGTTCTGCAGCAGTTTCTGCACGCGCGCCTCGATGCCCTGCAGGTACACGCGGATGCGACGCAGCCGGTCGAGCCCCGCGACGGCGACGAACCCGGGGAACACCAGGCGCTCCATCTGCTGCCGCATGTCGCTGAGGGCGGCGAGCAGCGACATCGAGTTCGCCTGCTTGAGTGCCCGTTCGGCGGAGCGCTGCGCTGCCAGGACCGCCGCGACCTCGGACACGGCGGTGAACATCGTGTCGACGACGGAGGCCGACACCGCATCGCGGACCGACTCGAACTCGGCCTTCGTGAAGACGAGGCCGTCCGGGTGGGCCCGACGGATGCCGGCGTCGACCACGGCGGCCAGGACGTCGTCGAACAGCGCGGCGGTCGACGGGTAGGGGCTGGCGGCGAGCGCGAGCTTCTCCTGCGCGGTCAGGTGCGACTGGATGTACGAAACGGGCGACGGCACCGCGTGCATCACCAGACGGCGGACCCCGGCAGGCATCCGGACGACCCGGTCCGACGGAGTGGCGAGCAACTGCACGCCGACGGTCGCCTTCGGACCCGTGCCTTCCTCGACCAGGGACGGGTACGCGCGGATGACGCCGCCCGCCTGCTTGGTGTCGAGGGTCTGCGGCAGGTCCTGGTCGGGCCAGGCGGTGAGTCCGGACTGTTCCAGCGGGCGACCGGCACCGGCGGACGCGACGCGAGCCGCGCCTCCTGTCCGTCCTGCGCCCTTCGCCGTGGCGGAGGCGACGCTCTGCTGGGTCCGGTCCTTGAGCTTGGTCTGCAGGGCCGACAGGTCCTTGCCGGTCTCGACCCGGCGACCACGCTCGTCGACCACGGCCCACGTCGGCAGCAGGTGCGCGGGGACGCGGGACAGGTCGAAGTCGGACTCGGAGACCGGGACGTAGGTCATGCGCTGGATCGCCTTGGCGAGGGTGGCGCGGAACGACTCCGTCGGCTCGGTCGGGGCATCGTCGGGGAGCTCGGCGACGATCTTCTCGGCCCAGTCCGCAGCGGGCACGACGTTCTTGCGGATCTGCTTCGGCAGCGACTTGATGAGCGCGGTGACGAGTTCCTTGCGGAGGCCGCGCACCTGCCAGTCGAAGCCCTCTTCACGCATCCGGGGCAGGAGCGCGAGGGGGACCTGCACGCTGACGCCGTCGTCCTGTGCGCCGGGCTCGAAGCGGTACTGGATGGCGAGACGCTGATCGCCGCTCCGCCACTGGGTCGGGTACTCGACGTCGTCCTCGGCGGCCTCGGCCGCTGATTCGTCCAGCAGGTCCGACCGGCGCATCGTGAGCAGGTGCGGCTGCTCACGGCGGGTGGTGCGCCACCACCCCTCGAAGTCGCGGGTCGTGGCGACGTCGGTCGGGATGCGGGCGTCGTAGAACTCGTAGACGTTCTCGTCGTCGAGCAGGATGTCCCGGCGGCGGGTGCGTTCCTCGAGCTGCTCGAGTTCCTTGCGGAGCTTCCGGTTGGCGCGGTCGAAGGCCTGCTGCGATTCCCACTCACCCTCGACCAGGGCGTGCCGGATGAAGAGCTCGCGGGAGTGTTCCGGGTCGATCCGCGAGTACTGCACGCGGCGGCGCTGCACGATCGGGACGCCGAACAGGGTCACGCGCTCGTAGGCGACGACCGCCCCCTGCTTCTTCTCCCAGTGCGGCTCGCCGTAGGTGCGCTTGAGCAGGTCACCGGCGAGCGGCTCCACCCAGGCGGGGTCGATCCGGCCGACGGTCCGAGCGAACAACCGGCTCGTCTCGACGAGTTCGGCGGCCATCACGGCGTCCGGCTGCTTCTTCGCGAGCACGCTGCCCGGGAACACCACGAACCGGGTGTTCCGCGAGCCCAGGTAGTCGCGCTTCTCGCGGTCGCGCAGCCCGATCTGGCTGAGGAGTCCGGAGAGCAGCGCGCGGTGCACGGCGTCGCCGTCGTCGGAGCGGGCCTGCCCGACTCGGACGTCGACCTGCTTCGCGGCACGGGAGAGCTGCCGGTACAGGTCCTGCCACTCGCGGATGCGCAGGTAGTTCAGGAACTCGGCCTTGCACAGCCGGCGGAACGCGCTCGACGACAGTTCCTCCTGCTGCTCCTCGATGTGGTTCCAGAGGTTCAGCAGGGTCAGGAAGTCGCTCGTCGGGTCGGCGAAGCGGGCGTGCAGCTGGTCGGCGTGCGCGCGCTTCTCGAGGGGGCGCTCGCGGGGGTCCTGGATGCTCAGGGCGCTGACGATGGCGATGACCTCGCGCCCGACACCCTGCCGCCCGGCCTCGAGCACCATCCGACCGAGCCGGGGGTCGATCGGCAGCCGGGTCAGCTGTCGCCCGGACTTGGTGATGCGGCCGTCCTTGTCGACGGCGCGGAGCTCGCGGAGCAGGTCGAGGCCGTCCTTCACGCCCCGGCTGTCCGGCGGTTGCAGGAACGGGAACGACTCGATGTCCCCGAAGCCGAGCGAGATCATCTGCAGGATCACCGCGGCGAGGTTCGTGCGGAGGATCTCGGGGTCGGTGTACTCGGGGCGTCGGCCGAAGTCGTCTTCGGAGTAGAGCCGGATCGCGATGCCGGCACTCGTGCGGCCCGCTCGACCGGAGCGCTGACTGGCGCTGGCCTGGGAGATCGCCTCGATCGGCAGGCGCTGCACCTTGGCCCGCGGGGAGTACCGCGAGATGCGTGCCGTCCCGGTGTCGATCACGTACTTGATGCCGGGCACGGTCAGTGAGGTCTCGGCGACGTTCGTGGCGAGGACGACACGACGGCGGATGCCCGGGGTGTGCCGGCGCTCGAAGACCCGGTGCTGGTCGGCGGCGGACAGGCGGCCGTACAGCGGCAGGACCTCGGTGCCCGGGTAGCGCTTGCCCTCGATCGCGTCCTGCGCGTCGCGGATCTCGTTCTCGCCGGACAGGAACACGAGCACGTCGCCCGGGTCCTCCTGCGCCAGCTCGTCGAGGGCGTCGGTGATGCCCTGCAGGGTGTCGCGGTCGTCGGCTGCGTTGCCGCTGTCGCCGGTGCGGGAGTCCGACTCGTCGTCGGCGTCGTCGTCCTGGTCTTCGGCGACGAGGGGGCGGTACCGGATCTCGACCGGGTAGGTGCGGCCGGACACCTCGATGATGGGGGCGTCGTCGAAGTGCTTCGAGAACGACTCCGGGTCGATCGTCGCACTCGTGATGATGAGCTTCAGGTCGGGGCGACGGGGCAGCAGCCGCTTCAGGTAGCCCAGCAGGAAGTCGATCGTCAGGGACCGCTCGTGCGCCTCGTCGATGATGATCGTGTCGTACCGCTTCAGGTCGCGGTCGAAGTGGATCTCGTTCAGCAGGATGCCGTCGGTCATCAGCTTCACGCGGGTCTCGGAGCTCACCTTGTCGGTGAACCGGACCTGGTAGCCGACGAGCCCGCCGAGCTCCCCGCCGCCCAGTTCTTCCGCCACACGCTCGGCGATGGTCCGCGCCGCGATCCGGCGGGGCTGGGTGTGCCCGATGTGCTCACGACCGAGCTCGAGGCAGATCTTCGGCAGCTGCGTCGTCTTGCCCGAGCCGGTGGCCCCGGCGACGATGACCACCTGGTTGTCACGGATGGCGGCCGCGATGTCGTCCCGCCGCTGCGAGACCGGCAGTTCGGGCGGGTACGTGATGACGGGCAGCGGAGAAGACATGAGCATTCCAGGATACAGGCGCGCCGGGCGGGAGGCGCGTCAGGCGATCTGCTGGGCCAGGGCGTCCGCCGACCGGGACGGCAGTTCGCACACCCGGTCGTGGCAGACGTACGCGGCAGGGTCGAGCACGTCGCGTCCCTCGAACACCGAGAACCCCGCCTCGGCCCAGTCGCGTGCCTGCTCCGGCGTCGTGGTGGCGACGACCGTACCGGGGCGCCGACCACGGTGTGCCACGGCCCGCATCGGGTCGTCGGTGCCGCTCGTGACGACGACGATCTCGCGCGACGGCCGTTGCAGGGCGAGGGCGACACCGAGGGCATCCGCGTGACCGAGGGGTCGCTCGGTCCCGGTGCGGGCGCGGTCGGCGATGAGTCGTGCCGCGGCGACCCGCAGTGCCTCGTCGCCCGTCAGCGCCCCGAGCGTCGCGGCGGCCGACGCCAGCGCCACGGTGCCGGACCGCATCGCCGTCTGCGGCTGTTCGCCCGTGGCCGTCCCCGCTGCGGCCAGCACCGGGTCGACGTCGAAGCGCTCGGCCAGGCCGTCGTCGACGAGCGAGCGTGCGACGGTCGCGTAGGAGACCTCGCCCGTCACCAGGGCCAGTTCGAGCAGCCCTTCGGCGAGCAGTCCGACGTCCTCCACGGTGGCCGGAGCAGAGGACGCCCCGCGCGGTGTGCTGGACCGCACCGTCACGTGGCCGTCCTGCACGTGGGCGGCGAGGACCGCGTCGGCCGCGCCCCGCGCGAGCGCGACGAGTTCCGGGTCGCCGTGCCGTGCGCCGGCGATCGCGAGCCCCCGGATCGCCAGGCCGTTCCAGCCCGTGAGCACCTGGTCGTCCAGCGGTGGCGGGTCGAGCTGGGCGCGCTCGGCGATCGGCCGGCGGTACCACTCGCCCTCGACCCGACGGCCGTCGATGGTCGACTCGCTGTCTTGCGCGGCGACGAAGGCCCCGTCGGCACGGCGCAGGGTGTCGCGGAGGAAGTCGGCGATGCCGCGGGCCTGTTCGGCACCCGCGATCGCGAGCAGCCCCGCGTTGTCGTAGAGCATCCGTTCGTAGTGCGGCACGCTCCAGTCGCGCTTGGTTGCGTACCGGAAGACGCCGCCGTCGGCGTCGGTCAGCTCGGACGCGCGGATCGCGTGCAACGACCGGTCGAGCAGCCCGTCGGCCTCGGCGTCGCCGTCGGCCGCCGCGTCGGCGAGGAACTCGAGCAACGGTGTGCTCGGGAACTTCGGCGCGCCGCCGAAACCGCCGTAGGTGGTGTCCTCTGCCTGGGACAGCTGGTCCGTGACGGCCCGGATGGCATCGACGGACGGGAGGCCCGGGTCGGCTCCGGCACCGCCCTCGCCCGAGCGGGCGGTCGCGTCCGCCACGGCACCCTGCCGGATCGCCGTCGCGATGGCCGACGCGTTCGCGTCGACCTCGTGCCGACGCTCGGTCCAGGCGTCGAGCACCGCGGCCAGGATCTGCCGGAACGCCGGGACCTGCCCGACGGGAGTGGGTGGGAAGTACGTCCCCGCGAAGAAGACGTGGCCGTCGGGCGTCAGGAACGTCGTCAGCGGCCAGCCGAGCTGTTGCGTGAACGCACTCGCCGAGGCCATCAGGCTCGCGTCGACGTCCGGCCGTTCTTCGCGGTCGACCTTCACCGACACGAAGTCCCGCCGGAGCAGCTCACCGATCTCCGGGTCGGCGAAGCTCTCACGCGCCATGACGTGGCACCAGTGGCACGTGGCGTACCCGACCGACACCAGCACCGGGACCCCGCGCTCGCGCGCTTCGGCGAACGCCTCGGGACCCCACTCGCGCCAGTCGACAGGGTTGTCGGCGTGCAGACGCAGGTAGGGGCTGACCGAGGTGCCGAGGCGGTTGTCGTTCATGGCTCC
Source organism: Curtobacterium sp. MCLR17_040 (assembly GCF_003234735.1). Taxonomy (NCBI): domain Bacteria; kingdom Bacillati; phylum Actinomycetota; class Actinomycetes; order Micrococcales; family Microbacteriaceae; genus Curtobacterium; species Curtobacterium sp. MCLR17_040. The sequence continues at coordinate 25,011 of NZ_QKTE01000013.1, read as the reverse complement.
AGCGTGCCCGCCCCCGACTGGGCGGACCACCGCCCGGGGACAACTGTGGACGGAAGGCCCGCTCTGCACAGGCCGTGCGGGGAGATCAGCGCTCGAGCCACCCTGTGATCGACGCGAGCCGTGCGGCCACCTGGGCGGGGCTCTGGCCGTCGGTGTCCACCCGGGTGACCGTGTCCGCGGTGGCCGAGTCGAGCCTCCCGGCCGTCCGCGTGCTGTGCGCGAGCTGCGCCTGCGGGACCGCGCCACCCGCTCGTCGTGCGAGCCGGTCGGCGGTCGCGCCGTCGGATGCGCGGAGCAGGACGACGCGCACCAGCGGATCGTCGCCCATCGCCGCAGCGAGGCGCTCGTGCTCGAGCACGGACACGGTGTTCGTGTAGACGAGCCGGTGGTGCCCGATCGCCCGGTAGCCGGCCCAGATCGTGGCCAGGTTCCGCTCGGCCAGGTGGGCCTCGGGGTGTTCGACGTGCGGTGCCGGGTGCGCGAGGTCGAGCAGGTCGCCCTCGATCACCGCGTGCCGGACGTCCGCCGCGACGAGCAGGTCGTGCAGGGCCTCGGCGGCGGTGGATTTGCCCACGCCGGAGCGCCCGCCGATGAACAGGACCTCGGACCGGGGCACCGTGTCAGCCCAGGTTGAGGGAGAGGAGTGCGAGTGCGGCGTCCTCGGGGCCGTAGTCGAACATGTGCTCCCAGAACGGGTCGTCGGCCCACGGGACGTCGCCGTCGGCGGGCGTCGCGTGGGCGGTCTCGACCAGCCATGCCAGTTCCGGGGCGACGGCGGTCGCGAACTGCGGCGGTTCCCAACCCAGGGCGCGTGCCGCCGTGGTGTCGAGGACGAACGGCGGTCGTGACGACCACGGCGTGCCGCCCACGAACGCGGGCGCGTCCTCGTCGAGCAGGACCTCGTCGAACCGGTGGTCCAAGTGTCCGGCGATCGTCCGCACGATCTCGAGCGCGGTCGGGGCCGAGGCGTCCGCGACGTTGAGGATCCGGCGGTCCGGCGCGTCCGCGACGAGCCGGACGAGCGAACCGATGCCGCTCGCCGCCGTCGTGTGGTCGACGCCGCGGCCGTGGTCGGCGAGCAGGATGCGCTCCCGGCCGTCGAGCACACGGCGGACGACGAACCACTCCCGCGGGCGGCCGATGCCGACGCCGTACACCTTCGACGGGCGGAGCACCGTGACCGGGGCGCCGTGGTCGAGCAGGACCTGCTCGGCCGCCACCTTCGCGGCGCCGTAGCCGTCACGACTCGTCGGGTCCCCGTCGCCGGCGGTGACGGTCGGCTGGATCTCGGTGACCGCGCCGCCGAACACCGGCTTGTCGAGCGAGTTCGCGTGCCGTCCCTGCTCGTCGGCGTACACCGACCTGGACGAGACGAAGACCGTCGAGCCGACGTCGTCGAGGAACGGCAGGAGCTGCTGGGCGTCGTCGCGCGTCGCACCGACGGTGTCGACGAGCAGGTCGGCTCCGGGGCGGAGCAGGTCGCGCAGGACGGACCGGTCGCGGCGGTCGCCGGACGTGAACGTGGCGCCGGAAGCGGTCAGCGCATCCGCTGCGGGGCCGCCTCGGCGGGCGAGGACGTCCACCTGCCAGTCGTCGCCGCCCCTGCCCGAGGCGTCGAGGAGCTCTCGTGCGACGGCTGAGCCGATGCCGCCGGTGCCGCCGAGGATGACCGCGCGTCTGGTGCTCATGGTGCAACGGTAGTGCGGCCCGGCGCGGCCGTCGTTCCGCGATCGGTTCCGTCAGGAGGCGAGCTGCTCGTGCCGCCACCAGTCGGCCAGCGAACCGTCGTAGACCTTCACCCGGTCGTGTCCGAGCACCGTCAGGGCGAGGGCGTCGACGCACGCGGCGCTGCCCACCCCGCAGTACGTGACGATCTCGTCGGCACCGATCACCGCGGCGAAGGCCCGCTCGAGCTCGGCGCCGCGCAGGTACGCGTTCGTCTCGGGGTCCACCAGGGTGTCCGCCGTGATCGGGGTGCTGCCCGGCACGATCGGCGGGTGGTCGTCGCCGAGGGCCGCCCAGGGCGCGGCGAACACCAGGGATGCCGGCTCTTCGCCGGAGACCGCACGGGTGACGCGATCGTGGTCGGCCCAGAGCGCACGTTCTTCGCCGGCCAGGAACGCACCGGCATCGGGGTCGGACGGCGTCGCGCGAGTGTGGAGCGCGCCCACGCGGACCGGGCGGCCCTCGTCGCGCCACTTCGTGAAGCCGCCGTCGAGCACCGCGACGGAGTCGAAGCCGAACGAACGGAAGATCCACCACAGGCGTGCCGACCACTCGCCGACGCTGTCGTCGTAGACCACCACGGTCGAGGTGTTCGTCACGCCCAGCTGTGCCGCGGCGACCTCGAAGCGCTCGGCGCCGGGGCGAGTGAACGGGACGTCGGCGTCGGCGGCGGAGAAGTCGTCGATCAGGTCGGCGAAGCGGGCGCCGGGCACGTGGCCGCGCTGCTCGTGGGCGTCCCGACCGGGGAGCCAGGTGGTGTCGAACCCGGCCCCGACCGTGTGCACCGAGGCGTCGAGCACGACGAGCTCGTCAGCACCGAGGTGGTCTGCGAGCCACTGCGTCGACACGAGTGGTGAGGTCAGGACGGGGGCCATGTCGCACACCATAATCCGCACCCCTGACGTGGGCCAGGGACGTGGACACACGGCGCAACCGCAGGCACCGAGTGCGTGCGCATCGATCGACGATGCACGCGTCGTTCGACAGGTGGATCGTCGTGGAACGGGTGTCGCCGCCCCGCAGCCCCACACGCACGACGGCCCGCCCCGGCAGAACCGGAACGGGCCGAAGACGCGGAGCGAACCGCCAGCGTCAGTGCGCTGCGGCGGGGATGCTCCCGGTCGTGGCGGACCCGGCACGGGCGAGCCGCTCGACCCGCACCGACTGCCGGTTGATGAGCAGTCCGCCGGCCAGGGCGACGAGCACGAGCACGCCGGCCGAGATGCCGAACGCCACGTGGTACCCGTCGAGCGTCGCCTGGGCCTGCTGCAGCTTGGTCGGGGCGGCGGTCAGCCCGGACAGGCTGTTCGACACCACGTCGGCGAAGATCGTCGACAGCAGCGCCGTACCGATCGAGCCACCGATCTGCTGCATGGTGTTGACCGTCGCCGAGGCCACACCGGCGTCGGCCCGGGCGACCCCGGTCGTCGCGGTGTTCATCGCGGACGAGAAGATCGTGCCCATGCCGAGGCCGATCACGATCAGCGCCGGCAGGACGGTGCCCGCGTAGGAGCTGTCCAGGTCGGTGCGGAGCAGCAGGAGGAGCCCGGTCGCGGCGACCAGGCCACCGGCGAAGATGAGCACCTTCGGCCCGACGCGCGGCAGCAGGCGGCCACCGATCTGCGTCGCCGAGATCATGATCGACAGCGGCATCGGCAGGAACGCGAGACCGGTCTGCAGCGAGCTGAACCCGAGGGTCTGCTCCAGGTAGTACGTCAGGAACAGGAAGATGCCGAACATGCCGATCGCGACCAGGCCGATCGCGATGAACGAGCCGCCGCGGTCACGGTCGAGCACGACGCGGAGGGGCAGCAGCGGGTGGGCGACGCGGGTCTCGATGAACACGAACGCGGCGATCAGCACGACACCGCCGGCGAGCATGGCGATCGTGACGGGGGAGTCCCAGCCGTTCGTCTCGGCGTTCGAGAACCCGTAGACGACGCCGACCAGCCCGAGCGTGATGGTGATGACGCCGAGCACGTCGATGCGCGGACGCTCGACCTTCGGCGGCTTCTCCATGAAGACGAGTGCGCCGATCACGCCGAGCACGGCGAAGACGACGTTGACGTAGAGGCACCAGCGCCACGAGGCGTACTCGGTCAGCACGCCGCCGAGCAGCAGGCCGATGGCCGCACCCGAGCCGGCGATGGAACCGAAGATGCCGAACGCGCGACCGCGTTCCTTGGGGTCGCGGAACGTGGTGGTCAGCATGCCGAGCGCGGACGGGGCGAGCAGCGCGCCGAAGACACCCTGCAGTGCGCGGGCCGCGACGAGCAGGCCGAACGAGTCGGCGAGGCCACCGAGCACCGAGGCGACGGCGAATCCGACGAGCCCGATGATGAAGGTGTTCTTGCGCCCGAACAGGTCGCCGAGACGACCGCCGAGCAGCAGCAGCGAACCGAAGGCCAGCGAGTACGCGGTGACGATCCACTGCCGCTGGTCGGTGCCGAAGTCCAGGTCGGCCTGGGCCGAGGGCAGGGCGATGTTCACGATGGTCGCGTCGAGCACGACCATCAGCTGTGCGAGGGCGATGACCGCCAGGGCGATCCAGCGGTGGTTGCTCTTGGCGGGGGTGGTGCCCGGAGTCGTGGGTGCTGTCCCGGTGGGGGTCGGCACGGTGTGTTCTGCCGTCACGGCAGCCTCCTTCGAGAAGGTTGGAGGGTGGGGTGGAGGTGCGCGCCGTCGGGCACTCCCGAGATGTGGTGGTGACGAAACCGGATGCGATGCATCCGTTTGTGGTCAGTGTAGACCGAAACGGAAGGAGGGCATCCACTTGTTCCCAGAAAGTGCAACTACGGTCGGATCGTGAGCACCACCGAGTCCGCGTCCGACCTCGAGCGACCGCTGCGCGCCGACGCAGCGCGCAACCGCGAGCTGATCCTGCAGACGGCACGCAAGTGCTTCGCGGAGCGCGGGCTCTCCGTCACGTTGAACGACATCGCGCACGAGGCCGGCGTCGGGGTCGGCACCGTCTACCGACGGTTCGCCGACAAGGACTCCCTGATCGAGGCGCTGCTCGCCACCAAGTTCGAGGCCATGAACGACGCCGCAGCGCGCGCCGCGGACGTGTCCGACCCGCGCGAGGCGCTCCGGGTGTACCTGATGGGCGTCTTCGCGTTCCGTGCACGCGACCGAGCCCTCGCCGACGCCATCGTCCGTGCCGGCAAGGCCCGTCCGTCCATCGTGCAGGAGCGCGACCGGCTCGAACGCCAGGTCGCCGCGATCATCGGCCGCGCCGAGACCGCCGGCGTCGTCCGCCCCGGCTTCGACTACCGGGACCTGCCGATGCTCACCGCGATGGTCGGTGCGGTCGCCGACGCCACCCGTGAGCACGACCCTGATGCCTGGCGCCGCTACGCGGAACTCCTGATCCAGGGCGTCCTGCCTGGCGCGGACGACACCGCGCCGATGCTCGGCGACCCGCTGGACCGCGAGTCGATCGAGCGCGCGCTGCACGCGCAGTCCTGACCACGGACGGACTGGCGCGGACCGCTCAGCGGTGACGCGAAGCGTCACGCGGGCCGCGCCGACCGAGCTTGCGAGGGAGGTGTGGCGGCGCCGCCACGGGCCTCCAGTCCGGCGGTGGTCGCCACCAGAGCGCCCAGCGCGACGGACGCGACCAGACCGGCCGGACCTGCCAGCCCTGCCGGACCGGCTACAGCCAGCTGGGGATCCAGTAGTGCGACCGGACGAAGTCCCACGGCACCTGCATCGCCGTCCACATCGGGTACCAGTAGACCGAGGCCAGCACGACGACGCCCAGGTACACGCCGACCCACAGGATCGCCCGCGACCGTCGTGACCGTTCGTCGCTCCGCCTGCCGAGCACCAACCCGATCGCGGCGGCCAGCGCCATCACCATGTAGGGCTCGAAGGCGATCGTGTAGAACTGGAACACCGTTCGGTCGACGTACATCAGCCAGGGCAGGTACCCCGCCGCGACGCCGAGCAGGACGAAGCCGTACTCCCACTTCCGACGCAGGACCCAGAGCACGAGCAGCGCCACCGTCGCGATGACCGAGGCGTACCAGATGAACGGGTTCGCGATGCCGGTGATCGCCTCGCCGCAGCGGTTCGCCCAGCAGCCGTCCTGCCCGGCGTCCGTGCCGACGTAGAACATCGACGTGGGGCGCTGCATCACGAGCCAGAGCAGCGGGTTCGCCTGGTACGAGTGCGGGGTGTGCAGCCCGATGTTGAAGGCGTAGATCTCCGACTGGTAGTGCCACCAGTTCTGCAGGCTGTCCGGCACCCAGGCGAGCAGCCCGGTCCAGCGGTCGCCGCCCGAGGACAGCCAGTTGCGGTCCCAGCCGTCCTTCGACACGAACCAGCCGGTCCACGACGCCACGTAGGTCACCGCGGCGATCGGCACGGTCAGCAGGAACGACACCGGTGCCTGCTGCAGCAGCGCGCTCGACGACCAGAACTCCACCCCGGCGCGGCGGCGCATCATCATGTCGCTCAGCACGGAGTACACCGCGAAGAACGCCAGGAAGTACATCCCCGACCACTTCGTCGCCGCCGCCAGCCCGAGTGCCAGGCCCATCGCGAACAACCACGGGCGCCACCAGAACACCGGCCCCCACAGGGTGGTCCGGCCCGCGGCGGCGCGGGCGGCGACCCACTCGTCGAGCCGCCGTTGACCGTGCCGACGGTCGAGCAGCAGCGCCCCGAACCCGAGGATGACGAAGAAGGTCAGGATGCCGTCGAGGAGCGTCACCCGCGACATCACGATCGCCTGCCCGTCGATCGCGAGCAGGAACCCGGCGAGCGTGCCGATCATCGTCGAACGGAACAGCGACCGGGCGATCACGGCGGTGAGGAACACCGTCGCGATGCCGAGCACGGCCACCGTGAAACGCCAGCCGAACGAGTTGTCCGCCCCGAACAGCAGCATCCCGAGGCCGATGAGGTACTTGCCGAGCGGCGGGTGCGCGATGAACTCCGCGGCACTCGTGAAGACGTCCGTCTCACCGCGGACGAACCGGTCGTCCGTCGTCGGGGCGCCGTCCCCGCTCGGGTTCGCCGGCCAGGTGCCCTCGTACCCGAGGTGCACGATCGACCAGCCGTCCTTGACGTAGTACGTCTCGTCGAACACGAGCGAGTGCGGGGTGCCGAGGTTCACCAGCCGCAGCACGGCGGCGAGGAGCGTCACCGCGAGCGGACCCGTCCACCGCCACACGGCGACGCGCTGCGACGTGGAGAGCACCCGCCCCCACCAGTCGTCCAGGCGCGAGCCGACCGGCCCGTCGGGCACGGCCGTGCGGTCGTCGGTCAGCTCGCTGGTCATCGCTGAGCATCCTACGGATCGACCACATGTCCCCGCTGCGACGGGGCTGCTCGCGCCGACGCAGCCGCCCCGCGGCCGCCCCGGGGCCGCGCTGGCGTCGCGGTGCGGGGACAATGGGTGCGTGATCGTCCTCGCAGCAACGCCCATCGGCAACCTCGGGGACGCCTCGCGCCGTCTCGTCGAGACCCTCTCCAACGCCACGGTCGTCGCGGCGGAGGACACCAGGACCGCCATCCACCTGATGCGCGCCCTCGGCATCGAGAACCGTCCGCGGCTCATCGCCCTGCACGAGCACAACGAGCGGGCGAAGGCGTCCGAGGTCATCGAGCTCGCCCGCGACGAGGACGTCGTGGTCCTGACCGACGCCGGCATGCCCGCGATCAGCGACCCCGGCTTCCCCCTCGTCGAGGCCGCCGCGGCCGCCGGGGTCACCGTCACCGCCCTGCCCGGGCCGTCGGCCGTGCTCATGGCGCTCGCCGTGTCCGGGCTGCCCACCGACCGCTTCACCTTCGAGGGGTTCCCGACCCGCAAGGCCGGCGAGCGCCGCCGGGCGTTCCAGGCGCTGGCGGGGGAGCAGCGGACGATGGTGTTCTTCGAGTCGCCGCACCGGCTGGCCGAGACCCTGGCGGACATGGCCGTCGGGTTCGGGGACGACCGACGCGCCGCGGTCTGCCGTGAGCTCACGAAGCTGTACGAAGAGGTCCGCCGTGGGCCGCTGGACGAACTCGTCGCGTGGGCGTCCGAGGGTGTCCGGGGTGAGATCTGCATCGTCGTCGCCGGCGCCGCGGAGGCCACGGAAGAAGCCACGCTCGACGACGGGGTACGCCTGGTGCTCGAGCGGGTGGCCGCCGGCATGCGCATGAAGGAGGCCGCCGCGGCGGTCGCGGACGCGACCGGGCTGTCGAAGCGGGACCTCTACGAAGGGGCGCTCGCGGCGCGCTGAGCGGGGCTCGTCACGTTCGCATCCGCCGGTCTGGAGGCGCGGGGCGGGCCCGTCACGGGCCTCCCGGACCCGGTTCTCCACAGTCCACCGCCGCACGCGTCATCAGGGTTCGGTGCGCCCGTAGGATGGTCCGCATGTCCGCCGGGTCCTCGTTCAGCATCACCACGCCGATCTTCTACGTGAACGACGTGCCCCACATCGGGCACGCCTACACCGAGGTCGCCGCGGACTTCCTCGCGCGCTGGCACCGGCAGCGCGGTGACGACACCTGGCTGCTCACCGGAACCGACGAGCACGGGCAGAAGATCCTGCGCACCGCCTCGGCGAACGACGTCTCGCCCAAGGAATGGGCCGACCGGCTGGTCAACGACGCCTGGAAGCCACTGCTCGACACGGTCGACGTCGCGAACGACGACTTCATCCGAACCACCGACGAGCGGCACGAGCGCGGCGTGACGGCGTTCCTGCAGAAGCTGTACGACGACGGCTTCATCTACGCCGGTGAGTTCGAGGGCTTCTACTGCGTGGGCTGCGAGGAGTACAAGCAGCCGAGCGACCTGGTCGCCGGGACCGGTGCGTACGAGGGCCAGCAGGTCTGCGCGATCCACTCGATCCCGGTCGAGGTCCTGGCTGAGCGCAACTACTTCTTCCGGATGTCCGACTTCGAGCAGCGCCTGCTCGACCTGTACGAGTCGAACCCGCTGTTCATCCAGCCCGAGAGCGTCCGCAACGAGATCATCTCGTTCGTCAAGCAGGGGCTCCGCGACCTGTCGATCTCGCGCTCCAGCTTCGACTGGGGCATCAAGATCCCCTGGGACAGCGACCACGTGCTGTACGTGTGGTTCGACGCCCTGCTCAACTACGTCACGGCGCTCGGCTACGGCACCGACGACGACGAGGCCTTCAAGCGCCTCTGGCCGAGCGTGCACATCGTCGGCAAGGACATCGCCCGCTTCCACGCCGTCATCTGGCCCGCGATGCTCATGGCCGCCGGGCTGCCGGTGCCGGAGCGCGTCTTCGGCCACGGCTGGCTGCTCGTCGGCGGCGAGAAGATGTCCAAGTCGAAGCTGACCGGCATCGCGCCGTCCGAGATCACGGACACGTTCGGGTCCGACGCCTTCCGCTACTACTTCCTGCGCGCCATCACCTTCGGGCAGGACGGCAACTTCAGCTGGGAAGACATCTCGGCGCGCTACCAGGCCGAGCTCGCGAACGGCTACGGCAACCTGGCGTCGCGCCTGGTCGCCATGCTGCAGAAGTACTGCGACGGCGAGGTCCCGGAGCTCGGTGCGCTGACCGAGTCCGACCAGGCGATCGACGCCCTGGCCGTCTCGGTCACCGAGCGTGCCGACGCCGCCATCGCCGCCTTCGCCCCGCACGAGGCGATCGCGAGCGTGTGGGAGCTCGTCGACGCCCTGAACGGCTACATCACCGAGCAGGCGCCCTGGGCCCTGGCGAAGGACGACGTCAACCGCGAGCGCCTCGGCACGGTCCTGACCACCGCGCTCCGCGGCCTCGGCACCGTCACCGTCCTGCTGTCCCCGGTCATGCCGAAGGCGACCGAGAAGCTCTGGGCCTCGATCGGCGCCGGCGGGTCCGTCGCCGAGCAGCGGGTCGACCGCGCGTACGAGTGGCAGGGTGCGTCGCACGTGGTGCCGCTCGAGAGCGGGCTGTTCCCCCGGATCGAGCAGGTCTCCGCGTGACCGACGCCGAGTCGCACGTCCGGTCCCGCGGGGACGGGGGGTCCGGTGGCTCGAAGCGCGACCTGACGTACCCGCCGCTGCCGCAGGCGCTCGTCGTGCCGGTGTACGACAACCACACCCACATGGAGATCGCCGACGGTGTCGGCGACGGGGGTGACGGTCCCCTCGAGTACCGCGAGCACCTCGACCGTGCCTCGAGCGTCGGCGTGCGCGGTGTCGTGCAGGTCGGCACGGACCTCGCCACCTCGGAGTGGTCCGCGTCGATCGCCGCTCGGGAGCCCCGGGTCCTGGCGGCCGTCGCGCTGCACCCGAACGAAGCGCCCGTGCTGCAGGAACAGGGGCTGCTCGACGAGCACCTCGCCGGCATCGAACGGCTCGCCGCGCTGCCGCGGGTCCGGGCGATCGGTGAGACCGGTCTCGACTTCTTCCGCACCGGCGAGGACGGCCGCGACGCCCAGGTCCGTTCGTTCGAGGAGCACATCCGCATCGCGAAGGAGCACGACCTCGCGCTGACGATCCACGACCGTGACGCGCACGACGCCGTGGTCGAGGTCCTCGACCGCGTGGGTGCCCCGGAGCGGACCGTCTTCCACTGCTTCTCCGGCGGCCCGGACCTCACCCGGCTCTGCGCGGAGCGCGGCTGGTACATGTCGTTCGCCGGCACCGTGACGTTCAAGAACGCCGCACTGCTGCGTGAAGCCCTGGTCGTCGCCCCGCGGCACCTGATCATGATCGAGACCGACGCACCGTTCCTGACGCCCACCCCGTTCCGTGGTCGCCCGAACGCGCCGTACCTCATCCCGCTCACCCTGCGGTCGATGGCGGAGACGCTGGGCACGGACGCCTCGATGCTCGCGGCCCAGATCGCCTCGAACACCGAGCTCGTCTACGGCGCGTGGGACGCCGAGCCCGTGACGGTGGACGAGTAGTCGTGGGCGCACTGCTCGGCCCGGCGGAGATCCGGGAGCTCGCGGCCGAACTCGACGTCACCCCGACGAAGAAGCTCGGCCAGAACTTCGTGCACGACGCCAACACCGTGCGGCGCATCGTGTCCGTCGCCGGTGTGACCCCGTCGGCACGGGTGCTCGAGATCGGGCCGGGGCTCGGGTCGTTGACGCTCGGGCTCACCGAGAGCGGCGCCCCCGTCACCGCGGTCGAGATCGACAAGCGCCTGGCCGCCAAGCTCCCGTCGACGGTGTCGTCGATGCAGCCGGACGCCAGGCTGACGGTCGTGCAGCAGGACGCCATGACCGTCGCCGCCGCGGACCTCGACGTCGAGCCGACGCACCTCGTCGCGAACCTGCCGTACAACATCTCCGTGCCGGTGCTGCTGCACCTGCTCGCGACCTTCCCGTCGATCGAGCGGTCGCTCGTCATGGTGCAGGCCGAGGTCGGGTACCGGCTCGCCGCCGGTCCGGGCAGCAAGGTCTACGGTTCGCCGAGCGTCAAGGCCGCCTGGTACGGGTCGTGGAGCACCGCCGGGTTGGTGAGCCGTCAGGTCTTCTGGCCGGTGCCGAACGTCGACAGTGTCCTGGTGGCGTTCGACCGGCACGAGCCCCCGGGTGACGAGCTCCTGCGGTCGCGGGTGTTCACGCTGGTGGACGCGGCGTTCCAGCAGCGGCGCAAGATGCTGCGGCAGAGCCTGTCCGGGGTGCTCGGTGGCAGTGCGCACGCGTCCGAGGTCCTGACGGCGGCGGGTATCGACCCGACCGCCCGCGGTGAGGCGATCGGTGTGGACGACTTCGTGCGGCTCGGGCGGACGGTCCTGGCGGCTGCGGAGTAGTTCCTTCTCACGCCTGGCGCCGGGTGCGCAGCTGGCGCGTCGCCTGCGGGCCAGCTGACCGCGATGGTGCGAGGTTCCGTGGTCGGTGCGAGCCGAAGTGCCTCGCACCGAACACGGAACCCCGCACTTCACGGACGTCGGCCGACCACCCGGGTCAGTGCTCGCGGGACGCCATCATCTCGAGGATCTGCTGGTGGTTGCCGTTCCGCTCGGCGAAGCGCAGCGGGTGCACGTTCTGCACCAGGATCTCCGGGGCAGCGCCGGACTCGATGAGCGCCATGACCTCGTCGGCGAAGGCGTCGAGCGGCATCCCACCGAAGTCGGCGCCGCCCATCAGGTCGGTCATGACGGCCGGCGGGGCGAGCTCGAGCACCTCGAGCGACGACCCCACGAGCTGCTGACGGAGGGCCTGCGTGTAGGCGTGCACACCGGCCTTCGTCGCGCTGTACGTCGGTGATGCGGTGAGCGGGACGAACGCGAGACCGGAGGTGACGGTCATCAGGGTGGCCGAGGGCTGGGCGAGCAGGTGCGGCAGGAACGCGTCGATGAGGCGGATCGTGCCGACCAGGTTCGTCTGGACGAGCTCGAGGGCGTCGTGGATGTGCTCGGGGTCGCGGAGGTCCTCGTCGCGCATGATCCCGGACATGGTGATCAGGGCATCGAGCGACGGGTACGCCTCGAGCACCGAGGTGGCGGCGGCTTCGATGGACGCCGCGTCGGCGACGTCGATCTGCACGGTGCCGAAGCCGTGCTCGGTAGCGAGGGAGTCGAGGAGCGCCTGGCGGCGGCCGCCGATGACGACGGTGCTGCCGGCGGCCTGCAGGCGCTGGGCGAGCGCGAGACCGATGCCCGAGGTCGCGCCGGGGATGAAGACGGTGGAGTTCGTGATGTCCATGACCACCACGATGCTCCGTGGACAGGGTCGCAACCAGAGCGCGGTCATCGGGGGATCGGCGATCCCTGGCACCCGTGCAGGAAGCGGACGACAATCGACCCATGGACCGTGCCGCGCTCGCCGACTTCCTCCGCCGTCGCCGCGAGCTGCTGCGCCCCGAGGACGTCGGTCTCGGGCAGGGTCCACGACGCCGGACCCCGGGGCTCCGCCGCGAAGAGGTCGCTGCCCTCGCCGGCATGTCCGTCGACTACTACACGCGACTCGAGCAGCAGCGCGGACCGCAGCCGTCCGAGCAGATGATCGCCGCGATCGCCCGGGCCCTGCGGTGCAGCCTCGACGAGCGCGACCACCTGTTCCACCTGTCCGGGCAGAACGCCCCGACCCGGATGCACCGCGCCGACCACGTCGACCCGGCGATCCTGCGGGTGCTCGACCGGCTCGAGGACACCCCGGCGATCGTCGTCAGTCACCTGGGCGAGACCCTGGTCGAGAACCGGCTCGCGGCGGCGCTCCTCACCAGTTCGGTCGGCTTGCCGGGCAACCGCCGGTACCAGGCGTGGCGGTGGTTCGTGACGGGTGAGGAGCTCACGAAGTACGCACCCGAGCAGCACGAGCGGCTGGGTCGGGTGGTGGTCGCGTCGCTCCGGGCGGCCGTCGGGCTCGCGGGTCCGGGTGACCGCCGGGCGACGGAACTCATCGCCGAGTTGCAGACGCGCAGTGCCGAGTTCCGCGACCTCTGGGCCAAGCACGAGGTGGCCACGCGCTGGTCGGACAACAAGACCATCGTGCAGCCGGAGCTCGGCCGCATCACCGTCGACTGCCAGGTGCTGCACACCGACGACCAGGCGCAGGCCCTGCTGCTCTTCACCGCGCCTCCAGGATCAGAGGACGCGCAGAAGCTCGAGCTCCTCGGCGTCGTCGGACAGCAGACCTTCGCCGGCTGACACGGCGCACGGTGCGGGTTCGCTCGGCTCGTGCGAGGTTGGTCGACCCCGCACGGTGCGCGGTTGGTGAGCCCGTGCATCGTTGACCGCTCGGTGCCGCCCTACAGTCCGCCACCGAGCGACCAACCTCGCACCGACCGAACAAGCGCGCACCGTGCCCCCCCCCGAGAAGCAACGCCACGTCACACACTTGGGCACGTGCGGTATACCGTGCCTAGGGTGGGGGCGTGAGCACTCCGCGCGTGTACGTCATCCACGAGAACCCCGAGTGGTTCCCCCCGCTCGCCGCTGCCTTCGAGGCCGAGGGCGTCCCGGTCGAGGAGATCCTGCTGACCGAGGGGCAGATCGACCTCGCGGCCGAGCCGGCCCCCGGCGTCTACTGGAGCCGCATGTCCGCGAGCTCCCACACCCGCGGCCACGAGCACAGCAAGGAGTACACCCGGGCGATCCTCGGCTGGCTCGAGCGTGCCGGCCGCCAGGTCGTCGGCGGCAGCCACGTGCTCGAGCTCGAGGTGTCGAAGGTCGCGCAGCACGGTCTCCTGCAGCAGGCCGGGTTCGACGTGCCCCGCACGACCGCCGTGTTCGGCACGACGACGCTCAAGGACGCCGCCCGCACCTTCACCGACGGGCAGGACGTCCCCTTCATCACGAAGCACAACCAGGGCGGCAAGGGCCTGGGCGTGCGGCGGTTCGATTCGCTCGCCGAGTTCGACGCCTACGTCGACAGCCCCGAGTTCGAGGCCCCGGTCGACGGCATCACCCTGCTGCAGGAGTACCTGACGGCCCGCGAGCCCTTCATCACCCGCGTCGAGTTCGTCGGCGGCGAGTTCGTGTACGCGGTCCGCGTCGACACCAGCGCCGGCAGCTTCGAGCTCTGCCCCGCCGACGCGTGCGAGGTGCCCCAGGTCATCGCGGGTGCTGTCTGCGACGTCCCCGGCACCGAGACCGCCGGTGCGCCCCCGGCGTTCGCCGTCCGGACCGAGATCACCGCCGAGCACCCGCTGGTCCAGCAGCTCCGCACGTTCCTCGCCGACCAGCGCGTCACCATCGCGGGCGTCGAGTTCATGGAGACGACGGACGGCCGCACCGTCGTCTACGACATCAACACGAACACGAACTACAACCCCGCGGTCGAGGAGTCCGCGCCGGCCTCCGGCCCGCGCTCCATCGCGAAGTACCTCGGTGGCCTGCTGGCAGCGGAGTACGCGGCGCAGCTCACGGCCTGAGAACGCAAGAACCACCGGACTGGAGGCCCGTGGCGGGCCCGCCACGGGCCTCCAGTCCCCTTTCCCACACCCCCCAAGGAACCCACGTGCGATTCGGATACTGGACCCCGCTCTTCGGCGGCTGGCTGCGCAACGTCGACAACGAGAACATGCCGGTCACCTTCGACTACGTGAAGCGCCTGGCGCAGCGCGCCGAGCGGATCGGCTTCGACCTGACGCTCGTGCCGGAGCTCAACCTCAACGACATCAAGGGCACGGCGGCGCCCTCGCTTGAGGCGTGGTCGCTCGCGGCGGCGATCGCGGCGACGACCGAGCGCCTGGAGATCATGGCGGCGATGCGTCCCGGGTACCACCTGCCCGCGGTGACGGCGAAGCAGGCGGCGACGATCGATGACATCTCGTGCGGCCGGTTCACCTTCAACGTCGTGAGCGCCTGGTGGGCGGAGGAGGCGAAGCAGTACGGCGGGATCTTCTCGGAGCACGACGACCGGTACAAGCGCACCGCGGAGTTCGTCGAGGTCATGAAGGGCCTGTGGCGCGAGACCCCGTACTCGTTCTCGGGCGAGTACTACGACATCGAGAACGCGCACCTCGAGCCGAAGCCCCGCGTGACGCCGCGCATCTACGCCGGTGGGGAGAGCGAGGCCGGCAAGGCTGCGATCACCGGGTACGCCGACGCCTACGTCACGCACGGCGGCACGGTCGAGGAGCTCCGCGCGAAGATCGACGAGATGAAGCAGCGCCGCGTCGACGCCGGCCTGCCGCCGTTCGAGGCGTTCGGCATGGCCGCGTACGTCATCGTGCGCGAGACCGAGGAAGAGGCGCAGGCCGAGCTCGCCCGGATCACCGACGTGCAGCACGGCAAGGCGTACGAGTCGTACCAGGACTTCATCTCGAAGTCGCAGCTCGAGCACGTGCCCTCGCTCGAGGACTACTCGGTGTCGAACCGCGGCCTGCGCCCCGGGTTCGTGGGCACGCCGTCGCAGGTGGCCGACCGCATCCGGGAGTTCGAGGACGCCGGGGTCGACACGCTCCTGCTGCAGTTCTCGCCGCAGCTCGAGGAGATGGACCGGTTCGGCGAGCAGGTCATCCCGCTCGTCCGGCAGTCGGTCGGGGCGCAGTCCTGATGGGTGCCGCGCCGACCAACGCCGAGGACGGCTGGGCGTTCGAGACCCGCCAGATCCGCGCCGGCTTCAAGGCCGACCCGGGGTGGGGCGCGAACGTGCCGCCGATCGCGCAGAGCGCCGCGTACGTGTACCCGTCGGGGGAGGACGCCGCCGCGCGCTTCATGCTCGACGCCCCCGGCCACACCTACACGCGGGTGAACAACCCGTCGGCGGCAGCACTCGAACGCCGGATCGCCGACCTCGAGGGCGGGATCGGTGCGCTGGCGCTGGCGTCCGGGCAGGCGGCGACGTCGCTGGCGGTGCTCGGTGTCGCACGCGCCGGTGACCACGTGGTGTCGAGCGCCTCGCTGTACGGCGCGACCTACACGCTGTTCGCGTCGACCCTGCGGGACCTCGGCATCACCTTCACGTTCGTGCAGGACCCGACCGACCTGTCCGAGTGGGCAGCGGCGGTGCGTCCGGAGACGAAGGCGTTCTTCGGCGAGTCCATCCCGAACCCCCGCGGGGACGTCCTGGACTTCGCCGGGGTGGCCGGGGTCGCACACGAGGCCGGTGTGCCGCTCATCGTCGACAACACCATCGCGACGCCGTACCTGGTGCGCCCGATCGAGCACGGCGCCGACATCGTCGTGCACTCCGCGACGAAGTACCTGGCCGGACACGGCAGCGCCATCGCCGGGCTCATCGTCGACAGCGGGAACTTCGACTGGGCAGCGCACGCCGACGCCTACCCGCAGCTCGCAACGACCGAGCAGTCCGGGTTCGCGAACACGAACTTCGCCGAGAAGTTCGGGCGGCGGGCGTTCATCCAGCGCACCCGATCGAAGCTGTCCGCCGACCTCGGGCCCGCGATCGCACCGTTCAACGCGTTCCTGGTGCTGCAGGGCATCCAGACGCTGTCGCTCCGCATGGACCGGCACGTGTCGAACGCCGCCACCGTGGCGAGCTGGCTCGACGCCCACGACCAGGTCGAGCACGTGCACTACGCCGGCCTGCCGGACTCGCCGTGGCACCACCTGCAGCAGCGCTACGTGCCGAAGGGGCCGTCGGCCGTGCTGTCGTTCGACCTGGCCGGCGGGGTCGCCGCGGGCCGACGGTTCGTGGCTGCCCTCGAGCTGTTCGACCACGTCTCGAACCTCGGGGACGTCCGATCGCTCGTCGTGCACCCGGCATCGACCACCCACGTGCAGATGACCTCCGCCGAGCGAGCGGCCGCCGGGGTGGGGGACGGCCTCATCCGCCTGTCGATCGGCCTCGAGCACATCGACGACATCACCGCGGACCTGGCGCGGGGGTTCACGGCAGCCGCAGCGGGATAGGTTGGGCGCATGACCACGTTGGCCGCACCGACCCGCGTGCGGACGCGCGCCCCCGGCAAGATCAACGTGTTCCTGTCCGTCGGGGCGCTGCAGGACGACGGCTACCACGACGTCGCCACGGCGTACCAGGCGGTGTCCCTGTACGAGGACGTCACCGCCGAGGCCGCCGACGACTTCTCGGTCACCTTCACCGGGTCGATCGACACGAGCACCGTGCCGGTCGACGAGTCGAACCTGGCCATCCGTGCGGCCCGGCTCGTGGCCGACGCGGCCGGACACCGCGGTGGGGTGCGGCTGACCATCGACAAGCAGGTGCCCGTCGCCGGCGGCATGGGCGGTGGCTCCGCGGACGCCGCGGCGACCCTGCTCGCCGTCGACACGCTCTGGGGCACCGCGCTCGGTCGCGAAGAGCTGCTCCGGCTCGCCGCGCAGCTCGGCGCCGACGTGCCGTTCGCCTTCGCCGGCGGCACCGCCGTTGGTACCGGCCGCGGTGACGAGCTGAGCCCAGCGCTGGCCAAGGGCGAGTTCCACTGGGTCCTCGCCCTGAGCGACGACGGGCTGAGCACCCCGGCCGTCTACCGTGCGCTCGACGAGCACCGGGAGCGGTACCGCGCCGACATCTCCCCGGCGCCGTCGCACCCGGTGGTCGAGGCGAACGTGCTGCAGGCTCTGCGCGCGGGCGACCCCGACCTGCTCGCCGACTGTGTGCACAACGACCTGCAGGCACCGGCCATGCGCTTGCAGCCCCGGCTCGCGGCGACGCTGGAGCTCGGCGAGAAGTCCGGTGCCCTGGCCGGCCTGGTGTCCGGCAGCGGACCGACCGTGGCGTTCCTGGTCGGTGACCGTGACGCCGCGCTCGAACTGCAGGTCGAGCTCAGCGCCGCCGGCCTCGTCGCACTCCGCGCCACCGGCCCGGTGCACGGCGCACGCGTGGTGCACTGACCCGACGCCCCGGCGAAGCCGACGGCGGTTGGACCGTCACCGTCAGCGGCTGGACCGCCACCGTCAGCGGCTGTACTTCCAGAGGATGACCGTGCCGGTGTGCCAGTAGCGCACGACGTGGAACCCCTCGGCCACGAGCGTGTCGGTGACCTGCGGGCGGATGTTCCGTGACTTGCCGCCGACGAACCACACGGTGTCGATGCCGGAGATCCGCTGGGGCACCGTCGTCGCGATGTCCCCGTTGACGTTCCAGAGCTGCCCGCGTTCGGCACCGGTCTCGGCGACGGCGAGGTCGCGCATCCCGGTGAAGGCCTCGGGGTAGGAGTCGGCGATGACCTGCGCGGTGGTGCCCGGGTGCTCCCAGACACTGCCGAAGACGACGCCCTCGTTCTGGTCGGTGCGCCGGTCCCGCTCGCGCTCGATGATCGCCGCCGCGTTCGCCCAGTGCGAGTCCTGCTTGGCGTGGGGCAGCCGGACGATCGTGCTCGTCGGTGCCGACACGAGCAGCATCCCGACGACCGCGAGCGCCAGCCACCGCCGGGGTCGGATCGCCGTGATCGCCAGGCCGATGAGCAGCGCGACGAACGGCAGGCTCAGGCTGGCGTACTTCGGGGAGTACAGGTGCTCCCCGGCCGCGGTCGCGCCGACGAGCAGTGCGGTGGGCAGGATCGTCAGGGGGACGGCGACGCGCACGGCCTGCATCCGCAGCAGGTCACGGGCGGCGGGGGAGGGGCGTCGGGTGGCCCGGACGGCGAGCACGACGCCGACGATCATCAGCGCCCACCCGAGCACCGCGTACGGCCAGACGGCACCGAACCAGGCGGTCGCGACGACCTGGCGCACGGTGGCCCACCCGACGCCGGTGATCCAGCCGACCTGCTTGGCCTGCCCTGCCGCGAGGACGATGAACGGCGACACCACGAGCGCGGCCCCGACGGCGGCGACGCCCCAGCGCACGAACGCGGCGCGGTCGACCATCGGCGCGACCACCGGACCGCTGCGCTGCGAGAGCACGGCGTCGCGACGTGCGGCACGGTCGGCGACGGCGGTCCAGAGGAGCACGACCCCGTGCGCGACGACGGCCAGGGCCAGGTAGACGTTGAACAGCACGGCCACCACGGCGAGCAGGCCGTAGACGACCCACCACCGGGTCGCGTGGTGCCCGGTCCGGGTGCGCCGGACCGCGGTGATCCCCACGAGGGTCAGCGCGACGGCGAACGTCGTGACGGTGGCGTACGGGCGCCCCTCGGTGCCGGCCCAGGCGACGCGCGGCAGGACCAGGAACACGATCCCGGAGACGACGCCGAGCCGCACCCCGCCGAGACGACGGCCGAGCGCGACGACGAGGCCGGCGGAGACCCCGATGGCCAGCGCGCTCGGGAACCGCAGCGTGAACGGCGAGTACCCGACGAGCGTGAACCAGACGTGCATCACGGCGTAGTACAGGCCGTGGACGGCGTCGACGTTCTGCAGTTCGGCCCAGAGCGCCGGCCAGCTGCGCTGTGCGCTCGCGATGGTCGCAGCCTCGTCGTACCAGACCGACGGCACCCAGCTGAAGGCCGCTGCGACGACGACGCCGAGCGCGCCGACGGTGATCTCGGGGGTCCGTGCGAGGGCTCGGACAGCCGCCACGACGAGCCCCAGCGAGCGCGCGCGCACCGACGCGTCCGACGTCGTGCGTCGGACCGGGACGGTACCGGTGCGCGGGGAACTCACGCCCGCGACCGTACCGATCTGCTCTGGGGATCCGCCGCGTCCGGGCGCTGAACTCTCACATGCAGGAGTTCGGTGCGACGGGCCAGAATGACGGGATGGAACCCCTCGTCGCCCCCGCCGCCGCGCTCTCCCCGGGGCGGACGCAGCTCGGTTCGCGGACCGCCGCGCTCGCCGACGTCGGGGTCACCGGGCTGCGACGCCTGGCCACATCGCGCATCCTCGTCGTCGGGGCCGGCGGGCTCGGTGCGCCGGTGGTCGCGTACCTCGCCGGGATCGGTCGGCTCACGGTGGTCGACCCCGACGTGGTCGACGCTTCGAACCTGGCCAGGCAGACGCTCTTCACCGCCGCGGACGTCGGCTCGCCGAAGGCGCAGGTCGCGGTCGCCCGGGCCGTCGCCGTCGACCCGGAACTCGACGCGGTCGCCGTGGTCGGGTCGTTCACGCCGGACCTGGTCGCCGGACACGACGTCGTGGTCGACGCCGCCGACTCGGTCGTGGTCACCCGGGCCGTCTCGGACGCCTGCGCCGTTGTCGGCGTGCCGTTCGTGTGGGGCACCGTGCTCGGCCACGACGGGCAGGTCAGCGTCTTCCGCGACGCCGGGCCGGACGGCGTCGACTTCCACGACCTGCACCCCGACGCGCTGCCCGACGAGGGCTCGTGCGCCCTCGACGGCGTGGTCCCCGCACTGTGCGGTGCGGTCGGTGCGGTGATGGCAGGACAGGTCTTCGCGTTGGTCACCGGCAGCGGCGACCCGCTGCTCGGACGCGTGCTGACCGTCGACGCCCGCCGGTGGCGCTGGACGGAGAGCCCCGTCCGCCGCGGGCCCGCCTCGCGTCGACCGGCGCCTGCCCCTGGTGCCTCCGCGACGCCGCGCATCGCGCCGTCCGCCCTGGCCGCCAGGGTGGCGGACCCGTCGGACCCGCTGGTCGTCGTCGACGTCCGGACCGACGAGGAACGCGCGGCCGGCGTGGTCGCCGGTGCCGTCACCGACGACACCGGTGCGGACGAGGTCGTCGTCTACTGCGCACGCGGACCCCGTGCGGACGCGTGGGCGGCGCGGCAACCGGCCGGGAGGCGCGTGACGGTCCTCGACGGCGGCTTCGAGGCCTGGCGTCGCGAGGGGCTGCCCGTGGCGATCGAGCACCGGTCCTGACCCAGTCCGGTCACCTCCACCGCCTCTGCCGCCGCATCCGCGGATAGGATCGGTGGATCATGACGCAACTGCGGGTACGGGACGCTGCGGCCTTCCTCGGGATCAGTGACGACACCGTTCGTCGGCTCGTCGACGGCGGCACCTTCACCCGTGCCACGGACGACGCTGGGCGAGCCGTGGTCGACGGGCACGAGGTCGCCGCGTACGCGCGGGAACGCAGCTCCGAGCTGACCGACCCGGGGTCCGCGGTGAAGAGCTCGGCGCGCAACCGCTTCGTCGGGATCGTCACCGACCTGGTCGTCGACACCGTGATGGCGCAGGTCGAGCTGCAGTGCGGCCCGCACCGCGTGGTGTCCCTGATGAGTGCCGAGGCCGTCCGTGACCTGGGGCTCGAGGTCGGGTCCGTCGCGGTGGCGTCCGTGAAGGCCACGATGGTCGCGGTCGAGGCACCCGCCCACCAGGAGGACCCCCGATGATCCGTCGATCCCGCTCGCTGCTCGTGCCCTTCGCCGTCGTGGCGACGCTCGGCCTGTCGGCGTGTTCCACCGCGGACGCTCCGGCGGGGTCGTCGTCGTCCTCGTCGTCGAGCGCGGACACCGAGGAGTCGGGGTCGATCACCGTGTTCGCGGCGGCGTCCCTCCAGAAGACGTTCACCACGCTGGGCAAGCAGTTCGAGACCGCGAACCCCGGTGCCTCGATCCGGTTCTCGTTCGCCGGCTCGAGCGATCTCGTCACCCAGATCCAGAACGGTGCCCCCGCCGACGTGTTCGCGTCCGCCGACGAAGCGAACATGGCGAAGCTGTCGTCGACCGACCTGGCGAGCGGTTCGCCGTGGGACTTCGCGACGAACGTCCTCGAGATCGCCGTCGCACCGGGCAACCCGAAGGGCATCGCGAACCTCGACGACCTGACGGCTCCGGGCGTCCAGCTCGTCACGTGCGCCGCCCCGGTGCCGTGCGGTGCCGCGACGGCGAAGGTCGAGTCCGCATCGGGCGTCGATCTCGAGCCGGTCAGCGAGGAGCAGTCCGTCACCGACGTGCTCGGCAAGGTCGAGTCCGGGCAGGCCGACGCCGGACTCGTCTACGTGACGGACGTCCGAGGGGCCGGGGGCAAGGTCGACGGCGTCCCGTTCGACGAGTCGGGCAAGGCCGTCAACACGTACCCGATCGGCGTGCTCCGGGAATCCCAGGACCCGGAGCTCGCGCGGGCGTTCTCGGAGTACGTCCGCTCCGCCGCCGGGCAGCGCGTGCTCGCCGACGCGGGCTTCGGGAAGCCCTGAGCCGTGGCTCCGCGCGCTGACGGACGGCCGCCGGTCGCGTGGTGGCTCCCGCTGCCCGCGGTGCTCGGCGGGCTGTTCGTCGTCGTGCCGGTGCTCGCGATGCTCGGCCGGGTGGACTGGTCGTCGTTCGTCGGGCTCGTGACCTCCACCGCGTCACTGACCGCACTCGGGCTCAGCCTCGGCACGGCGCTCGCGGCCACGGGCGTCGCGTTCGTCCTCGGGTACCCGCTCGCCGTGCTGTTCGCGCGGTCGCGGTCGCGCTGGGTCGGCGTCGCACGTGCCGTCGTGCTCCTGCCGCTCGTGCTGCCGCCGGTGGTCGGCGGTCTCGCCCTGCTCGCGGCCTTCGGTCGGCTCGGGGTGGTCGGGGCGTTCCTCGACGACCACGGCCTGCACATCGCGTTCACCACGACGGCGGTGGTCATCGCGCAGACCTTCGTCGCGATGCCGTTCCTGGTGTCCTCGGTCGAGGGGGCGCTCCGCGTCGAGGGCGACCGCTACGAGCGGGTCGCCGCGACCCTGGGTGCCGGGCCGACCCGGACGTTCCTGACCGTCACGACGCCGCGGGTCCTGCCCGGCATCGTCTCGGGGCTCGTGCTCTGCTTCGCCCGGGCGCTCGGCGAGTTCGGTGCCACCCTGACCTTCGCCGGCAGCCTGCAGGGGGTCACCCGGACCCTGCCGCTCGAGGTCTACCTGCAGCGCGAGGTCGACCCGGACACCGCGGTGGCCCTGGCGGTCGTGCTCGTCGTGGTGGCCGTCGTCGTCATCGGGGCCTCGTCGTTCCGCGCCCGCGGAGCCCTGGCGTGACGGCCGAGGGTGCGGTGGGCGTCCGGGCGCACGTCGTCGTCGGGACGCGGGACGTCGACGTCGCGATCGAGGTCCGCGCGGGGGAGTGCCTGGCCGTCATCGGGCCGAACGGTGCGGGCAAGTCGACGGTGCTCGAGGCCCTGGCCGGGCTGCTGCCGATCGACGCCGGCCGGATCGAACTCGACGGGGTGTACGTCTCGAGCCCGCGGCACACCCTGCCCGCACACCGTCGCCGGATCGGACTCGTCGCGCAGCGGTCCGACCTGTTCCCGTTCCTCGACGTCGTCGGGAACGTCGCCTTCGGGCCCCGTGCGGCCGGAGCCGGTCGCGCCGCGGCCCGGCAGCTCGCCCGCGACGCGCTCGACGCCGTCGGGGTCGCCGACCTGGCCACGCGCGACCCACACACGCTCTCCGGTGGACAGGCGCAGCGCGTCGCGATCGCCCGCGCGCTCGCCACCGACCCGGCGGTGCTGCTGCTCGACGAACCGACCTCGGCGCTCGACGTCGGCGCGCAGGACGAGGTCCGCGCGGCACTCCGGACCGCCGTCGCCGGTCGTCCCGCCGTGCTCGTCACGCACGACCCGGTCGAGGTCGTCGCGCTGGCCGACCGCGTCGTCGTGCTCGAGGGCGGCCGGGTGGTCGAGCAGGGCACCCCCGCGGCCGTTCTCGGTCGTCCGACGAGTGCGTTCGCCGCGACGTTCTCCGGACTCGCGCTGGTGCGCGGGACCGCCACCAGGGGTGGGATCGCGATCGACGGCGGGGGCGAGCTGGCGTCGGGGGCGCACGCCGTGCCTCCCGGCCGGCCCGCCCTGGCCGCCTTCCACCCGACGGCCGCCGTGCTGACGCGGGACGGTGCCGGGGCCGCGCGCACCGTCTCGTCGCTCGAACCGCGCGACGGACTGGTGCGGGTGCGGGCCGGTGACCTGGTGGCGGACCTGACGCTCGCGCGGCTGACCGCGCTCGGGATCGCCCCCGGCGACGCGGTGCGCATCGACGTCCCCGCGGCCGAGGTGGCGGTCTACGCGCCCCGCGGTTGAGACAATGGTCCGATGACCTCCTGGTTCCCCAAGGTGTGGCCCGTGGCCACGCCGATCCTGGCGGCCGTCGTGCTCGCGTTCTCGTACGGCCGCTACGGGCTCGGCACCGCCGTGGTGGTCGTCGTCGCGGTCGTGCTCGCGGTCACGGTGCTCGCAGCCGTCCACCACGCCGAGGTCGTCGCGCACCGCGTGGGGGAACCCTTCGGCTCGCTCGTGCTGGCCGTCGCCGTGACGATCATCGAGGTCGCCCTCATCATCTCGCTGTCGAGCTCGGGCGGTGCGCAGGCCGAGACCCTGGCGCGCGACACGGTGTTCTCGGCGGTGATGATCACGATGAACGGGCTGGTCGGCCTCGCGATCCTGATCGGGACCCTGCGGCACAACACCGTGCGCTTCAACCAGGAGGGCGCCAGCGCCGCGACCATGACGGTGGCCGCGCTCGCCGTGCTGACCCTGGTGCTGCCGACGTTCACCACCGGCACCGACGACGCGTCCTTCACGGGGACGCAGCTGGTGTTCGTCGCGATCGCGTCACTGGTGCTCTACGGGCTGTTCGTCGTCACGCAGACCGTGGCGCACCGCGACTTCTTCCTGCCGGTCAACCGTGCCGGCGGGGTGCTCGTCGAGTCCGAGGACGCCCACGCCGCACGCCCGTCCGGGCGCACCACGATGGTGTCGCTCGGGCTGCTCGTCGTCGCGCTCGTCGCCGTGGTCGGGCTCGCCAAGGTGGAGTCGCCCGCGATCGAGGCCGGGGTCGCCGCCGTCGGGTTCCCGCCGTCGTTCGTCGGTGTCGTGATCGCGCTGCTCATCCTGCTGCCGGAGGGCATCGCCGCGTCGAAGGCCGCCGCACGGAACCGGATCCAGACGAGCCTGAACCTGGCGATGGGGTCCGCGATGGCGTCGATCGGTCTGACGATCCCGTCGATCGCGGTCGCGTCGCTGTTCATGCCGGGGACGCTGCTGCTCGGGCTCGGGCCGTCGCAGATCGTGTTGCTCGCGCTGACGATCGTCGCGGCGGTGCTCACCGTGCTGCCCGGTCGTGCCACGCGGCTGCAGGGTGGGGTGCACCTGGTGATCTTCGCCGCGTTCATCGTGCTGTCCGTCTCGCCGTAGGGCGGGGTGGGGGC
>NZ_QKTE01000012.1:0-106435 GCF_003234735.1 Curtobacterium sp. MCLR17_040 | reverse complement strand
GCTATCGTCAGCAGGTGCCCCGCCCCACCCCCGCCCGCCCGCGGTCCGTCGACCGCCGGACCGCCGTCCTCGCCGCGCTCACGCTCGTCGCGTTCGGCGTGGCGGCGACCGCCCGGGTGCTGGTGGACGTGACGACCTCTGCCGCAGCGTCGCCCGCCCGGTACGCCACCGCCGCGATCGCCCCCGAGTCGTGGAACGGCTTCGACACCGCGAACGTCATCGCCGCTGTCGGGGCGAGCTGCGCCGGCGCCGGGGTGCTGCTGTTCGGTGCTGCGCTGGTGTCGGCGGTGCGGCGTGATCGCGGCCGCCGGCTGGCGCTGGCTCTCGCGGTCGTGACGCTCGCGATGGTGGTCGGTGCCGTGGTCGCCGGGGTGGCCTCCGGCGAGCAGACCGACTTCGACGCGGCTGCCCACTGGGCCATCCTGCGGACCGCACTGGCGGGACTGGCCGCAGCGAGCCTCCCGGCCCTCTGCCTGGGAGCCCTGCGGGCCCGCGCCCGCCGGACCGGCTGAACCGGCGCTACTTCTTCTTCTCTTCGACGTCGCCGGAGAGCGCCGCGATGAAGGCCTCCTGCGGGACCTCGACCCGACCGATGGTCTTCATGCGCTTCTTGCCCTCCTTCTGCTTCTCGAGGAGCTTGCGCTTGCGGGTGATGTCACCGCCGTAGCACTTCGCCAGGACGTCCTTGCGCATCGCGCGGATGCTCTCGCGGGCGATGATGCGGGCGCCGATGGCAGCCTGGATCGGCACCTCGAACTGCTGGCGCGGGATGAGCTTGCGCAGCCGCTCGGTCATGAGCGTGCCGTAGGCGTACGCCTTGTCTCGGTGCACGATCGCACTGAAGGCGTCGACCTGGTCGCCCTGCAGCAGGATGTCGACCTTGACGAGGTCGGCGGCCTGGTCGCCGGTGGGCTCGTAGTCGAGCGACGCGTAGCCCTGGGTCTTGCTCTTCAGCTGGTCGAAGAAGTCGAAGACGATCTCGCCGAGGGGCATCTCGTAGCGGATCTCGACGCGGTCCTCGCCGAGGTACTCCATGCCGAGCAGGGAGCCGCGGCGCTGCTGGCAGAGCTCCATGATCGCGCCGACGTAGTCCTTCGGGGCCAGGATCGCGGCGCGGACCATCGGCTCGCGGACCTCGACGATGCGCCCGGTCGGGAACTCCGAGGGGTTCGTGACCTCGGTCACGGCGTTGTCCTCGGTCGTGACCTCGTAGATGACGCTCGGGGCCGTGGTGATGAGGTCGAGGCCGAACTCGCGGGACAGCCGCTCGGTGATGATCTCGAGGTGCAGCAGCCCGAGGAACCCGCAGCGGAAGCCGAAGCCGAGCGCGACCGAGGTCTCCGGCTCGTAGACCAGTGCGGCGTCGGAGAGCTTGAGCTTGTCGAGCGCCTCGCGGAGCACCGGGTAGTCGCTGCCGTCGATCGGGTACAGGCCCGAGAACACCATCGGCTTCGGGTCCGTGTAGCCGGGCAGCGCCTGGGTCGCGGGCTTCTGCGCGCTCGTGACGGTGTCGCCGACCTTGGACTGGCGGACGTCCTTCACACCGGTGATCAGGTAGCCCACCTCGCCGACGGACAGCCCCTTCGTGGGCTTCGGCTCCGGGCTCGAGACCCCGATCTCCAGGATCTCGTGCGTCGACTTGGTCGACATCATCTGGACCTTCTCGCGGGGCGAGATGGTGCCGTCGATCATGCGGACGTAGGTGACGACGCCGCGGTAGCTGTCGTAGACCGAGTCGAAGATCATCGCGCGGGGCGCCGCTTCGGCGTCGCCGACGGGGGCCGGAACACGACGGACGACCAGGTCGAGGAGCTCGGGCACCCCGACGCCGGTCTTGCCGGACACCCGGAGGACGTCCTCGGGCTTGCCACCGATGAGCTGTGCGAGCTCGGCGGCGTACTTGTCCGGTTCGGCCGCCGGGAGGTCGATCTTGTTGAGGACCGGGATGATCTCGAGGTCATTCTCGAGCGCCAGGTACAGGTTCGCGAGCGTCTGCGCCTCGATGCCCTGGGCGGCGTCGACGAGCAGGATCGCGCCCTCGCAGGCGGCCAGGGAGCGCGAGACCTCGTACGAGAAGTCGACGTGCCCGGGGGTGTCGATCATGTTCAGCGCGAAGGTCTCACCGTCGAGTTCCCACGGCATGCGCACGGCCTGCGACTTGATCGTGATGCCGCGCTCGCGCTCGATGTCCATGCGGTCGAGGTACTGCGCACGCATCGCGCGGTCCTCGACGATGCCGGTGATCGACAGCATGCGGTCGGCCAGCGTCGACTTGCCGTGGTCGATGTGCGCGATGATGCAGAAGTTGCGGATCGCGTCGGCCGGGGTCGCTGCGGGCTCCAGCGGTGCGGATGCTTGTGGGCTCACGGTTCCTCAGGTGGGTCGGACGGTCGCAACAGTCTCCCACGCTTCACCCGACCTGGAGGCACGGCGCGCGTCCGCCACGCACGGTGCGCGTTTGGTGCGCGTTCGGTGCGCCCTCGCGCCGGCGTGCTGGACCTCGCACGGTGCGACGTCGGCGGGTCCGTGCGCAGTCGACCGCCCGGTGACCGGATGCTGCGCGGCACGGGGCGAGCAGCCTCGCACCAGGTGGAGGACCACGCACCGTGCGCCGTCCTGCCGACCGGCACCGGGCCTCCTGGCCGTGTGGACCGCGCGTCAGACGGTCGCGTGCGCCGGAGCCGGCAGCGCGCCCAGGCCCCCCCGGAGGTCGTCCGCGGTGGCTGCGAGGCACACGCGGATCCACCCCTCGCCGGTGCGTCCGAAGGCGCTGCCCGGCGCGACGGCGACCCGCTCACGCTGCAGGAACCCCAGCGCCCACTCGGCGATGTCCCCGTCGGACGCGTGCGACATGTCGATCCACAGGTAGAACGCTCCGCGCGGGTCGAGGTACCGGATGCCGCCGGCGTCGAGCGTCTCCTTCGCGACCTCGAGGTTCGCGCGGTAGTGCTCCCGGGCGTCGCGCACCGCGGAGTGGTCCCCCACGATCGCCGCGAGGGCCGCGTACTGGTCGGGTTCGGCGACGCAGCTGATCATGGCCTCCTGCGTGGTCCGCATCGTCGCGCCGAGCCCCTTCGGCGTGACGAGGTAGCCGACGCGGACGCCGGTCATCGCGTACGTCTTGCTGAGCGAGAACGCCGAGAACACGCGGTCGTCCTCGTCGAGCGCCGCCAGGCTGACGTGGCGGGTGCCGTAGGTGAAGTACTCGTAGACCTCGTCGCTGATGACCCAGAGGTCGTGCCGCTTCGCGAACGCGAGGAGCGCACGGAGGGTCTCCTCGCCGAACACCGAACCGAGCGGGTTCGACGGCGAGTTGACGATCAGCACCCGGGTGCGTTCGGTGACGCTCGCCTCGAGGGCCTGCAGGTCGGGCTCGAACCCGTGCTGCGGCTCCAGCCGGTACGGCACCGGGGTCGCCCCGATGATGTGGGCGTTCATCGTGAAGGTCGTGTAGCCGGGGTCCGGCACGAGCACCTCGTCGCCCGGGCTCAGGGTCAGCGTCATCGCCTGGAACAGTGCCTGCGTCGCACCGATCGTCATCCAGATCTGCTCGAGGTCGGCCTCGATCCGGTTCTCACGGCGGAGCTTGTCGCGGACGGCTTCGCGGAGGGGCGCGATCCCGCCGTTCGGGGTGTAGCCGGTGCGGTCCTCGGTCCAGGCACGACGGGCCGCCTCGCCGATGTGCGCCGCCACCGGGACGTCCGGCTCGCCGATCACGAGCATCGTGACGTCGGTGCCGCTCGACTGCAGCAGGGCTGCCTGCTCGAAGACCCTCCGGATGCCGGAGGCGGGCACGGTGTCGATGCGCGGTGCGAGGGAGGGCATGTCCGTCACGGTATCCGGTGCGTGTTGCCGTGGGGTTTCGGCGCGGTCGGCCGCGGGCTTCCGCCGATCCGGCGGTGTTTCGTGCTTTGGTGGCAGCCCGCTTGCCTGGTAGTGTTGGTGGCTGGCTTCCGCGTTCCCCGCCCACGGGTGGAACGCGATGCGACCAAGGGCCCCTCTACCCTGCGGTCGCGCCCACCCGTACGAGACGAGCAGGAGCAATTCATGGCGAACATCAAGTCGCAGATCAAGCGCATCAAGACCAACCTCAAGGCCACCGAGCGCAACAAGGCCTACAAGTCGGAGCTCAAGACGCACATCCGTCGTGCCAACGACGCCGTCGCCGCCGGTGACAAGGACAAGGCCGTTGCTGCCCTGGCCCTCGCGTCGAAGAAGCTCGACAAGGCCGTGAGCAAGGGTGTCATCCACAAGAACCAGGCCGCGAACCGCAAGTCGGCCATCGCGAAGAAGGTCTCGTCGCTCTGACGTCCTGACCCTTCTGGTCCGAAGGCCCCGCACCATTGGTGCGGGGCCTTCGTCGTGTGTGGGGGGCGCTGCGCGCGTGGGCTCTCGAGTGAGCAGAAGACGACGAGTTCCCCGGGATCACACGTCGTCTTCTGCTCACTCGACGACGCGGGACAGGCGCGGGACAGCCGGGAGGCCCGACTCGCCTCAGCGGGGTTCGCCGCGTCGGGCGATGGTGCGGACCATGACCTCGAGCGCGTAGTGCGCGTCGCGCGAGCCACCCTTCACCGCGGTGTCCGCCTCGGCGATGCTGATGATCGCGTTGGCCAGCCCGGACTCGCTCCAGCCGGCGACGTCACGCTGCGCGCGCTGCACCTGCCACGGCGCCATGCCGAGCGCCGAGGCCGCCTGCCCGCTCGGGCCCCGGAAGGCGCTGACCTTCGCCATCGTGCGGATCTTGCTCGCGAACGCGGCGACGATCGGCACGGGTGCCTCGCCGGTGGCCAGGGCGTGGCGCAGCTCGACGATCGCCGGTGCCGACCGGCCCGCGAGCGCGATGTCGGCGACCTTGAACGCGTTCGTCTCGACGCGACCGCCGTAGTACTTGTCGACGACCTTGTCGGTGATCTCCTCGGCCTCGTCCGCCAGGAGCTGTCGGCACGCGGCGGCGAGTTCGGCGAGGTCGTCGGCGAACGCGGTCACCAGGGTGCGGACGGCGGAGGGCGCGATCCGGCGTCGTGCGGCGCGGAACTCGGCGTTCACGAAGTCGATGCGGTCGGTCTCGCGCTTGAGTTCGTCGCACAGCACCTCGACCCCGCCGCCGACACCGCTGCGGATCGTGTCGAGGAGCTTCTTGCCGCGGACACCACCCCCGTGCCGGAGCACCAGGGTGACGTCGTCGGCGGGGGCCTGCAGGTACGAGATCGTCTCGGTGATGAAGGCGTCGGTGCACTTCTCGACGTTCGTGACCTGCACGAGTCGCGGCTCGCCGAACAGCGACGGGCTGGCGAGGGTCGCGAGGAGCCCGGGGGCGTACTGGTCGGCTTCGAGGTCGTGCACCTCGAGCGCGGGGTCCTCGCCCTGCAGCAGGTCCTTCAGCACACCGCGGGCGCGGTCGGCGAGGAACGCTTCGGGTCCGGTGATGAGCACGACGGGCGCCGGACGGATCCCCGACCAGGGCACCTGGTCGATCTTCGCTGCGGCGCGCGCGGGCTTCTTGGCGGCCATGTGGTCCTTCCGGTGGTGCCGGCCCGGACGGTGCCGGGTCGAGTGGTGCACCGTCGATCCTACGGGCGGCCGCCGACGACGAGCGCTCCGTCCACACCCGCACCTCGTCGCTGCCGGACCGGGCGAGCACCACGGTGCCGAGCTCGTCGGTGCGGAGCGGCAGCGTGCCCGCGGCCTCGAGCATGCCGAGGGCCGATGCCGTCGGGTGTCCGTAGGTGTTGTCCGCGCCGACCCCGATGAGCCCGACCCGCGCGGCGAGCCCTCGGTAGAGCTGCGGGTCCTGGTCCGCCGAGCCGTGGTGCGCCACCTTCACGACGTCGATCGGCCCCACCGGCAGCTCCCCGGCGTTCCGGAGCCGACGCTGCGACGACTCCCCCAGGTCGCCGAGGAACACCCCGGTCAGGCACGCCGGACAGGCGTCTCCGTCCGCCGGCCCCGTGACCAGCACGATGCTCGCGTCGTTGCCGGCGGCACGGTCGCCGACCAGCGGCCACACCACGCGCCAGGCGAGCGGCCCGAGGGTGCCGGAGACCCGGTCGTCCGCCGTCCGCACGTCGACACCGGCACGTCGGAGGTCGTCGACCACCCGTTCGTCTGACGCACGTCCGACGGGTCCGACCAGGGCGGTCTCGACGGTGCCGGCCACCGCGCCCACCGCGCCCACGTGGTCGCGGTCGAAGTGCGTCAGGACGAGCAGGTCGATCCGGGTCACCCCGAGCAGGTCCAGGCACGCCCGGAGCCGTTCCTCGTCGTCGCCGGTGTCCACGAGCGCGACGGCGCCGTCGCCACGGAGCAACACGGCGTCCCCCTGCCCGACGTCGCACGCGGCGACCGACCAGTCCCCCGGTACCGAGCCCCGGACGACGAGCACCGGGACGGTGACCGCTGCGACACCGACCACGACCACGACCCCCGCGGCGAGCAGCAGCCGGGAGCCGAGCCGCCCCCGGACCAGTACGGCGATCGCGATGCAGCCACACACGAGCACGGCGGCGGCCACACCGAGCACACCGGCCGGCCAGGGTGCCGAGGCGTACGGCAGGGCGGCCGCCCCGTGTGCGATGCCCCCGACTGCGGTGGCCGGAACCCACGCGACGGCCGCGAGCCCCTGCGCGCCCACCGGCCACACCGGAGCGAGACCACACGCGGCGAGCCCGACCACCGTGACGACCGGCGCGAACGGCTCCGCCAGCAGGTTCGCCGGCACCGCGTAGGTCGGGAGCGCCGCCGACAGCGGGATCGTCACCGGCCAGCACGCCACCTGCGCCGCGACGGGGATCGCGAGTGCCGCGGCGAGCGGCGGCCACACACGACGCGCCAGGAGCTCGGTGAGCGGCGGGCCGAGCACCACGATCCCGCTCGTGGCGAGCACGGACAGGGCGAACGCGAACGACCGGGCGAACCAGGGGTCGACGACGAGCATGCCGACCGCGGCGAGGGCGATGAGCGGGACGCCCCGTACCGGTCGACCGGCCAGGTGCACGACGAGCACCACGATCGCCATCACCGTCGCCCGGACGATCGAGGGGTCGGGCCGCACGAGCACGACGAACACCAGGAGCACGCCGACGGCCGCCGCCGCTCGGGGGCCTCTCGGTAGCCCGCAGGCACGGCCGAGGACCACGACGAGGCCGACCACCACCGCGCAGTTCGCCCCGGACACCGCCGTCAGGTGCGTCAGCGCCGAGGTCTCCATCGCTGCCTCGGTCATCGGGTCGAGGCCGGAGCGGTCCCCGATCGCGAGTCCGCGCAGCAGTGCCGCTCCGGGCTGCGGCAGGTCGGCCGTGGCCCGCACGAAGGCCTGTCGCGCGGTGTCGGTGGCGCCGAGCAGTCCGTCGGGCGGCACCGACGACGGCGTCCCGCGCTCGAACGCCACGAACGCGGTCGCCGATCCGGGTTCGTCCGGCTGCACGGCGGCGGTCACGGTGACCCGGGCACCGGCTGCCAGCACGGCTCCCGGTGCACCGCCGTGCTGGTCGGGGACGAGCCGGATCGGCACGCGGAGCCCGTCGAGCTCGTCGGCGCGCACGAGCGACGCGGTGACGGAGCGGTCACCCGGCACGAGGTCGCGGGTCAACACCGCCTCGACGTCCACGCGCCCCGCCCCCGGACCGGCGACGAGCGTACGGAGCGGCTCCGGAGCCCGCCGGGACTCCCCCACGGTGACCGACACCGCGAGCAGCGTCGTCAGGGCCCCCGCGACGAGCAGCAGCCCGGCGACGGCCGGTACGACCCCGGTCCCCCGACGCCACCGGAGCACGATGCCGCTGACGCCGGTCAGGATCGCCGCGGCCCCACCGACCACGGGTGCCACGTCGGGCACGCCGATGAGCAGGGCGGTCGCGATCCAGGCGGCGGCGACGGGCACCGCGACCCGCAGGTCGATCGCACTCGGCGCGAGCTGCACCGTCGCCCCTCAGACCCGCACGCGATCACGGAGCTCGGCGAAACGCACGTCGCCGATGCCGCTGACGTCGAGCAGGTCCTCGACCGCGGTGAACCGGCCGTGCTCGTCACGCCAGGCGATGATGCGCCCGGCCAGCCCCGGTCCGATGCCGGGCAGGGTCTCGAGCGCGGTCTGGTCGGCGGTGTTCAGGTCGACGACGGCGGCCCCCTCTCCCCCGGAGCCCCCAGCGCCGCTACCGCCCCCGCTCCCGGCTCCGGCGGTGGCAGTCGGCCCGGCGGCAGCACCGTCTGCCATCGGCCGGAGCGCCTCGGGCACCTCCTGTTGCCCGACCCGCGGCACGTACAACCGCTCGCCGTCCGTCAGCACCCGGGCCAGGTTCAGCCGGTCGAGGTCGGCGTCATCGGTGGCCCCACCGGCACGTTCGAGCGCGTCACCGACCCGGCTCGATGCCGGCAACTCGACCACACCGCTCCGCCGCACCGCCCCGAGCACGTGCACCACGACGCGCCCGGCACCAGGAGCGGACGGAGCAGCACCGGCAGACGCACCAGCCGCCGGCGACGGGCCGCCCGACGCCGCACCGGCCGTCGGCGCCCCACGCACGACGACCCCGCCCGCACCCCCGGGACCGCCACCACCCGACACGAGCGCCCCGACGAGCACCACGAGGACGGCGACCACCACCACGACAGCCACCAGCACCACGGCGGCCCGCGGTGACAGCGCGAGACGGGACCACCAGGGTCCGGGAGACGACGGGGACGACATGCCCCGAACGCTACGGAGCCCGGCCGATCGGCCGGGCTCCGGAGTTCACACCCGTGGACGGGTGCCGCGAACGCCCCTGCTGTGAGGGACGACGCCAGCGACGGTCGCTACCCCTTGATGGCGATGTTCACGAGCTTCGGCGCCCGGACGATCACCTTCACGATCTCGCGGTCACCGATGTACCGCTGCACGTTCGCCGACGACCGTGCGAGCTGCTCGAGCTCGTCCGCCTCGATCGACTTCGACACCTCGAACGAGTCACGCACCTTGCCGTTGACCTGCACGACGGCCGTCAGGGTCTCCTGCACGAGCAGCGTCGGGTCGGCCTTCCGCCAGCCGTACGTGGCGACGGTGGCCTCGTAGCCCAGCCGCTCCCACATCTCCTCGCCGGTGTACGGCGCGAAGACGCTCAGCCCGAGCGCGATGGTCTCGACGGCCTCGCGCACGGCGGGGTCACCGGCACCGGGGCCGCTGTCGATCGCCTTGCGGGTGACGTTGACCAGGTCCATCAGTCGCGCGATCACGACGTTGAACTTGAACGACTCCATCATCCCGGGGGCGTCGGCGAGGAACCGGTGTGTGACCTGGCGGAGAGCCCGGTCGCCGTCGGCCCACACGACGTCGCGTGCGGACGTGACGTCGAGCGCCAGGCGGTACGCCCGCGCCAGGAAGCGAGCCGAGGCGGACGGGGAGACGTCCTCCCAGTTGATGTCGTCCTCCGGTGGGCCCGCGAAGCCCATCACCAGGCGGATCGCGTCGACGCCGTTCGCGTCGAGCTCGTCGCCGAGCGAGACGCCGCCCTTCGACTTCGACATCTTCGAGCCACCGGACAGCACCATGCCCTGGTTGAGCAGCGCCGAGAACGGCTCGGTGAAGTCGAGGTACCCGAGGTCGAACAGGACCTTCGTGACGAAGCGGGCGTAGAGCAGGTGCAGGATCGCGTGCTCGATGCCGCCGATGTACTGGTCGACCGGAGCCCAGCGGCGTGCGGCTGCCGGATCGAACGCCTGGGTGTCGTCGTTCGCCGACAGGAACCGCAGGAAGTACCACGACGAGTCGACGAAGGTGTCCATCGTGTCGGTGTCGCGGAGCGCGGGCGTGCCGTCGACGGGGTTCTGGACGTTCACCCAGTCGGTCGCGCCACCGAGCGGGGACGTGCCCTTCGGCTTGAGGTCGAGCCCCTCGGTGTCGGGCAGCACGATCGGCAGCTGGTCCTCGGGCACCGGGTGCTCGGTGCCGTCGGCACCGTGGATGATCGGGATCGGTGTGCCCCAGAAGCGCTGGCGCGAGATGAGCCAGTCACGCAGGCGGTAGGTCTTGGCGGCACGGCCGGTGCCGCGCTCCTCGAGCAGCGCGATGGCAGCGGTGATGGCGTGCTGCTTCGACATGCCGTCGAGCGGCCCGGAGTTGATCATCCGGCCCTGACCGGTCAGCGCTTCGCCGGTGGCGACCGGGTCGAGGGTCGGCACGTCGAAGTCGTCGAGCGTCGCGCCCTCGGGGATGACCGGGATCGCGCCGGTGACGGCGGCGTTCGTGTCGACGACCACCTTGACGGGCAGGTCGAACGCCCGCGCGAAGTCGAGGTCGCGCTGGTCGTGCGCGGGCACGGCCATCACGGCGCCGTGGCCGTAGTCGGCGAGCACGTAGTCGGCGGCCCAGATCGGCAGGCGCTCCCCCGTCAGCGGGTGGATCGCGGAACGGCCGAGCGGCACGCCGGTCTTCGGACGGTCGGCGTTCTGCCGGTCGATCTCGGACGTCTTCTGCGTCGCCGTCAGGTAGGCGTCGAAGTCGTCACGGACGGAGGCCGGCACCGACGGGTCGGCGACCAGCGAGGCAGCCAGGTCGGAGTCCGGCGCGACGACCAGGAACGTCGCCCCGTGGATCGTGTCCGGACGGGTGGTGAAGACCGTGACGGGCTCGTCGCGGCCCTCGATCACGAAGTCGACGTCGGCACCGACCGAGCGGCCGATCCAGTTGCGCTGCTGCGCGATGACCTTCGCCGGCCACCGCCCCTCGAGCTGGTTCAGGTCGTCGAGCAGCCGGTCGGCGTACTCGGTGATCTTGAAGTACCACTGCGTGAGCTTCTTCTTCACGACGACGGCGCCGGAGCGGTCCGAGGTGCCGTCGGGCAGGACCTGCTCGTTCGCGAGCACGGTCTGGTCCACCGGGTCCCAGTTGACCCAGCTGTCCTTGCGGTACGCCAGGCCCTTCTCGTACATCTTCAGGAACAGCCACTGGTTCCACTTGTAGTACTCGGGGTCCGAGGTGTGGATCTCGGTGGTCCAGTCGAACGACGGCGCGTAGCGCTTGAAGGACGCCTTCTGCTGCTCGATGTTCGCGTAGGTCCAGTCCTTCGGGTCCACCCCGCGCTTGATCGCCGCGTTCTCGGCGGGCAGCCCGAAGGAGTCCCAACCGATCGGGTGCAGCACGTTGAAGCCCTGCTGACGCCAGTAGCGCGCGACGAAGTCCCCGAGCGCCCAGTTCTCGGCGTGCCCCATGTGCAGGTCGCCGGACGGGTACGGGAACATCTCGAGGATGTACTTGCGCGGACGGGTGTCGTCGAGGTCGGTGGTGAAGAGCCCGAGCTCTTCCCAGCGGGGCTGCCACTTCTCCTGGATACGACGGAAGTCGTAGGCGTTCGGGTCCTCGGCGTGCTGCTCGGTGGTCACGGTCGTCAACGATACAAGCCGGGAGGCCCGTCCCGCGTCCGCCTGTCGGCTCACCCGGCGAGCAGGCGTCCGTCCCGCATCCGCAGGGTGCGGTCGACCAGGTCCGGCGCCACCGGGACGTGCGAGACGATGACGACCGTCCGGCCCGCTGCGCGGGCCGTGGTGACGAGGTCACGCAGCACGGTGTCACCGAGGTCCGGGTCGACGTCTGCGGTCGGTTCGTCGAGCACCAGCACCGGGAACGCGTGCAGCAGTGCGCGGGCGAGCGCGAGCCGGTGCGCCTGGCCGCCGGACACGAGCACGCCGCGTTCCCCGACCGAGGCGTCCAGCCCGCCCCGCCGGACGACCCACTCCCCCAGGCCGACCCGGTCGAGCACGGCGAGCAGTTCCTCGTCGGTCGCGGTCTCGCGGGCGAAGAGCAGGTTCTGCCGCACCGACTGGTCGAACACGAACGGGTCCTGTTCGATCAGGCCGACCCGGGCCCGCACCGCGTCGGGGTGCATCGCCCTCGCCTCGACGCCGTCGAGCGTGTAGGAACCCTCGTGCTCCACGAACCGGACGAGCGCGTCGACCAGGGTCGACTTGCCGGCACCGCTCGGCCCCTGGAGCACGACGACCTCGCCGGGGGCGAGCGTGAACGAGACCCCGTCGACTGCACGCTCGGCAGCACCAGGCCAGCGGACGGTCAGGTCCTGCACGGCGAGCGTGACCGGCCCCTCGACCACGAGCGACGCCGGGTCGGCGTCCTCGTCGGGCTCGGGGACGATGCCGACGGGCACCTCGGCGGGCACGACCTGCTCGACCCGTTCGGCCGCAGCACGCACCCGGCGGAGCGTCAGGACGGCGAGCGGGACGGTCCCGACGACCTCGAAGAGCGCCAGCGGCACGAAGACCGCCAGTGCCCAGAGCGGACCGTCGAGCGCACCGGACACCACGGCGGGGGCACCGACGGCGAGGATCCCGATCACCGCACCGCCACCGACCAGGCCGACCAGGGCACCGACGAGCGACTCGACCGTGCCACGGCGCCGGACGGCCCGGGTGACACCCGCGTCGAGCCGGGCGATGTGCGCGAGCCGCTCGTCGAGGGTGCCGTACGCGGCGAAGACGTCGAGCGTCCGGACGGTGTCGAGCACCAGGTCCGCGACGCGACCCCGGTCGGCGGCGGTCTCGCGGTCCGAGCGCTCGGCGATGGCCCGGGTGACGATCGTGCCGACCAGGGCCGCGACCGCCAGCGCGAGGACGAGCACGAGCGCCGCCGGCACCGACACGAGCGCCACGGCGACGACCGACAGCACCGCGACGACCCCGGCGGAGACGAGCGGCCCGACGACGCGGATCGGCAGGTCCTGCAGTCGGTCGGTGTCGGTCACCAGGCGCGTCATGAGGTCGCCGCGTCCGGTCCGCCCGAGTCCGGCGGGAGCGATCGACGCCAGCCGCCGGTACATCTCCGTCCGCACCACGGCCAGTTGCCGGAAGGACGCGTCGTGCCCGGCGAGCCGGTCGACGTACCGGAGCACGGCACGCCCCAGCGCGAAGGCACGCACGCCGACCATCACGAGCGTCAGGTACAGGATCGGCGGGTGCTCGGCGGCACGGGTGATCAGGTAGCCGCTCGCGGCGAGGAGCGCGACGGCGCAGACCGCGCTGAGCGACCCGGCGGCGACCGCCTTCGCCCAACCCGACCCGTGCGGCATCGCGAGCCGCAGGACGGAGCCGCCACGGGCCTCCCGGCTCATGCCCGCACCCCGTTGCGGACCGTCACGGACCCACCGGCGCCGACGTCCACGCGGACGTCCGCCGCGGCGACGACCGCGGGTCGGTGGCTGGCGACCACGACGACGGCGCCGTCGGCCGCCAGGGCACGGGCGGCCGCGATGACGCGTTCCTCGGCCTCGGCGTCCAGCGCGGACGTCGGCTCGTCGAGCAGCACGAGGGGCGTGGCGGCGCGGCGTGCGCGGTACAGCGCGCGGGCGACGGCGACACGCTGTGCCTGGCCGCCGGACAGTCCGCTGCCACCGGCGCCGACCGGGAGGCCCGGGTCGAGTCCCAGCCCCGCGTCGCCCAGGGCGGTGCGCACGTCGGCGTCGTCGGGGGTCGCGCTGAGCGCGACGTTCTCGGCGATCGTCCCGCGGACGAGACGCGGCCGCTGGTCGGCCCAGGTGGTGCGCTCGGCGACGGACGCACCGGCCGGGCCGGGCACGGTGACGACGCCGTCGTGCGGCAGGACGCCTCGGAGTGCGGCGATGATGCTCGACTTGCCGGAACCGCTCGGGCCGGCCAGCACGACGACGGTGCCGGGCTCGGCGTGCAGGTCGAACGGTCCGATCACGACGTCGGGTCGGCGGACGGTGAGCCCGCGGACGTCCAGGGCGGTGGCGGGCGTGACGGCGTCCGTGTCGGCGCCGTCGGTCCCGCTCCCGCCGCTTTGGCTTCGGCTGCTGCGGCCGCTGGCCGGAGCGTCACCGTCGTCGTCGGCCAGCACGTCGAGCACCGCGGCCGACGCCTCGACGCCGTCCTGGGCGGCGTGGAAGTCGGCGCCGACCTGGCGGATGGGGGCGAAGGCCTCCGGTGCCAGCACGAGCACGAACATCGCGGCGCCGAGGCCGAGCGAGCCGTCCACCAGGCGGATGCCGATCGAGACGGCGACCAGTGCGACGGACAGGCTCGCGGCGAGCTCGAGCGCGAAGCCGCTCACGAAGGACAGCCGGAGGACGCCGATCGTGCCGCGGCGGTACTCGTCGGTGACCACCCCGATGCGACCGACCTGGCGGCGCGCACGGCCGAAGACCTTGAGCGTGGCGAGCCCCTCGACGGCCTCGGTGAAGGCGCCACCGAGCTTCGCGAGGGCGTCCGACTGCTTCCGCTGCAGCGACTGCGTCGCCAGGCCGATCAGGATCATGAAGACCGGGATCACGGGCAGGGCGAAGAGGATGATCAGCCCGCTCGTCAGGTCGCCCAGGCCGATCGCGACCAGGAGCATCGGCGTCGCGATCGCGGTGAGCGCGAGCTGCGGCAGGTACCGGCCGAAGTAGGCGTCGAGTGCGTCGAGCCCGGGACCAAGCGTGGTGGCGAAGCCGGCGCTCGACCGGCCCGCGAGCCACGACGGACCGCGCTCGGCGGCGCGGGCGAGCACCGTCGTGCGCATCTCGCTCTTCACCTTCGCCGCTGCGCGCGCCGCCAGGTCGTCGGTCGCCCATGCGGCCACCGCACGCAGGACGAACGCCCCGCCGAGCAGCGCGAGCGCCTGCCCGAACGCCGCCGGCGCCGTGCCGTCGCCGACGGCGTCGACCCCGAGGGTGACGGCCGCGGCGATCCCCCACGCGATCGCGATGGTCGCGAGCGTGCGGAGGACACCGGTGCCGGCGGCGGCGACGATGAAGCCGCGCGCCGTCCGGGACAACCGCAGGAGTCGGGGGTCGAGGGGCTTCATCGTCGTCCGCCTAGTGCGCGGCCGCGGTGACGTGGGCGCGGGAGACGCGCTTGCGGAACACCCAGTAGGTCCAGGCCTGGTACGCGAAGACCAGGGGCACGAAGATCAGCGCGACCCAGCTCATCACGGTCAGCGTGTACGACCCGGACGACGCGTTGTACACGTTCAGGCTGTTCGCGACGTCGTTCGAGGCGGGCATCACGTCGGGGAAGATCGCCGTGAACATCGCGAGCACGATCGCGGCGATGGTGACCGCCATCAGCGTGAAGGCGCGCCCCTCCTTGCCCCAGGCGTTGCAGAGCACGGCGAGCACCAGGGCCAGGGCGGCGACCACGGAGAGCACCAGCGAGGCCGGGGTGGCCCGGACGAAGGCCATCGACACCAGGAACGCGGCGCCGACGACGATCGTGACGATGCCGGCCCGGGTCGCCAGGCGCTTGGCGCGGACGCGGATGTCGCCCTCGGTCTTCAGCGCGACGAAGACGACCCCGTGGGTGAAGAACACCAGCAGCGTCGCGGCACCGGTCAGCAGTGCGAACGGGTTGAGCAGGTCGAAGATCGTGCCGGTGTAGTTGTGCCCGGCGTCCATCGGGATGCCACGGACGACGTTGCCGAACGCGACGCCCCACAGGAACGACGGCACGGCACTGCCGACGATGATCATCAGGTCGAAGCGGCGCTTCCACTCGAGGTGCTTGTTCTGGTGCCGGTACTCGAACGACACCCCTCGCAGGATGAGTGCAGCGAGGATGAGCAGCAGCGCCAGGTAGAACCCGGAGAACATCGTGGCGTACCACTCCGGGAACGCCGCGAACAGGCACGCCCCGGCGACGATGACCCAGGTCTCGTTGAGGTCCCAGACCGGGCCGATGGTGTTGATGAGGACCCGACGGTCGGTGTCGTCCTTGCCGAGGAACGGCAGGGACATGCCGACACCGAAGTCGAATCCGTCGAGGACGAAGTAGCCGACGAAGAAGACGCCGACGATCGCGAACCAGAGAACGGGGAGATCCATCAGGCAGCGTCCATTTCTAGTAGACCGTCACTTCGTGCTTGACCTCGCCGGTCTCCTCGTCGACCTCGTCCGGGTCGGCGGGCCCCTCTTGCGCGACCTTCTTGATGAGCTTGAACTCGACGACGGCCAGCGAGCCGTAGATCAGGGTGAAGACCAGCAGCGAGATGAGGACCTCGAGCCCGGTCACGTTCGGCGACACACCGTCCTTCGTCTGGAGCAGCCCGAACACGAGCCACGGCTGGCGGCCCATCTCGGTGAAGACCCAGCCGACGATCATCGCGGCCATCGGCAGCGGCACCGTCCAGGTGGCGATGCGCCACACCCAGCGCTGCGTCGGGAACCGGCCCTTGCGGGTCAGCCACAGCCCGACCAGCGAGACCATGACCGCGCCGACAC
The DNA here is from genome assembly GCF_003234735.1 of Curtobacterium sp. MCLR17_040. Lineage (NCBI taxonomy): Bacteria > Bacillati > Actinomycetota > Actinomycetes > Micrococcales > Microbacteriaceae > Curtobacterium > Curtobacterium sp. MCLR17_040. The sequence goes on along the minus strand of NZ_QKTE01000012.1, from coordinate 90,233 downwards.
CGAGGGCGATCATCCAGCGGAACGACCAGTAGGTGACCCAGATGATCGGCTTGTAGTCGCCGGGGCCGTACACCTGCGTGTACTGCGCCTGCAGGTCGTTGATGCCCTCGACCGTGCCGTTGAACGTGTGCGTCGACAGGAACGACAGCAGGTACGGCACCCGGATCGAGAACAGCTCGTGCACGCCGTCGGGCGTGCCGAGCGTGAAGATCGAGAACGAGGCGTCCTTGCCGGTCGCGGTGTTGTACAGCGCCTCGGCCGCCGCCATCTTCATCGGCTGCGTGTCGACCATCGTCAGGCCGAGCTGGTCGCCGGTCAGGACGGTCAGCGCGCCGGCAGCGAGCATGGTCCACATGCCGAACTTGAGCGCCGGCAGCATCGTCTCGAGGTTCTGGTTGCGGGCCAGGTGGTAGGCCGCGACCGAGATGATGACCGCCGCGGCGACCATGAAGCAGGCGAAGAGCGTGTGCGGGAACGCGGCCAGGGCGACCTTGTTGCCGAGCACCGCCCAGATGTCGGTGAGCTCCGCACGGCCCTTGGCCTCGTTCATCGCGAAGCCGACCGGGTGCTGCATGAACGCGTTCGCGGCGATGATGAAGTACGCCGACATGATCGTGCCGGCGCTCACGCACCAGATGCTCGCCAGGTGCAGGCCCTTGGGCAGGCGGTCCCAGCCGAAGATCCAGATGCCGATGAAGGCCGCTTCGAAGAAGAACGCCAGGATCCCCTCGAGCGCGAGCGGTGCGCCGAAGACGTCACCGACGAAGCGCGAGTAGTTCGACCAGTTCATGCCGAACTGGAACTCCTGCACGATGCCCGTCACGACACCCATCGCGAAGTTGATCAGGAAGATCCGCCCGAAGAACCGCGTCAGCTGCAGGTAGTGCGCGCGGCCGGTCCGGTACCAGGCGGTCTGGAACACGGCCACCACGGCTGCCATGCCGATCGTCAGCGGGACGAAGAGGAAGTGGTAGATGGTCGTCAGACCGAACTGCCACCGCGACAGGAGGAGCGGATCGAGGAGGTCGTTCATGCGGCGATTCCGAGACGGGTGGCCGCGCGCTGTTCGTGCACGTCAGTTGCTTCCTGTGGAACGGATACATCAGGTGTCACAGCCCTTGGGACACCCCAACGCTATCGCGCTGGACTCCACTTCGACAACTTGTAGAACCAGTCTCTGCACAAACGTGCACGGCCCCTGCACGGCACAACCGTGCGGCACGGATGTTCGCGCTGCCTGCTCCACGAACGACGACAGGCGCCGGGTGGACACCCGACGCCTGTCGTTTTGTTCGTGAACCTCTGGCTACAGCAGACCCTCGGCCTTGAGCCAGTCCTCGGCGATGGTGGACGCCTTCTCCTTGTCGGCCGTGCTCTTGGTGTTGAGCTCGATCAGGGCCTCGGTCGTGAGCTTCTCGTTGACCGAGTCGATCGCGTCCGCAGCCTTCTCGTTGACCTTCTTCGAGACGACCGGCACGACGTTCTGCGGCAGGATCAGGTTCTCCGGGTCCTTCAGCGTGACGAAGCCGTTCGCCTTGATGCTCGGGTCGGCGGTGTAGATGTCGGCCAGCTGGACGGTGTCGTCCTTGAGCGCCTTGACGGTCAGGGCACCGCCGCCGTCCTCGATCGCCTTGAAGTCGACGTCGACGCCGTAGACCGACTTGAGCCCCTTCGGGCCGTACGGCCGCGTCTGGTTCTCGGAGTTGGCGCCCACGGTGAGCTTCTCGTCGACGTTCTTCAGGTCGGCCAGGCTCGTGACGTCGTTGTCCTCGGAGAACTTCTTCGTGACGGTGTAGCTGTCCTGGTCGGTCGCGTCGGCTTCGTCGAGGACCCGGAGGCCCTTCGGCAGGGCCGTGTCGAGCCCGTCGTCGATCTGGTCGGCGGTCTTCGCGTCCGAGTCCTTGTCGAAGTACTGCAGCAGGTTGCCGCTGTACTCGGGCATGACGTCGATGGCGCCCTTCTCGAGCTGCGGGATGTAGACCTCACGCTGCCCGATGTTGAAGTTGCGCTTCACGTCGAAGCCGTCCTTCTCGAGGACCTGGGCGTAGAGCTCGGCGATGATCTCGTTCGAGTAGTACTGCTGCGAACCGACGACGATCGTCTTGGAGTCGGACGAGTCGCTGGAACCGCTGTCGAGCGGGTCGCTCGACGCGCAGCCGGCGAGGGCGGCGACGACGCCGACCGCCATCGCGGCGGCGACACCGGCGCGGATCTTGGGTGCTGTGATCACGAGGGATTTCCTTCCGGGAGTGGATTGCGGGCTCGCTCACGCGACCCCTGACGCTGTCGGGCCGACGGGTCTGCGGTGCCCTTCGGCACCGCCGCCCGCTGCAGCACGGCGAACACGATCTCGAACGCGATCGCGAGGGCGATCACGAGGATGGAGGCGCCGAGCATCTCGGCGTAGTCCTGGGTCTTCAGGCCGAGGAAGAAGTACCCGCCGAGGCCACCGGCCCCGACGTACGCGGCGAGCGTGGCCGTCGCGACGACCTGCAGCACCGCGGCGCGGATGCCACCGATCAGGAGCGGGAGCCCGAGCGGGATCTCGACCTTCCACAGGATCTGCCAGCCGGTCATGCCCTGGGCCTTCGCGGCGTCGACGACCCCCGGGTCGACGGACTCGATGCCGGAGTACGCACCGGCGAGCACCGACGGGATCGCCAGGATGACGAGGGCGAGCAAGGGAGCCTGCAGCCCGATGCCGAGCAGCAGCCCGAACAGCGAGAGCACGCCGAGCGTCGGGAGCGCCCGCACCCCGCCGGACACCGCGATCGAGAAGCCACGAGCGCGGCGGGTGTGGCCGATCGCGTACCCGACCGGCACGGCGATGACCGCGGCGATGAGCACCGCGAGCAGGGTGATCCAGACGTGCTCCCAGAGGCGCGTGGGGATGCCGTTGTACCCGCCGTAGTTCGTGGGGTCGAACACCCACGCGAAGGCCTGACCGATGATCACGAGGAGACCTCCGCTGCTTGCAGGACTCGGCGAGCCTGTCGGCGTGACACCGAGTTCGTCCGGGTCCACGGCATGACCAGGCGCCCGAGCAGCACGAGGAGGCCGTCGAGGGCGAAGGCGAGCACGAGCACCATCACGATGCCGGAGAGGATCTCCTCGTAGATCCCGCGCCCCAGGCCGTCGGTGAACAGCAGGCCGAGACTCGGGATGCCGAGGACCGCGCCGACCGTGGTCAGCGAGATCGTGGAGACCGAGACCACCCGGAGGCCGGCCAGCAGGACCGGACCGGCGAGCGGGAGCTCAACACGGAAGAACCGCTGCGCTGGCGAGTAGCCCATGGCGGTCGACGCGGACTTGGTCTCGGAGTCGACCGAGGTCAGCCCGTCGACCGTGGAACGGACCATCAGCGCGAGGCCGTACAGCGTCAGACCGATGACGACGTTGATCGGGCTCTGCAGGCCGGTGCCGATGATGCTCGGGAGCGCCACGAACAGGGCGAGGGACGGGATGGCGTAGAGCAGACCGGCGAGGGTCACGATGCTGCTGCCCACACCCGAGGCGAAGCGCGAGCCACCGGGGCGCTGCAGCCGGACCACCAGCCACCCGATCGGGATCGACAGCAGGAACGCGACGATGATCGGCGGGATCGCGATCGCGAGGTGGGAGACCGTGTTGTCCCAGATCGTGTCGAGGTTCGCCAGCACCCACTTCACCGGGTGCCCCCACCCTGCGCCGGGGCACCCGGTGCGTCGTGGGACGCTCCGGCCTCTGCTGCTCGGGAGTCGGACTGCGGAACGGCCTCGGCGGCGTCGACGACCCCGACGGGGCCCGTCAGCACGCCGGCTGCGCGGCCTTCACCGTCGACGACGATCGGACCGGTCGGGGTCTGCTCGACGCGGAGCGCGCGGCGCCCGCGGCCGGCGCCGATGAACGTGGCGACGAAGTCGTCGGCGGGTGCGGCGAGGATCTCGGCCGGCGTCCCCTGCTGGGCGATCTCGCCGCCCTTCTTGAGGATGACGACCTGGTCGCCGAGTTTGAACGCCTCGTCGATGTCGTGCGTCACGAACACGACGGTCTTGCCGAGTTCGCGCTGCAGGCGGATGAGCTCGTCCTGCAGGTCGTTGCGCACCAGCGGGTCCACCGCACCGAACGGCTCGTCCATGAGCAGGATGTTCGGGTCGACGGCCAGGCCGCGGGCCACACCGACGCGCTGCTGCTGGCCGCCGGACAGCTGTGACGGGTAGCGGTCGGCGAAGGCACGGTCGAGTCCGACGGTGTCCATGAGCTCGAGGGCGCGCTTGCGGGCGTCGGCCTTGGAGACGCCGGTCAGCAGCGGGACGGTCGCGATGTTGTCGACGACCTTGCGGTGCGGCAGCAGCCCGGAGTTCTGCATGACGTAGCCGATGTGGCGACGGAGCTCGACGGGGTTGATCCCGGCGACGTCCGAGCCGTCGATCTCGACGGTTCCGGAAGTGGGGTCGACCATGCGGTTGATCATGCGGAGCAGCGTGGTCTTGCCACAGCCGCTGGATCCGACGAAGACGGTGGTGGTCCGGGACGGGATGACCAGATCGAAGTGCTCGACCGCAGTCGTGCCGTCCGGGTAGGTCTTGCGCACCGAGCGGAACTCGATCATGGGGTGCCCTTCTGTTCGGAGGTAGCCCGACTCCGGATGAGAGTACCCGGGGGTGCCGACATCGGTTCGCTGTGACGATCCGTGACGGACCCGCGGCGGTGCACAGGTCGGTGGGGATGCCGACGGGAACCACGGGATCGGCGGGGACGACGACGCCCGCGCCTCGGTGTTCGGAGGCGCGGGCGGGTCGGTTCGGTCTCCGGCGTGTCGCGCCGGTTCGACGGGACGGTCAGGAAGCGGCGATCACCGATTCCAGGTGCGCACGGTTCATCCGGCGGTACTCCTCGATCAGCTCCGTGTCGGGGTGCTCGCGGTCGCGGTGTGCCCGTGCCAGCACCGCGTGACCGGACTCGGCGAGGACGACCCAGGCGCGGGTGATGCGCTCGTCGTCCGGCAGGCCGAAGCGGTCGCGCATGATCTGGCCGACGGCCGCGCCGAGCGCACCCATGCGGTCCTCCGCGTCGCCCGTTCCGGTGTCCGCCGGGTCGCCGAAGCGGATGGCCCGGAAGCCGGGCTCGGTGCGGTACATCTCTGCGGTCATGTCGATGAGCGCGTCGTTGGCGTCCTGCCAGGTCACGGCGCCGCTGGCGTCGAGCGCCTCGACGAAGCGGGCGGCGAGCCGCTGGGTGCAGCGGATCGCGAGTGCCTCGACCACGGCGATGCGGTCCGGGAAGTACCGGTAGACGGTGCCGATCGACGCCCCCGCGCGCTCGGCGACCATGGCGGTCGTGAGCCGTTCGAACCCGATCTCGTCGATCACCGCGGCTGCGGCGTCGAGGAGGCCGGCGAGGCGCGCCGAACTGCGGGCTTGGACCGGCTCGTTCCTGAGCAGTGATGATCCCCCCGGCAGAGCGTTCGTTACCTCGGTGACGAGCACGTGTTCTCCTCTTGCGCTCCAGCGCGGTTGGTTGGTGTGACGGGGACAACTTTCGCAGAACGCACCTGGAACGTGGCTGCGACTCACCACTTGCGACGCACCAGTTCTGTACAGCGCGCGGGTTTCGTCAGCCGCCCGTGGGAGGATGACGCCATGCCCGACCCGACGCCCCACGAGCCGTCGTTGGCCGAGCCGCTCCTGCACCGCGCGGCCCGCATCGAGGACGCCGTCCAGGAGTTCCGCGAGCACCGTGCACGCCGTCGCGGACTCGTCCCGACGGTGGTCCCGTACACCGGCTACGGCGCGCCCGGCTGGGTGCGCATCCTCTGCCGTGTGCTGCTGACGCGCCGGGGTCTCGCCTCAGACGTCTCCTACGCGGGTGTCCGCGGCTGGAAGAGCTTCACGAGCGTCGCCGTCGACCACGCCGAGGTCACCGTCACCGCCGGCGGGGTATCCCACGTGGTGCAGACCGACCGTGGCGGCGTCGTCGACACCATCGTCCCGATCGACCTCGAGCCCGGCTGGCGCACCGTACGGCTGTCGGCGGGCGGCGGGCGCGACGTCGAGGCCGACGTGTTCGTCGTGCACCCGGACACCCGCTTCGGGCTGCTGTCCGACATCGACGACACCGTCATGGTGACCTCGCTCCCCCGCCCCATGCTCGCCGCCTGGAACTCGTTCGTGCTGACCGAGCACGCCCGCCGCCCCGTGCCCGGCATGTCCGTGCTGTACGAGCGGATCCTCGCGCAGCACCCCGGTTCCCCGACGGTCTACCTGTCGACCGGAGCGTGGAACGTCGCCCCGACGCTGCAGCGCTTCCTGTCGCGCAACATGTACCCGTCCGGCACGCTCCTGCTCACCGACTGGGGTCCCACGCACGACCGGTTCTTCCGCAGCGGGCAACTGCACAAGCAGGAGAACCTGCGCCGGCTCGCGAAGGACTTCCCGGACATCCGCTGGCTCCTGGTCGGCGACGACGGACAGCACGACGAGAGCCTCTACGGCGACTTCTCGCGGGAGCACCCGGACAACGTCGCCGGCGTCGCCATCCGGCAGCTGTCCACGAGCGAAGCGGTCCTGGCCGGTGGGCGCTCGCGGGCGCAGGAACGCTCCCGTGACTCGTCGGCACCCTGGGTGTACGCACCGGACGGCGCCGGCCTGTGGAGCGAGCTCGCGCGGGTCGGCATCATCGAGTCCGACGCCTCCGACCCGGCCTGAGCGACCCTTCATCACGATCTCGGCCCGGAACCCCCGTCGCCGACCGCGGCGCTCGGGCACCGGGTGTTCGATCGGTCCATGAGCACCGAGCCGGCCGCACCGCCCGAAGCCGCACCACACCCAGCCGCACCGCGCCCAGCCGCACCGCACCTAGCCGCACCGACCACACCGCCGAACCGCATCGAGGACCACGCCCTGATCGGCGACACCGGCACCGCTGCCCTGGTCGGCCGCGACGGGACCATCGACTGGGCGTGCCTGCCACGCTTCGACAGCTCGTCCACCTTCGCCTCGCTGCTCGGCACCGAGGACCACGGCCACTGGACCCTGCGACCCGTCGACGACGAGGCCACGGCCCAGTGGCGGTACCACGGCGACACCCTGGTGCTCTCGACCGTGTGGACCACCCGTGACGGTGTGGTCGAGGTCACCGAGTTCATGCCCGTCGGCGCGCACCGCCCCTCGATCGTCCGCCGGGTGCGCGGGCTCCGCGGCACCGTCGAACTCCGGCAGACGCTCCGGATCCGGTTCGACTACGCACGGGCCCTGCCGTGGATCCGGCAGATCGGGGACGAGGACGAACCGGCGCTGCTCGCGACGGCCGGTCCGGGCTCGGTGATCGTCCGGGGGCCGCAGTTCCGGGCCGACGACCACCGGCACACCGCCGTCACGACGATCCACGACGGCGACGTGCTCGACACGGTGCTCACCTGGTACCCGTCGCACCGCGAACCGCCGGAGCCGCTCGACGTCGACGCGGCCCTCGCCCACACGGTGCAGTGGTGGACGGCGTGGACCGCCCCCGTGCAGACCACCGGCCGGTACGCCGACGCCGCTCGACGGTCGCTGGTGTTCCTCCGCGCGATGACCCACGGCGAGACCGGTGGCGTCGTCGCCGCGGCGACCACGGGCCTGCCGGAGGACCCGGGTGGCGAACGCAACTGGGACTACCGCTACGTGTGGCTGCGCGACGCCTCTCTCGCGCTCGCGTCGCTCATCGCCCACGGGTACCGCGACGAGGCCACGCACTGGCGCGGCTGGCTGCTGCGCGCGATCGCCGGTGACCCCGCCGACGTGCAGATCATGTACGGCATCGCCGGCGAACGCGAGCTGCCCGAACGGGAGCTGCCCGAGCTGCCCGGGTACCTCGGCTCGACGCCCGTGCGCGTCGGCAACGGCGCCTCGACGCAGTACCAGGGCGACGTCTTCGGCGAGGTGCTCGCGGCACTGCACGACGCCCGCGAGCTCGGTGTCGAGGAGAACGCCGACTCCTGGGCGCTGCAGCGGGCGCTGCTCGGCTACGTCGAGGAGCACTGGCAGGAGCCGGACAACGGCATCTGGGAGATGCGCGGCCCCCGGCGGAGCTTCACGCACTCGCGGGTGATGATCTGGGCCGCGTTCGACCGCGGGGTCGCCGCGGTCGAGGAGTTCGGCCTCGAGGGCCCCGTCGACCGATGGCGCACCCTGCGCGACACCGTCCGCGCCGAGATCGAGGAGCACGGTTGGAACGCCGAGCGCGGTTCGTTCCGCCAGCACTACGACACCGAGGAGGTCGACGCGAGTCTGCTCGTCCTGCCGCAGGTCGGGTTCTGCCGCGCCGACGACCCCCGGATGACGGGCACCGTGCGCGCCATCGAGGAGGACCTGCGGGTCGGCGACGACGGTCTCGTGCTCCGCTACCGCACGACGGCCGGCTTCGACGGGCTGTCCGGCGCCGAACACCCGTTCCTGGCGTGCTCGTTCTGGCTGGTGGAGCAGTACGCCGCCTCGGGCCGGGTCGAGGACGCCGAGCGCCTGATGGACGTGCTCGTCGGGTACGCCAACGACGTCGGCATGCTCTCCGAGGAGATCGACGTCGCCACCGGGCACCACATCGGCAACACCCCGCAGGTGCTGTCGCACCTGACGCTCGTGTCGGCAGCGGACGCCATCGAGCGCGCCCGTGGAGCGACCGTCGGGCACCGCACGCGGTTGCCCGTCCACGACGGCGGCACCCGGTCGTGGACGGGCGAGGGTGAGCGCGCCGGCTCCCCCGCCTGATGCGTCTCGCGATGCCCTGATGGCGACCCCACGACGGACGGGAGGCCCGGTGCCAGCTGGCACCGGGCCTCCCGTCCGTCAGGGCGTCCGTTCAGGACGTCGGCAGCGCGTCCGTCAGGACGACGACTCCCAGTCCGCCGGGCCGCGCGAACCGGCGCGGTACTCCTCGAGCGGGACCTCGTCGGCCTTCCACGCGGCGACGACCGGCTCCACGATCTCCCAGCAGCGCTCGGCCACGTCGCCGCGGATGGAGAGCAGCGGGTCGTCGTGGAAGATCCCGTTCAGGACCTCGCCGTACGGGGTGAGCTCGCCGTCGCTGAACGACGACGACAGGGTGACCTGGCCCATCTCGAACGGGTTGCCACCGCCGTTGGCCGACACCGACAGCTCGATCTCGTCCGGGTTCAGGACGATGCGGAGCGTGTCCGCCTTCGGGCGACCGCTCAGACCGGAGGGCAGACGCGTGACCGGCTTGAAGGTGATCAGCACCTCCTTCCGGCTGTTGCCGAGTGCCTTGCCGGACCGCAGCGTGAACGGAACGCCCTTCCAGCGAGCCGTGTCGACCTCGACCGAGATCTCGGCGAGCGTCTCGGTGCTCCGCGACTTGTCGACGCCGTCCTCGTCCTGGTACGACGGCAGCTCCTTGCCGTCGATCGTGCCGGCCGTGTAGACGGCGCGACGCGACGCGATCTTCGGGTCGCCGCCCTTGAGCTGGGTCGAACGGAGCACCCGGGCCAGGGACGAGCGGAACTCGACCGCGTCGATGTCCGCCGGGGCGTCCATCGTCACGATGCCGAGGATCTGCAGCAGGTGCGACTGGATCATGTCGACCATCGCGCCGGCCTCGTCGTAGTACTGGGCGCGGTTCTCGAGCCCGAGGGTCTCGTCGTAGAAGATGTCGACCTTCTCGATGTTCTCGGCGTTCCAGATGGGCTCGAACAGGCGGTTCGCGAAGCGCAGACCGATGATGTTCAGCACCGTGGTGCGGCCGAGGAAGTGGTCGGTGCGGTGCACGCGGTCCTCGGGGACGAGCTTGAGCACCGTCTCGTTGAGGGCCTGGGCGCTGGCGACGTCGGTGCCGAAGGGCTTCTCGAAGGCGAGGGTCGTGCCCTCGGGGAGCTCGACGTGCTCGAGCGCCTCGCAGATGTCGGAGGCGATCTGCGGCGGGAGCGCGAAGTACAGGATCGGCTCGGAGTCGGCCGCGGCCAGGAGCGCCTCGAGGTGCTTCGGATCGGTGGGGTCGCCCTGGATGAACTGCGTCGACTCGATGGTCGCGTCGACCTCCGGCCCCTTGACGTCCTGCGACGCGAAGGACTGCGTGACGATGTCCTTCCACTTCTCGGGGCTGCGCTCACTGCGGCCCGTGCCGATCAGCTGCACGGGGACGGCACGGCCGCTCTGCAGGAACGTGCCGAGGCCCGGCAGGAGCAGGCGGGAGGCGAGGTCGCCCGTCGCGCCGAAGATGATGAGGGTGCGCTTGTCGGTCACCTGAGGTGACTCCTTTCGCTGTGGTGGGAGGTCCGCTCCAGTCAAGTCGCGGGCGGGCCCGTTTGTTCCGGATCGGGACCGGAGTTCGTCTCCTGGACGCACTTCGGGCGGCACCGTACTGGTGCCGCCCGAAGTGTCAGGTGCGCTGCAGCGCCGGGTCAGTGCCCGAAGTTGCCGCGGTAGTACTCGTAGACCCAGCCGACCAGGGTGATCGCCACGAGGACGAGCCCGATCGGGACGATCCACAGGCCGGCGGCCACGCCGAGGAAGCACACGGCGACCGCGGCGGCCAGCAGGATGGGCCACCAGGACCACGGGCTGAAGTGCCCGAGCTCGGCGTCGCCGTCCTCGATGTTGGCGTCGGGACGGTCCTCGGGCAGGACCCCGCCCTGGGACGACATGACCTTGCCGAGGTAGAAGGCGATGAACGCCGACATCAGGCCGGTCAGGCCGATCGCGACGGTGCCCACCCACTCGGGCTCGCCGTAGTAGATCATCGCCCACGTGGTGTAGGCGGCGTCCGCCAGGATGAAGAACCCGAAGAGGATCCAGAACAGGTTGGTGTTCGCGCGCATGGCGTTACTTCACCTCGCCCTTCGCGGCGTCGTAGGTCGGGGCATCGGGGGCGTCCTTCGCGGGACCCACACCGATCGGCACACCGGCCTCGGGGTGGTTCAGGTCGAAGGCCGGGGACTCCGAACGGATACGCGGGATCGACGTGAAGTTGTGGCGCGGCGGCGGGCAGGAGGTCGCCCACTCGAGCGAGCGGCCGTAGCCCCACGGGTCGTTCACGGCGACCTTCGGTGCGTTCCGGGCGGTCACGTAGACGTTGAAGATGAACGGCAGGAACGAGATCGCGAGGATCATCGAACCGATCGTCGACAGCTGGTTCATCCAGGTGAAGCCGTCGTTCGGCAGGTAGGTCGCGTAGCGACGCGGCATGCCGATGACGCCCAGCCAGTGCTGGATGAGGAACGTGGTGTGGAACCCGATGAACAGGAGCCAGAAGTGGATCTTGCCGAGACGCTCGTTGAGCATCTTGCCGGTCCACTTCGGCCACCAGAAGTAGAAGCCGGAGAACATCGCGAAGACGACGGTTCCGAAGACCACGTAGTGGAAGTGCGCGACGACGAAGTACGAGTCGGACACGTGGAAGTCGAGCGGGGGCGACGCCAGGATGACACCGGTCAGACCACCGAAGGTGAAGGTGATCAGGAAGCCGAGGGCCCAGAGCAGCGGCGTCTCGAACGTGACCGAACCGCGCCACATCGTGCCGACCCAGTTGAAGATCTTCACGCCGGTCGGGACCGCGATGAGCATCGTCATGAGCGAGAACCACGGGAGCAGGACTCCGCCGGTGACGTACATGTGGTGCGCCCACACCGTGACCGAGAGGGCCGCGATGGAGATGGTCGCGTAGACCAGGGTCTTGTACCCGAAGATCGGCTTGCGGCTGAACACCGGGAAGACCTCGGAGACGATGCCGAAGAACGGCAGCGCGATGATGTAGACCTCGGGGTGCCCGAAGAACCAGAACAGGTGCTGCCAGAGCAGGGCCCCGCCGTTGGCCGGGTTGAAGATCTGTGCGTCGAACACGCGGTCGAGCCCGAGGCCGAAGAGCGCCGTCGCGAGGACCGGGAAGGCCATCAGGACGAGGAGCGCCGTCACGAGGGTGTTCCACGTGAAGATCGACATGCGGAACATGGTCAGACCCGGGGCACGCATCGTGATGATCGTCGTGATGAAGTTCACCGCGCCGAGGATCGTCGAGAAGCCGGTCATGCCGAGCCCGAAGACCCAGAGTGTGCCGCCGAGCCCTGGTGTGAACGTCGTGTCACTCAGTGGCGCGTAGGCGAACCACCCGAACGAGGCAGCACCCTGCGGGGTGAGGAAGCCGCCGACCGCGATGAGCGAGCCGAACAGGTAGAGCCAGAAGGCGAAGCCGTTGAGTCGCGGGAAGGCGACGTCCGGCGCACCGATCTGGAGCGGCATGATCGCGTTCGCGAAGCCCGAGAACAGCGGCGTCGCGAACATCAGCAGCATGATCGTGCCGTGCATCGTGAACAGCTGGTTGTACTGCTCCTTCGTCGCGACCACGTGCAGGCCGGGTTCGAAGAGCTGGGCACGGATCACGAGGGCCATCACACCTGCGAGCAGGAAGAAGATGAACGACGCGATCAGGTACATGTACCCGATGGTCTTGTGGTCGGTGGAGGTGATCCACCGGACGACGATGTTGCCCTTCCGACCCACCTTCGACGCCTGGAAGTCCGGCGACGAGGTCTGGGTCGGTTGGCCGACGAGTGACGTTGTCATCTGACGAGCCCCTACTTGTTCTCGCTGGACGCCTCGACCGGCGCCTTGTTGTTCGGTTCGTTGGTGTTGGTGTTGTACTCGTCACCGAGCAGACCGACCTTGCCCTGGTCCTTCAGGGTGTCGAGGTAGTCCTGGTACTGCGCCGGCGTGACGACCTTCACCTGGAAGAGCATCAGCGAGTGGTACTCACCGCAGAGCTCCGCGCACTTGCCCTGGTACGTGCCGAGCTTCTCCGGGATGAAGTACTCCCAGTTGGTCTTGCCCGGGAGCATGTCCTTCTTGTAGAGGAAGTCGATGACCCAGAAGGAGTGGTCGACGTCGCGCGAGGAGAGCTCGATCGCGACCTTCTTGCCCTTCGGCAGGTAGAGGGTCGGCAGCTGCGACTCGTCGATCGCCCCGTTGGCGTTCTCTTCTTCCTGGGCCTGGATGCCCTGGTAGTAGACGCTCTCTTCGGGGTTGTCCTTGTTGATGTAGTTGAAGTCCCACGCCCAGCGCTTGCCGTACACGTGCACGGTGGCGTCGGGGTCGGCGAAGGGCTTCTCGATCGCGGCCTGGTCCTTCGCAGTGAAGGCGAAGAAGCCGAGCACGAGGATCAGCGGCACGATCGTGTAGAAGATCTCGAGCGGCATGTTGTACCGCATCTGCACGGGCAGGCCGGTCTGGCCCTTCCGGCGGCGGTAGACGATCGCGGCCCAGATGATCAGGCCCCAGACGATGAGACCGACGGCGAGGAGAACGACCCAGCTGGTGGTCCACAGGCCGACGATGCGGCTCGTGTGGTTGGTGACGTTCTTCGTCTCCTCCGTGCCGGGGAGCCATCCGTTCATCTGCTGCTGCGTGCAGCCAGCCAGTGCGATGACCAGACCGACGGCCACCGGGACGGCCGCCCAACGTATACGGCGATTCGAACGCACTGTTACCTCTCGCAAAAGACGTGAGCTTCGGAGGTCAGCCCGTCGAGTCCGACGGCGTGCCGCACGAAGGCGGCGCATGGCTGGCTCCCAGCTTGATTGGAACACTCCTAGCTTACTCGCAGCTCGGTACCGCTCGCGCACACACGACACGGTTCTGGCCTCGATCCGCACGTCTGCGGGCACGATTTCGCCCGGTCACACCGCGCCCCGGCGGGCCACGTCCGGTCACACGAACGCGAGCGGGGAACGACCCTTCCGGTCGCTCCCCGCTCGCGTGTCGGATCGCTGGCGATCAGTGGAAGCTGTCACCGCAGGCGCAGCTGCCCTGCGCGTTCGGGTTGTCGATCGTGAAGCCCTGCTTCTGGATCGTGTCCTCGAAGTCGATCGTCGCGCCGTCGAGGTACGGGACGCTCATCTTGTCGACGACGACCTCGACCCCGTCGAACTCGGCGGTGACGTCACCGTCGAGCAGGCGCTCGTCGAAGTAGAGCTGGTAGATCAGGCCCGAGCAGCCGCCGGGCTGGACGGCGAGGCGCAGGCGCAGGTCGTCGCGGCCCTCCTGCTCGAGCAGGCTCGCCACCTTGCCGGCAGCGGCGTCGCTCAGGAGGACGCCGTGCGACTGCGTTTCGGTCGCCGGTGCTTCGGTGATGGTGTCGCTCATCGCGCGTCTCCCTCCGGGCGGTGCTGGTCACCGCGCCTGGCGTCGATTGTAAGCACCCTCAGCTGCGCGTCGCGAGCCTGGCGAGCAGGATCGTCTCCGACGCGATGGCACGGTGCAGGACGCCGAGGTGCTGCGACTCGTTCGGGCTGTGCGCGCGGGTGTCCGGGTCCTCGACGCCGGTGACCAGGATCTGCGCGTCCGGGAACTCCGCGGCGAGGTCGGAAACGAACGGGATCGATCCGCCGATGCCCTGCTCGACCGCCTCGGCACCCCAGCCCTCGCGCATGGCCGTGCGGGCCTCCTGGACGGCCCAGCCGGCGGTGTCGACGAGGAACCCGTCGCCGCTGTCCGGCTCGGTGATCTCCATCCGTGCGCCGAACGGGACGTGCTCGCGCAGGTGTCGCTCGACGGCCGCGGACGCCTGCCGGGCGTCCTGGCCGGGGGCGACGCGGACCGAGACCCGTGCCGAGACCGTGGGCAGCAGGGTGTTCGAGGCGTTCGCGACGCTCGGCACGTCCATGCCGGTCACCGTGATCGACGGCTGGAACCACATGCGGGACAGCACGGCGCCGGTGCCGATCGGGCGGACACCGGGCACGAGCGCGGCGTCGACGGCGAGTTCGTCCTCGGTGCGCTCCGGCACGTCGGCCTCGTACGAGGACAGCCCCTCGACGGCGACCGAACCGTCGGCGTCGTGCAGCGAGGCGAGCAGCCGCACCATGGGGATCATCGCATCCGGGGCCGCTCCCCCGAACATGCCGCTGTGGCTGGCGTGCTCGAGCGTGGTGAGGGTGAGCTTGAAGGTGACGTTGCCGCGCAGGGAGACCGTGATCGACGGGACCTCGGTGGACCAGTTGTCGCTGTCCGCCACGACGATGACGTCGGCGGCGAGGTGCTCCTTCTGCTCGCGCAGGAACGTGCGGAACGAGCGGGAGCCGAACTCCTCCTCGCCCTCGACGAAGAGCACGATCCCGAGGTCGAGGTCGTCACCGAACTGGGCGTGCACCGCGCGGAGCGACGCGATGTGCGTCATCACGCCGGCCTTGTCGTCCGAGGCACCGCGGCCGTACAGGCGGTCACCGCGGAGGGTCGGCTCGAACGGCGGCGTCTCCCACAGGGCCTCGTCGCCCTGCGGCTGCACGTCGTGGTGGGCGTAGAGCATCACCGTCGGCTTGCCGTTCCGCGCCGGGCGCACCGCGAGCACCGCGGGCTGGCCGAGCTCGGCCTCCGCGTCGGCCTCGGCGACGTCGGCCGTCGAGCCGGACACCGCCGACCGCACGATCCGGACGTCGTCCGCCCCGAAGACCCCGGTCGACCGGGCGAGGTCCGCGACGGCCTCGGCACTCGCGCGCACGTTCGCCGGGTCGAAGGCCGACCAGGACACCGACGGCAGGCGCACCAGCGCGGACAGGTCGGCGATCGTCGTGGGCAGTGCACCCTGCACGTGTTCGCGCAGGGCGTCGAGGAGCGCGGGGTCGGTCGCGGGGCTGTGCTGTTCGCTGTCGGTCATGCCCGGTAATCTAGAGGAGATCCCGCACGCACACCGCCGTTAGGAACGCACCGTGGCGAAGGCAGCCCCCAAGACCAACACGACCGTCAACCCGACCGAGGCCGAGCTCCTCGAGCAGGGCAAGGGCCGCCCCACGCCGTCCCGCCGCGAGCGAGAGGCAGCGAACCGCCGCCCCCTCGTCGGCAACACGCCGGTCGACAAGAAGGCCGCCCGTGCCCGCCTCAACTCGGAGCGCGAGCGTGCCCGGGTCGGCATGGCCAACGGCGAGGAGCGCTACCTGCCGGCGAAGGACCGTGGTGAGCAGCGACGCTTCGTCCGCGACTGGATCGACGCCCGCTGGAACGTCGGCGAGGTCATGATGCCCGTGCTCGTGCTGTTCCTCATCGTCGGGTTCGCGGCCGCGCAGACCGTCATCGCCTCCTACTCGCTCCTGCTGGTGTGGGCGTTCGTGGCGCTGTTCATCATCGACTGCGTGGTGCTGTGGCTGTCGCTCCGCCGCAAGCTCACCAACAAGTTCGGCGAGTTCCAGCGCGGCACGTTCCTCTACATCCTCACGCGGGCGTGGCAGCTGCGCTTCCTGCGGCTGCCGAAGCCCCAGGTCCGGCGTGGGCAGTACCCCACCCTCTAGCTCTACGCACACGACGAAGCGCCGCCCGGCCTGCCGGGCGGCGCTTCGTCGTTCCCATTCCCTTGTTCCCCGCTCCCACGCTCCGCATCGGCGATCGAGTGAGCAGAACACGACGGGTCGACTGGCGAGCCACGGCGTGTTCTGCTCACCCGATGGCGCAGGCGCGCCCCCAAGACGGACTGGAGGCCCGTGGCGGTGTCGCCACGGGCCTCCAGCCCGTCAGGTGGTCGTGTCTACCGCGCGGCGCGACGCAGCCGCCGACGGCGCAGCCGGTTGATGCGCGCGGCCCAGGTCGGCCCCTCGTAGAGGAACGCCGTGTAGCCCTGCACGAGCGTCGCGCCGGCGTCGATGCGGTCCTGCACGTCCTGCTCGGTGGTCACACCACCGACGGCGATGACGCAGAAGTCGGCGGGCACCGCGGCGCGGACGCGACGCAGCACCTCGAGGGAGCGGGCGGCGACCGGCGCACCGGAGAGTCCCCCGGCGCCCATCGCCTCGACGTCGGACGGATCGGCGGTCAGCCCGTCGCGGGAGATCGTCGTGTTGTTCGCGATCACCCCGGACAGCCCGAGCTCGACCGCGAGGCCCGCGATCGCGTCGATCTGCTCGTCGGTCAGGTCCGGCGCGATCTTGACGAGCACCGGCGTCCGGCCGGCGGCGTCACGCACCGCGGACAGCAGCGGTCGGAGCTGGTCGAGTTCCTGCAGCCCGCGCAGACCGGGCGTGTTCGGCGAGCTGACGTTGACCGCCAGGTAGTCCGCGAACGTCGCGAGCCGGCGGGTGGACTCGAGGTAGTCGTCGATGGCGTCCTCGACGGAGACCACCCGGCTCTTGCCGATGTTCACGCCGATGACCGGTCGGCCGGGGTTGCGGCGGGCGCGCTCGAGGCGTCGGGCGGCCGCTGCGGCGCCGTGGTTGTTGAAGCCCATGCGGTTGATCAGGGCACGGTCGCCGATCAGCCGGAACAGGCGCGGGCGCTCGTTGCCGGGCTGCGGCTTGGCGGTGATGGTGCCGACCTCGACGTGGCCGAAGCCGAGCAGGCCGAGACCGGCGATGCCGCGGGCGTCCTTGTCGAACCCGGCCGCCAGACCGAAGCGCGACGGGAAGTGGATGCCCATCGTGGTGATGCCGTCGGCCGCCGCGGGACGGCAGTACCGCTCGACGACGCCGCTCAGGAACGGCACGCGGGGCAGCCCCGCGATGACGGCGAACGCCAGGTGGTGGGCGCGCTCGGGGTCCATGTTCGCGAACACGGAACGGAACACGACGCGGTAGCCGCCGCGCACGATCCGTTCGGCGATGCCGCTCACGCGCGCGTGCCGGACGGTGTGGACGACCCGGCGGCCGTGTCGGATGCCCCGTGGTGGTCGCGGCGGAGCTGGCCGATGGCGTCCTCGAAGTCCTCGAGCGAGTCGAACGCCTGGTAGACGCTCGCGAACCGCAGGTAGGCGACCTCGTCGAGCTCCCGGAGGGGTGCGAGGATCGCGAGGCCGATGTCGTTCGCGTCGATCTGGCTGGATCCGGAGGACCGCACGGTCTCCTCGACGCGCTGCGCGAGCACGGCCAGGTCACCGTCGGTGACCGGGCGCCCCTGGCACGCCTTGCGGACGCCGGAGACGATCTTGTCGCGGCTGAACGGCTCGGTGACACCGTTGCGTTTCACGACGTTGAGCGATGCGGTCTCGGTGGTCGAGAACCGTCGACCGCAGTTGGGGCACTGTCGACGGCGGCGGATGGAGGTTCCGTCGTCGCTCGTCCGTGAGTCGACGACGCGGGAGTCCGGGTGGCGGCAGAAGGGGCAGAACATGTCGTTCCCCAGGCTATCGGTTCGTGCGCTCCGTCACGGCGGCCCCGTGCGCGGGGAGCTGCTCCTCGGTGGACAGGGCGACGATGTGCGGCGCGACCTCGGCCAGGGCCTCGGGCGTGTACCGGACGATCTGCTGGGGTCGCAGGAACGTCGACGCGGACAGCCCGGACCCGAACCGGGCCTGACCGCCGGTCGGCAGCACGTGGTTCGACCCGGCCAGGTAGTCCCCCAGGCTCACCGGCGTGCTCGGCCCGACGAACACCGCGCCGGCGGCGTCGATGTCGGCCAGCACGGCGTCGTCGTCGACCGTCTGAATCTCGAGGTGCTCCGGCCCGTAGGCGTTGCTCACCGTCGCGGCGTCGGTCAGCGAGTCCACCAGGACGATCGCGGACTGCGGTCCGTCCAGGGCGGTCTGGAGGCGCGCAGCCGTCCCGAGCACCGCCGTGCGTTCCGGGATGGCGGCTTCCACCGCGTCGGCGAACGCCGCGGACGTCGTCACCAGCACGCTGCCGGCCTGCTCGTCGTGCTCGGCCTGGCTGATGAGGTCGGCGGCCACGAACCCGGCGTCGGCAGTGTCGTCCGCGATCACGAGGATCTCGGTCGCCCCGGCCTCGGAGTCGATGCCCACCACCCCGCGCACCAGGCGCTTGGCGGCGGCGACGTAGTTGTTGCCCGGCCCCGTGACCAGGTCGACCGGCTCGAGGTCGATCTCGGCGACGCCGTACGCCAGCGCGCCGACGGCTCCGGCGCCGCCCATCGCGTAGACCTCGTCGATGCCGAGCAGCCCCGCCGCCGCGAGGATCGTCGGGTGCACCGCGCCGCCGTGGTCGCGCTGCGGCGGCGACACGAGGGCGATCGAGGGCACGCCCGCGACCTGGGCCGCGACGACGTTCATCACGACGCTGGACGGGTAGACGGCCTTGCCACCGGGCACGTAGAGCCCCACGCGGCGCATCGGCTGCCAGCGCTGGTGGACCTCGGCGCCGTCGGCCAGGGTCGTCACGGACGGGGCGGGGATCTGCGCGGCACTCGCGGCCCGGACGCGGCGGATGGCCTCGTCGAGTGCGGCTCGGACCTCGGGGGTGAGCCCCGCCACGGCGGCGGTGATCTCGGCAGCGGGGACCCGGACGTCCGCGGGAGCCCCGCCGTCGAAGCGCTCGGCCTGGTCGTGCAGGGCCGCGGCCCCACGGTGTCGGACGTCCTCGATCAACTCGCGCGCGGCGTCGACCGCGTGCGACACGTCACCCGCGGCGCGGGGCATGAGTCGGAGGAGTTCGGCACGGGCGGGGAGGCCGCCGCGGAGGTCGATTCGCTGCATCATGAGGGGTCCGATCCTACCGAGCCGAACGCCGACGCCCAGTAACGTGAGGGCTGATGAACTTCGAGAAGGCACGGCGCCTCGTGAGCGACCTCGTCCGGGTGAACGAGCGGTACGCACGCGACGGCCACTACCGCAACGACGTCCGTGAGCGACTCGGCCGGACGGTGTCCCGGGTCGACGTCGGTGTGGCTCGGCGGGAACGCGATCGTGCGCCGCTGGCCGCGCGCCCGTTCGACGGCCTGGTGGAGACGAGCCTGTCGCTCGCCGGCATCCGCACCGTGGACCGCGATCCCGAGGTGGTGCTCGTGGTCGACGAACTCCGCGAGGGTGCCGCCTTCGCCGGGGTGCAGACCGCCCTCGCCGTCGCCCTCGCGCTCGGCGACCGGCTCGGCCGGCGGGTCCGGGTCGTCATGGTCCGGTGGACGACACCCGGCAACAGTGCCGCCGCAGCCGAGGCGCTCGTCGCCGACCGGTTCCCGGAGTCGCGCGTCGACGGACGCCCCGGCGTCCGCGTGGTCCGGCGCGAGGACGTCCTGGACACCGAGTTCGGCCGCGACGACGTCTGGGTCGCCACGCACTGGAAGACCGCGCACCCGATCGACGTCGCCGTCACCGCCGGGGTCGTCCCCCGGCACCGCGTCGTGTACCTGGTGCAGGACTACGAACCCGGCTTCAGCCCGTGGTCGACCGAGTACGCGGTCGCCGCCTCCACCTACCGCGCCGGCTTCCGGATGCTCGTGAACTCCGAGCCGCTGCGCCGGTACCTGGCCGACGTCGAGGGCCTCGACGTCCCCTCCGAGCACACCTTCGCACCGCACCTCGACCTCGAGCTGCTCGAACGCGTGGCCGCTGCCCGCAAGCACGAGGACGTGGTCCGGATCCTCTTCTACGGCCGTCCGAGCAAGCACCGGAACCTGTTCCGCCTCGGCGTCGCCGCGCTGCGGGTCGCGGTGCAGGAGCTGGCCGACGACGGCATCCGGGTCGAGTTCCACTCGGCCGGTGAACAGCACGGCGACGTCGAGCTGGACGGGGGCCGAGGCGACGTGAAGCTCGTCTCGCACGGCACCATGCCCTGGGACGACTACTTCCGGTTCATCGCATCGACGAACGTGGTGCTGTCGCTCCAGCACAGCCCGCACCCGAGCCACCCGCCGTTCGACGGCGCGGTGTCCGGCGCACGCGTCGTGACGAACGAGTTCCGCGGCACCCGGGCGCACCTGCACCCGAACCTCGAGGCGGTCCCCGCCGACGCCCGTTCCCTCGGCCTGGCCGTCGCCGACGCCGTCCGGCAGGCAGCTGCGGATGGCCCGACCGGGCACGTGCCCCTGGCCGCGGGAGTGCTCGGTGGCCCGCTGGAGACCGCCGTCGACGCCCTCGCACGTGCACTCGAAGCAGAGGAGTCCACCCGATGACCCGCTCCACCCTCGTCGTCGTGCCCGTGTACGGCGACCTCGACTCCCTGCTGCGGTGCGTCGACGGGCTCCTCGAGCACCTCGACACCGAGCGGCACCGCGCCCTGTTCGTCAACGACTGCGGGCCCGATGCGGACACCATCGAGCGGGCGCTGCTCGACCGGATCGGCGACCGCCCCGGGTTCCGGTACGAGCGGAACGACCACAACCTCGGGTTCGTCGGCACGTGCAACCGTGCTGTGGACGAACTCGACCGCGGTGCCGACGAGCCCGACACCGAGGCCGTCCTGCTCCTCAACAGCGACGCCGTGCCGACGGCGGGGTTCCTCGACGCGATGCTCGCGGTCCTCGACGAGGACCGCACCGGCGTCGTCACGGCGCGCAGTGACAACGCGACGATCGCGAGCATCCCCTACCGCCTGACCAACCGGGGTGCGGCCCGCACCGAGGACCGCACCCGACGGGTCTGGGACGAGCTCGCACCGCTGCTCCCGGTGTCCCAGGTCCTGCCCGTCGCGATGGGCTTCTGCTTCCTCACCCGCCGCGAGCTGATCGCCGAGCACGGTCTGTTCGACGAGGCCTTCGCGCCCGGTTACGGCGAGGAGAACGACTACTGCCTCCGGATCGCCGCCCACGGCTGGCTCGCCAAGATCGCCAACCGCGCGCTGGTCCTGCACGCCGGCGGCAAGAGCTTCTCCGGCAACCGCAGCGCCCTGCGCGCCGCACACCAGCGCGTGCTCGAGGGTCGCTACCCGTTCCTGCCGGACGCAGTGGCCGCGTACCAGCGGCACGGCATGACGGCGACCGAGCGGTTCGCCGACGTCCTCGTCCCCTCGGGGCAGCGCCCGAGGCTCGCCGTGGACCTACGGCACGTCGAGGACGCCGACACGCTCGTCCGCCAGGTCGACGCGGCCTTCGGGGACGGCTTCGACCTGGAGGCCCGGCTCCCCGCCGGCACGTCGGCACCGGCCGCGTGGACCGTGACCACCGGAGACCCCAGCCCCGACGACCTCGTCACCGTCGCCGTGCTCGTGGACCCGGCGCCCGCGGACGTCGTCACGGCAAACCGCCGGGCGCTCCACCTGGTGGTCGTCCGGGCCGCGCAGAACGCGGTGCCGTGGTCGTCGCGAGCGCACCGGACGGGCGCCGACACCCTCGCGGCCGTCGTGGACCACTTCGCCGTGGTCGTCGCACCGGGCGCGGTCACCGACGCCCGTGCACGCATCGAGGACGCGCTGACGGCCCCCCTCGCGGGCACGGCCGACGCGCTCGAACGTCGGTGGGCGGCACTGCTCCCCCTCGACCTCACGGCCGCCGACGTCGCCGCGGCCAGCGCAGCGGACGAGGTCGTGCGCCTGCGCCGGGAGCTCACCGACCTGCGCGCGAGCAGGTCCTTCCGCACCGGCCAGGCGATCGCGAAGGTCGCCGCACGACTGCCGGGGCGCCGCTGATGGCCGAGGCGAAGGGCATCGGCCGCGTCGCACGGCGCCTCGCCCGACCCTTCCGGGGCCCGGACCGACCGCTGACCGTAACCGACCGGCTCGACCGCTGGGCCCGGCGGATCGCCGAGTTCGAGGTGCTCGACCGCGCGTACTTCGAGGCACAGACCGGACGGACGTTCGACACCGACGCCGACGCCGTCGCGTTCTACGTGCACAACGACGGGCAGCGTGGGCTCTCGCTGCACCCGCTCATCGAGCACGAGTGGATGCGCGAGCACCAGCCCGTCCCCGCGATGTCCTGGTACGACGCCCTGCACCAGGAGGGGCCCGAGCTCTTCCAGACCGGGCCGCTCTTCGACGCAGGCGTGTACGCCGCCTCGGTGCCGGGAGCCGACCGCCCGGCGACCACGCTCGATGCGCTCCGGCACTTCCTGCGGAACGCGACCGACGCGACCACGCTCCCCGTGCCTCCAGGCCGCCGTGGCGACGCTCCCACCTGGGGCGCCGCACGCGACGCAGCCGTCGCCGATGCTCGCGCCTTCGCCGGTGCGCAGCACCGCACCCGGCGACGCTACCGGTCCACGTGGGACGGGCCCGAGGTCGCCGAGGCCCTCGGCCGGTACCCGCGCGGTGTCGCGCGGCGCGACGCGGAGCAACCGCTCGTGTCGATCGTGATGCCGGTGTACCAGCGCGCCGACGTGGTCGGTGCGGCGATCGCTTCGGTGCGAGCGCAGCAGCACACGAACTGGGAACTCCTCGTGGTCGACGACGGGTCCGGCGACAACACCGTCGACGTCGTGCGCGGGCTCGCTGCCGAAGACGGGCGCATCCGGCTCCTCGAGCGGGAGAACGGCGGTGCCGGCGCCGCACGGAACACCGGACTCGCGGCCGTGCGTGGCGACTTCGTCGCGTTCCTCGACGCCGACAACACCTGGCGTCCGGAACACCTGACCGCGGCCCTCGCGGCTCTGCTCGAGACCGACGGGCCCGCCGTGCACACGGGTCTGCGGATGGTCGGCGCGAACAACGCGGACGACCGGACCGCGCCCGTCGAGACGTACCGCGGCGAGGACGGCACGCTCGACGACCTGCTCGCCGGCAACTTCATCGACCTCAACGCGCTCGTGGTCCGCCGTGACGTCGCCGCAGGGGTCGGCCCGTTCGACGAGACGCTCCGACGCTGGATCGACTGGGAGTGGCTGCTCCGCATCGGGCAGCGGTTCGGGGTGCCTGCGTACGTGCCCGTCATCGGCGTCGACTACGACAACGTGCGGGACCAGCGACGGGTCTCCTCCGCCCAGCCCGCGTCGTGGCAGGAGGTCGCGCTCGCCCGCCACCGCATCGACTGGGACGCCCTGGCGTCCGCCGCACCGACGCGCGACACCGGACTCGTCTCGGTCGTCGTCCCGGTGTTCCGCGACTGGACGATGACCCGGCGCGCCGTCGATGCCGTCCTCGGCGCGGCCGACCACGACGGCGACCGCGTCGAGGTCGTCCTGGTCGACAACGGCTCTCCGCGATCGGTCTCCGCGATCCTCGGTGCCTGGTTCCGTGACGAACCCCGGGTGGTCCTGCAGCGCGAAGACCGGAACCGGAACTTCGCCCTGGGCAGCGACCTCGGACTCGCCCGGTCCTCGGGCGGCACCGTCGTCATGCTCAACAACGACACCGAGGTCACCACCGGCTGGCTGCGGCCACTCGTCAGCGCGCTGGACGACCCGTCGGTCCTCGGCGCGCAGCCCCTGCTCGTGTACCCGGACGGCGTCGTGCAGGCCGCCGGCACGGTGTTCGGCGGGGACAAGGTGCTGCCCTGGCACTTCCTCGGCGAGCACCCGCGGCACGACGCCGACCGCGTGTTCGGGTCGGGCTCCGCCGGCGCAGCGCGGTTCTCGGCGATCACCGCAGCCGCCGCGGCGTTCCGTGCCGTCGACCTGATCCGCTGGCACGGGTTCGACCCCGTGTACGCCAACGGGCTCGAGGACGTGGACCTGTGCCTCCGCGCGCTGTCGACGTCACCGGCGGGCTCCGCCTTCGTCGTCGTCCCGTCGTCGGTCGTCGTCCACCACGAGAGTCGCACGCCGGGCCGGGACGACGCCCGGGTCGACAACCGCCGCGTCTTCGACGAGCGCTGGCGCGGGCGCTACCCCGACGCCGACGCCGACGCCGTCGACCGGTACGACGCAGCCGGACTGCGCTACCTCGGAGTGGCCCCCGGGCTCCCCAAGGGCCACGGCGTGATGGTGCGGTCCTCGCGACCGGTCATCGTCCGGGAGGAGGGGGCTGCAGGCTTCCGTGTCGCCGTCAAGCACGACGGCACGCGCGTCGCGGACGTGTCCGCACTGATCATCGCACTCGAAGCCGCGGGACACGTGGTGCAGGTCGACATGCCGACGTCCTGGTACCGGGGATCCAGCGGGTTGGACGAGGTGACCGTGCTGGTCGTGGGGGCACCGTCTTCGGGGCCGGGTGGTTCGTCGTTCGTGCCGCAGCCGGGGGCGCGGAACGTCGTGTGGCTGGCTGAGGGGCAGTCCGTCGCGGACGGGGACTTCGCCGTCGTGGTCGGGGCTGTGGCGGAGGCGGGGCAGGTCGTCCGGTCGCTGTGAGCGCTTCCCGACGCGCGTGGCGAGCGGACACCACGAGCCCGCGGAGCTGAGCGCGTTTCGACTCTGAGGCGGATTCTTCGGGCACGTTCACCAGGTTCCGAGACAAACGCGGCCTGCTGTTCACCTTGCCGGAGCAGGCTGCTCGCATGTCGCTCCTCTCGGATGCAATGCGGTCGACCTTCACGACCAAGTGCGCTGTGTGCGGCGCGGTCATCCGGAAGCGCGATGCGCTCGACCACGAGGGGCTGGCGTTCTGCTCGGTCCTGCACGAGGCCGAGTACATCGTCGCGACGCTGGACTGAGCGCCCCCGACCTCATCTCACTGGTTGAGACCCATCGTCGCCGCTGCCTGCCGGATGAACAGGCGCATGCGGACCGCCGCCTCTGCGGAGACGTGCGGGAGGGGGTGTTCGCCGTCCTCGGACATGCCGCCACCCCACGAGTTGTTGGAGGCCCGGGCGAAGGCGAACGGATCCGCGACCACCCACCCTCGTCGCGATCCGAGGTCGAACAGGTGCCGGTTCGCCACGACCCCGTTCGCGCGCTGGTTCACCGTGCCGTTGGTGCGGTTGTTCGGCGGGACCAAGCAGATCAGGGGTGTCTGACACTCCGCGAACCGCACGATCTTCTCGATGTTCGCGGTCATCTCCTCGAAGGGCACGCCCTCCCGGACGTCGTTCATGCCGATCATGACCACGAGCACGTCGGCCAGTGAACGACGGACCTGACCGAACGCACGCTCGGACGTCGCACCCTCCTCGGCGAAGCCACCGACCAGCCGCAGACGGCGATCGCCGAGCTGGTCACGCCAAGACTCGGGGCGGGCCGTGACCGAGTCACCCGACACGGCGAAGGTCAGCGATGTATCGGTGGTGATCTTGGATCGAGCTCTGAACATCCCTCGATGCTATCGACCGGAGCACCGGCGACCCCTCGTAGGATCGCCATGTGGCTCCAACAGCGCACTCGCGTCCTCGCGACGGCCGTCCACCGCGGCTCGCGGTCTTTCCCGTCTACCGCGACAACCCCTACCTGAACCTCATGCTCCTGGCTCCACGAGCCTCGGGGTGGGACGTCCTCGAGTCCGCGAGGCTCGAGCGTTTCGAGCACGACCTGAGCTCCCTCGGCACCGGAGACGTCGTGCACGTGCACTGGACAGCTCCGATCGTGCAGCGTGCGGACGACGCCGCCGAGGCCGTTGCCCGACTCGCTCGGTTCCGGGCCTCGGTCGACGGAGCGCGGGCACGCGGTGCCCGAGTCGTCTGGACGATCCACAACGCGCTCGCACACGACGTCCGGCACGAGGAGCACGAGATAGCGCTGAACCGCTACTTGGCCGCGACCGCGGACACGGTGCACGTCATGAACTCCCGCACGAACGACGTGGTGGCACCGTTCTACGACCTCTCCGGGCGAACGGTCGCACACCTCCCCCACCCGAGCTACCGCGGCATCTACGACGGCAACGGGTCCCGGACGGAGGCACGAGCACGTTTCGGACTCGATGACGACGACGTCGCCGTGCTCTTCTTCGGACAGATCCGTCCGTACAAGGGAGTCGACGTCCTGATCGAGGCCCTGCAGCAGGCGTCCGCCGCCGACCGGTTCGTCCTCCTGCTCGCCGGGAGGACGTCGGCCGAGGACGAAGCGACCATCGATCGGCTCCTGCCCGAAGGGCTCCGCACCGTCCGTCACCACGACTACGTGGCCGACGCCGAGGTCAAGCGCTGGTTCGACGCCGCGGACGTCGCGGTGCTGCCGTACCGGCGCGTCCTGAACTCCGGCAGCCTCCACCTCGCCGCGACCTTCGGCGTGCCGGTCGTGCTGCCCGACGAAGCGCACCTCCGGAGCGACTTCGGCGGTGAAGCCTGGGTCCGGTGGTTCGAACCCGGTGATGCCGGCGCGCTCGCCCGGGTGCTGTCGGAGCCGTTGCCGGAACGCGGTGCCGCACTCGGGTTCACGGCCCGGCTCGCGCCGTTCGCGGTCTCCCGCCGGTACGAGGCGCTCCTGCGGCACACGACGGCTGGCCTGCCGACGCGGACCGCAACGCACCCTGAGGCATAATCAAGCTTTGTTGCTGGCTCATGCTCGATCGAACGGAGAACTCGGTGTCACGGATCAAGGTGGCCATCATCGGCTCGTGCGTCACGCGAGAAGCGTTCATCACGCGGAACAACCCGCACTACAAGGACGTCTACGACCTCGGTCCGCTCGCGTGGCAGACCGGTCTCGTGAGCTTCCTGTCGGCGCCCGTCGCTCCGGACATCGCGCAACGGATCCAGCCGGGTGACAAGGTCAACGAGCACGGGGCGCGCACGATGGCGCGCGACATCGCCAAGTCGGACCGCGCAGAACTCGAGTCGTTCGCGCCCGACTACCTGCTGTTCGACCTCTACTCCGACGTCCGGTACGGGCTCGCGCGGATCGGCGACGCGACCATCACGAACAACCCGAACAGCTTCCGGAAGACGGACTTCTTCGCGGCGGGTGAGGGGTTCACGACCCTGCACATGGCGAACGCGAGCGCCGAGTACGTGCCGCTCCTCGAGCAGGCCGTCGACGAGCTCGTGGCATGGCAGCGACAGGCGCTCCCGGAGACGACCCTGGTGTTGAACTGCTTCCGGTACAGCTCGTACTACCGGACGAGCACCGGCGACCTGGAGTTCGTGAAGTACCGCGGAGACCAGAAACGGGACGACCTGTACAAGCGGCTGCTGCGGGAGAACGACCGGTACGACTCGCTCTACCGTTCGATCGCCGCCCGCCACGACCTCCGTACCATCGACAACCGCGACCGTTCGTACCACTCCGACGGCGCGCACCCCTACGGCATCTCGCCCTGGCACTTCGGCCGACCGTTCTTCCAGGACTTCATGGCAGACCTCGACCGCATGGTCATCGGCGATGCCCTGACCGCCGGGGACCCGGCCGACGAACTCGCCGGCCTCAGTTCCTGAGCCTGGCGCGCGCTGCGCGCAGGAGCCGTCGGGCGAAGTGCCCGCTCGGCACCCGACGGTCGACGAGGAACCGCCAGCCGTCCGCACGGTCGGCCAGGGGCTGCAGTTGCACGCCGCTCGGAACGGGCGGGAGCGGCATCCTCGCGGTCACGACCGGGAAGTCGAGCCCGAGACCACGGAACGAGATCCGGACCACGGCACGGTGTCTGCCGGTGGCGATGTCGCCGTTCTCCAGGCGCAGCGACCAGCGGGACGAGCGGTGATCGACCCGGAGGACGGCCTGGGTACCCGCTGCCCCGGCTCCGGTCAGAGTGGCGTTCTCGGTCGGGGTTGCGGTCAGGACCATGTCGAGGGAGACCCCGTCAGGCACCGTCCCGGCCACTGGTCCGCTCAAGGTCAGGCCGCCGGCGTCCGGGTGCGCCTCGTCGACGACGAGCGGTGCGAGGTGCCGCACCGTCGAGACCAGCTGCACTGCGAGCGGGTCCTGCCCGTGGACGGCACCCGCCATCGCGCGCAGGAGTTCGGAGTTCCCTTCGACCCCTGCCGTCAGCGGACCCAGGTCCGTGACGGCGGATCCGAGCACCGACACGTCGGTGTGCTCCGCGCGGTTCGCCAGCAGGACCAACGGCCCGTCGTTCACGAGGGATCCGCGACCGAGTGCGAAGACCGCTTCCTCTCCGAGCACACCGACCGAGCGGATCACGTCCACCCAGGCGCGGAGCAGCACCGGCGGCACGTCGCGGTCGTCGCGCGCGTCGTGCAGCGCAGACGCGAGGCGCACGGCGATCTCCCCCGCTCCGTTGGCCACCGCGAACCAGAGCGCTCGTCGCTCGGCACGGAGCGCCTGACGATCGGCGGTCGGCACGACCGCGAGCAGATCGTGCACCGCTCCGATGACCCGGTGCAGGTCGTTCGCATCCGGCTGGCTGCGGAGGAACCGTTCGAGGTGGACGTACCCGTCGGCGTCGAGGACGACCTCGGCGTGCGCGCGGCGGACCTCCGGGGCGGCGTCGGCGAGCAGTGATGCCACCTCGATCTCCTGATCGAAGTAGCTCAGCACGCCATCGATGCCCGACGCCCTCGCGGTCATGGACGAGGCTCCCGGACGCTCGCGGTAGAGGTAGACGACCTCCGGCACCACCGCGACACGGTCCGCGGCGAGGAACGCGCGGACCATCGGCACGATGTCGTTGGAGCGCGGGGCGTTCGGGAACCGGACGCCCGACGCGCGCAGGAAGTCGGTGCGGAAGACCCGGTTCCAGCATGCGCGGTTCGCCAAGAGCCTCGGCATGGCCTGGAGGTCCGTCACCGACTCGGTCAGGACGTCGTACCAACTCGACATGGGCTCCCAGGTCGACCCGGAGCTGAACTTGAGGTGCCGGCCGAGCGCGATCACGGCGTCGCTGCGCTCGGCTGCGTCGATGAGCGCCCGGTACGCCCCGTCAGGTACCAGGTCATCACCGTCGGCGAACACCAGGTACTCGCCCTGCGCGAGGTCGATCCCCTGGTTGCGGGCGGCGCCTCCCCCCGCTGCTCGGGATCGGTGCAGTCGCACACGGGGGTCGCCGGACGCGATCCGCTCCACGATCGCGACCGTCTCGTCGGTGGACCGGTCGTCGATGACGATCACCTCGAGGTCGACATCCTGCCGCAGGACACAGTCGAGCTGCTCCTCGATCCACGGCGCGACGTCGTGCACCGGCATAACGACGGAGAGCTGTGCGCTCACGGCCGACTCCTCGTCCTGAGCACGGCGGCGACGCGGCGCAGTGCCGACGGTGCGACGGCCACCTCGACACGGTGGATCCGCCCGTCGCGCAGCGTGAACTCGACGCTCCACCTGTCACCCGGCCGAGGCCTCGCCGACGACACGACCGTGTCCGATGACAGCACGCCCCGGTGCACTGCCGTCCGGGTTCCGTCGCGCTCGAGCACGACACTCCCCGGTGCCGGGTGCTCGAGACCCGTCATGCTGATCCGGAGACCACCACGGTGTCGGTCGGCGGTCGCACGGACGCGACGATTGCGTCGGAGGAACACGACGTCGTCCACTGCTCCGTCCCGCAACGCGGACAGCACGACCTGTTCGTGCTCGTCCAGCCCACGGCCGACGAACTCGTCCCAGAACGCCGCGACGAGCTCTGGACGGACAGGGAGCGGATCGCCACGCTGTGCGGCATCGACGACCGGCCGGAACAGGCGTTCGCGCCACAGGTCAGCGCCGCGCTCCGTGTCGGGACCGAGGGCCCGCTCGCACTCGGCGGCGAGACTGCCCCACCGCAGGACGACGTCCTCTGCCGGGCGGTCGAACGTCTCGACGAGCTCGGCCGCGAGTCCCGGCTCCTTCGCCCGGAGCAGGGCGTAGGCGGCGCCGGGGTAGGCGCTGAGGTCGTCGAACTCGGTCTCGTCGACCCAGGTGCCGATCCACCGCACGAAATCGGCGAGCAGGCGGGCGCCGGCCGGGTCGAGCACGCCGATCCCGCGGACCCGCGTCCACGCCTCTCGGCGGATCAGCCGCCGTCCGAAAGCCGCCGTCGCCCCATCCGCCCCGTGTGCCGCGTACGTCTCGACTGCTGCACGGGTCTGTTCGACCCAGTCGTCCAGGTCGTCGCCCCGGCCGATGCCCGACGTCACCGACTCGTCGTGTCGCCGGTGGCTGTACACCACCTCGGGCAGCACGTCGACCCTCGCTCCCACCGCGAGCCGCGCCCACCAGGAAACGTCCTCGCAGGTGGTGCCGGTCGGGAACTCGACGCCGGACTCGAGCAACCACCTGCGGTTGAAGACCTTGTTCCAGGGTGTGTGGTCGAAGGCCAGCTGCGGCGTGTCCGAGAGTCGGAGGCCGGTCCCCCCGGTCGTCCAGAGTGCGTCGTCCGTCGTCCAGTAGGTCGACTCGCGCCCGTCCCCGGTGAACTGCTCAGCCCTGCCGCTGACGAGCACCGGACCGGACTCGGCGAACACGGCGAGGAGCCGTTCGTAGGCAGCGGGCGGCACGAGGTCGTCGGCGTCCGCGAACACGACGAAGTCGCCGGTCGCGACGCGCAGCCCGGTGTTCCTGGCGTTGCCGGCTCCGCCACGTTCCCCGATCTCGAGCACGACGATGCGCGGGTCTTCGGTGGCGAGCGACCGGACGGACTCCGTCACCCCGGAGCTGAGCCCGTCGAGCACGAGGATGATCTCGAGCCGACGGTGGCTCTGCGACCGGAGCGCCTCCAGCGCGACGTCGAACCACGGGCCGACGCTGCCGACCGGCACGACGACCGACAGCAGGGGAAGGGGTCCGCCCACAGCACTTCTCCTGGAGTTCATCACGTTCGGGTTGCGCAGTGCGCGACGAGCCAACCTCGACTTCAGCCCTAAACTATCGCAGCACGTGCATCACGACGACAGGGAGCCGATCAACCGATGGACTCAGCGATCCGGACCACACCGCTCATCTCAGTCGTCGTGGCGGCACTCGACGTGGAACGGTACCTCCCGACGCTCCTGCGGTCGTTCGAAGGGCAGACGTTCGACCACGACCGTGTGCAGTTCGTGTTCGTCGATGACGGGTCGACCGACTCGACGGGGTCGCTCCTCGACGACTGGGCCAGGTCCGCTGGAGCCGACGTGACCGTGATCCACCAGGACAACGCCTGGATCGCCGACGCACGGAACACCGGATTGACCCGTGCCACCGGGCAGTGGGTCACCTTCGTCGACGCCGACGACGAGCTGGAGGAACGGTACTTCGAAGAGGTCGCGAAGTTCATCGAGTTGCACGCGTCGGACGATGTCGCGCTCCTCGCGGCCCATCAGCTCCTCCTGGACGACGACGGCGGCGTGACGGACGGGCACCCGTCCCGCAAGCGCTTCGAGAAGGGATCGCGCATCGTCGACATGCGGTTGGACCCCATCGTGCAGACCGGCGTGAACGCGGCGTTCATGCGTCGTGACCTCGTCGAGGCGGCGGGTCTCCGGTTCGACGGTCGTGTCCGACCCACGTTCGAGGACGCCCACTTCGTCGCGCGCTACCTGCTCCGCAACGGACTGCACCGGATCGGTCTGATGGCCTCGGCCAAGTACCGCTACCGTCAGCGCGGCGATGGCAGCTCCACCATGCAGACCAGCCACGAGGACCGACGGAAGTACACCGACGTGCTCCGTCACGGTCACCTCGGGCTCCTCGACGAGGCGTCGGCGAGCGGACGCATCGATCGTTGGGTGGCGAACACCGTCCTCTACGACCTGGTCGGGTACTTCCGGCGCGAGCGTGCGATCCGGTCGCCCTCGGCCCTCGCCCCCGCTGATGCGTTCGACGAGTTCCACGAGCTGGCGGCTGCGGTCCTGCAGCGGGTCGGTCCGGAAGCGGTGCGCTCCTTCGACCTGCTGCCCGTGGAGTTCGCGGTGCGGCGGGCGATGCTCGTCGGGTACCGGGACGAACCGGACCGCCCGAACACCGTCAACCTCGCTCAGGTCGATGAGGCCCACCAACTCGTGCAGCTCCAGTACTGGTTCACCGGCGAGATCCCGGCGGAACAGATCGCTGTCGACGGACACGAGGTCGTCCCCGAGTTCGAGACCGTCCAGGACTTCGTCTTCTACGGTCGGCCGCTGGTTCGCCGACGCGTGATCTGGATCCCCCGGGGCCACGTCACCGAGATGCACGTGGACGGACAGCAGGTCGTCTTCGCCCGGGGTGAAGTGCCGAACCACTACGCAACCCTGACCCGCCGCCAGCTCGAACCGCAGATCCTGGCGCAGCGCCGACGCGTGGTCGATCCCAACGAGGTGGAGCTGACCAACAAGCAGCACGTCTGGCGAGCGGTGCGCGAGCGTGCGATCAAGACCCGGAACTCCCTGCAGAAGACCGCACTCCGGAACGCCCTGGCACCGACGCTGGCCCGCACGCGACGCGCACGCGAACGGTTCCAGGGCGCGTGGGTGTTCATCGATCGGGACACGGACGCGAACGACAACGCGGAACACGCCTACCGGTACGTTCGACGGCACCGTCCGGACATCAACGCCTACTTCGTGCTCAACCGGGATTCCAAGGACTGGGACCGCCTGCAGCGCGAGGGGTTCCGGATGATCGCATTCCGGTCGCTCGAGTGGGTGCAACTGATGCTCCACGCCGAGCACGTCGCGTCGTCGCACATCGCGGACTTCGTCACCAAGCCCCTGCCCGCGTCGAAGTTCGGGCAGCCGCGGTTCCACTTCACCTTCCTGCAGCACGGCGTGATCAACTACGACCTGTCGCGGTGGCTCAACTCGAAGCGACCCGACCTGTTCGTGGTCTCGACCCCGCAGGAGCGGGACGCGATCGCGGGCCACGGGCAGTGGATCTTCTCCCAGCACGAGGTCGTCCTGACCGGGCTGCCCCGCTTCGACGCGCTCCTCGAGAAGAGCCGGGCGAAGCAGGAAACTGAGCGCGACCTCATCCTCGTCATGCCCACCTGGCGTCACTACCTCGTCGGGGCGCAGGTCGCAGGATCCGGAGCGTGGGAGCGTGACGACCGGTTCATGGAGAGCCGTTTCGCCAAGGAGTACACGGCGCTCATGTCGTCGCCGGAGCTCCGCGCACTCGCGAAGCGGACCGGGAAGCGCCTCGCGCTCATGCCGCACCCGCTCCTCCGTCCGTACCTGACCGACTTCCACCTGCCCGACGACGTGGAAATCCTCGACTTCGCCGTCGACGGTGTGCAGGACGTCCTCGCGCGGAGTGCCGCGTTCGTGACCGACTTCTCGTCGCTGGCCTTCGACGCCGCCTTCATCGACGTCCCGGTGGTGTACTTCCACTTCGACCTCCGCGAGTTCTTCGGCGGCTCGCACAGTGGTCGTCGCGGGTACTTCGACTACGACGAAGCCGGGTTCGGCGAGGTCACCGGGTCCGTCCGGGAGGTGGAAGGCGCTGTCGAACGGATCGCAGAGGCCGGGTTCCGCCCGTCGGACACGTTCCGGGAACGGGCGCGACGGACCTTCGTCACGCGGGACGGGCGCAATTCGGAACGCGTCATCCAGATGATGGAGTGGTTGACGGGCGCGCCACGACCAGCCGAGCCCGAGGCCGCGCTGCCCGCCGAGGATCAGTCGTCGGCTTCGGTGAGCTCCCAGAACGGCGAACGCTCGACCGTCGACGCGTCCGGCTTGTAGAAGGGCTCCTTCAGCGAAAGGTGCGGCCGCTCCCAGGCGACGTCGCGCCGCACGACCCGTGCCGGCGTCCCGACGGCGATGCAGTTATTGGGGACCCGGCCCGTCACGATCGACCCGGTCCCGATCACGGAGCCGCGCCCGACGGTGGTACCGCCGAGGACCGTGACGCCGAGTGCGAGCCAGACGTGGTCACCGATGTCGATCGACCTCGACACGTTGACCCGCGCTCCGGTGCGGACGTCGAAGATCGGGTGCGCGTCGTCCGCCCGGATCTGGACGTGCGAAGCGATCATGACGTCGTCGCCGATCCGCACGGTCGTCCCCTCCGTCGCCGAGATCACGCAGTTGGCGGTGGTGGATGCGTTGGCGCCGACGAGCACGGACGAGTCCTGCCCGATCCTGATGTTCGCGACGAACGCTGGCGCACCGTGGTTCTCCGCGATGTCGAGCAGACCGTTGTCGCAGTCCATGCTCACCACGATCCGCCCGAGACGCGCACGTCGGTGGACCCGCACGACGTTGTTCGACCCGCGGAACGTGATCTTGACGTTCCCCCGTTTCGGGCCGACGTACTCGATACGGTTCCCGCGGTCGTCCGAGTAGGCCGACAGCTCCTCAACATCCGTTTGCACGGTTCCAGCCTAGGCGCAGCGCAGGAGCACGCTCAGACGGTCGCCTCGTACGCCGACACGACCTTCTTGGTCGGGCCGATCATCTTCAGCTCGCCCTCGTTGAGCCAGGCGACCTGGTCGCACATGTCCTTGACGGTCCCCATGGAGTGCGAGACGAGGATGACCGTGCGGCCCTCGTCCTTCATCTCCTTGAACTTCGTCTGGCAGCGCTTGCGGAACGTCGCGTCGCCGACGGCCAGCACTTCGTCCACGACCAGGATGTCCGGCGTGACCGCAACGGCGACGGAGAACCCGAGTCGCACGTACATGCCGGACGAGTAGTTCTTCACCGGCTGATCGATGAAGTTGCCCACACCGGAGAACGACACGATGTCGTCGAACTTCCGCGCCACTTCCTTGCGGCTCATCCCGAGGATCGAGCCGTTCAGGAACACGTTCTCGCGACCGGAGAGCTCCGGGTGGAACCCAGAGCCGACCTCGAGCAGCGACGCCTGCTTGCCACGCGCGGTGATCGAGCCCTCTTCCGGCCAGAGGATCTTGGCGAGGCACTTCAGCAGCGTCGACTTGCCGGACCCGTTCTTGCCGATGAGGCCGAAGGTCGATCCATGCGGGACCTCGAACGACACGTCCTTCAGCGCCCAGAAGTCCTCGTGCACGGACTTCTTCCCGCGCATGACCATGCTCTTCAGCGAGTCGTTGCGCTCGTGGTACATGCGGAAGCGCTTGGAGACGTGTTCGACGGAGACGGCGGAGTCGTTCACAGGAGTTCAGCCAGCTTCTTCTCGTTGCGGGAGAACACGACGTAGCCGATCGCGAGCGAGGCGCACCCGGCGATGGCACACGCGACCAGGTCGGTCCAGTTCGGGAGGCGGTTGTCGTACATGAGGTTCCGGAAGACCTCGGAGAACCGCTCGATCGGGTTGAGCTTGTAGACGTGGATGATCCACGGATGTCCGGCCTTGTTGGCGGCGTCCTCGACGAGCGAGAGCGGGTAGATGATCGGCGACAGGTACATCCACATCTGCAGTGCGATGCCGACCAGGTGCTGCATGTCGCGGAAGTGCACGTTGATGATCGACAGGATCAGCCCGAGGCCGGCGGAGAACATGGCGAGGAACACCATCGTCAGGGCGATCAGCGGCAGGTAGAGCCAGAAGTTCGACCCGGCGATCGCGAGCGCGATGAGCAGCACCCCCATCTCCACCAGCCACGTGAACCCGAAGGACCCGACGGCCGCGAGCGGCAGCGTCATCCGCGGGAAGTACACCTTCTTGATCAGCGAGCCGTTGGCGACGATCGACGTCATGCCGGAGTTGATGACGTTGCGCGCGAAGATCCACGGCAGCAGCCCGCACATGAGCCAGAGCGGGTAGATGTTGAGCCCGCTGGGGTCGCCGACCTCGAGTCGCGCCCGGAAGATGAACGAGTACACGATCGTGTAGATCAGCATCGTCGCGAGCGGGTTGATCAGGGACCACAGTTGCCCGAAGACCGTGCGGCGGTACTTGCCCTTGACCTCGCGGGCGGTGAGGTTCGCCAGGAGTTCCCGCGACGACATGAGCTCGTTCAGGTACGTCATGCTTCGGGTGCAGGCTCCTCCGGGGCGCAACGCAGCGCTCCTCACAGGGATTCGGGGACGAGACATTCTCGCACAAAGGTTGCACTTGCCACGTTCGACTCGGTGACGCATGTCCGCTGCGGGTGCCGCGGAGACGAACACCTGGTGAAACCTGAGTAGGGTTGGTGGGTGATCGTCAGCTTCGCCAACCACTCCACCGCGCCGGTGAACCTCGGCGGGGCGGAACGGTCACTCATCCGCTTCGTGGAGGACTGGCAGGCGCAGGACCCGGCCATGACGCCGACCTTCATCACCAAGGCCCCGCGCGGCAAGTTCATCGATGCCCTCGACGAGCGTGGCTGGTCGTACGACGCGCTGCGGTTCCGCGGCTGGGCCCTGCCGAGTCCACAGCCCGCACCGGCTGCCGAACGCGCCGCCTTCGCGACCGTCGACTACGCCGCCGTGAACGCGATCATCCGGAAGTACGAGCGCGAGCGCCCGGACCTCGTCGTCACCAACACACTCGTCGCCCCGTGGGCGTCGTTCGCCGCCGCGGTCCTCGGGATCCCGCAGGCGTGGTTCGTCCGTGAGTACGGCGACCTCGACCACGGCCTGCAGTTCCAGACGGGCCGTGCGGGCGTCCTCGGCGACATCGGCCTGCTGTCCGGCGCCGTCGTGACCAACTCCGAGGCGATGCGCGAGCACTTGGCGCAGTACATCCCCGCCGACAAGCTCTCCGTCGCGTACCCGACGGTCGACACGAGCCGACTCCTGGCGACGAAGGACGACATGCCTGCCGTCACCCCCTTCCCGCAGGCAGAACCCGGCCTCCGGATCACGGTCCTCGGCCGCGTCGAGGAGTCCAAGGGTCAGCACCGCGTCGTCGACGCGCTCGGCGCGCTGCGCCGACGAGGCGTGACCGCGAGCGTCTGTTTCGTCGGGAGCTGGAAGCAACCGGGTGAGGACCAGCGGCTCACCGACCGCGCCCGCGCGCTCGGTGTCGCCGAGCACGTCGTCTTCGCTGGCGAGCAGCACACGCCCGCGCCCTTCATCCAGGCGGCCGACGTCTGCGTCACGCCCTCCACCATCGAGGCCTTCGGTCGCACCACCGCCGAGTACATGGCGCTCGGCAGGGCCGTCGTCGCCACGCACCAAGGCGGCAGCGCGGAACTCGTGGAGCCCGGCGTGACCGGCGCGTTGGTCGAGGCCGACGACACGAACGCCCTCGCCGACGCCCTCGCGGCGTACGCGGCCGACCCGGACACGGCCAGGAGGCACGGTGCGGCTGCACCGGAACGCCTCGTCACCGTCACGGGTTCGGGCCACGACAACGCGGCGGCCATCGCACGCTTGGTCGCGCTGGTCGGCACCGAGGGCTACCGGCTCCCCCAGGCGGCGCGCTACTGGTTCGAGCTGCCCGGCGCGTACGCCTCGCTCGGTGCGACGAGCGCCAGAGCCGCCGTCGGACTCCTCGCGAGCCGCGTGCGATCCCGCTCCGGGGCCGTCGGTCGACTCCTCGCCCGGCCGGGCGTCGTCGTCCGGAAGCTGGCTCGGCGATGACGCGCGACCGTCGTCCGGTCACGATCGTGGTCCCGATCTACGACGATCTCCCCGGTCTCGAGCGCTGCATCGAGGCACTGCTCGAGACGGTGGACTTCGCCGTCGACCGCGTGCTCCTGGCGAACGACATGGGCCCCCGCGTCGACGCGATCGAGGCCCGGGTGCTCGAGCTCGTCGGTGACCACAAGGGGTTCGAGTACACCCGCAACAGCCGCAACCTCGGCTTCGTCGGCAACTGCAACCGGGCGGTCCTCGAGCTCGACCGCACGGGCAACGACGTCCTGCTCCTCAACAGCGACACCGTCCCGATGCCGGGGTTCCTGGACGAGATGACCGCGGTCCTGGCCTCGGACGACTCGATCGGCGTCGTGTGCGCGAGGAGCGACAACGCCACCATCGCGTCCTTCCCCTACGCGCGGCGGAACCCGCGCGCGAGCCTCGCACCGCGCCGCACCCGCGAGCTGCACGGCCGGACGAAGTACCTGCTCCCGCGGCACACGGTCTCCCCGGTGGCGATGGGCTTCTGCTTCCTCATCCGGCGCGAGATGGTCGACCGCTTCGGGTTGTTCGACGACGTCTTCTCCCCCGGCTACGGCGAGGAGAACGACTTCTGCCTGCGGATCAACGAGCACGGCTTCACCTCGGTGTTGGCGAACCGCGCGTTGGTCCTGCACACGGGCTCGACGAGCTTCAGCGGGGATCGCGGTCCCTCGCTCCGGCTCGAGCACGAGCGGATCCTGCTCGAGCGCTACCCCTTCTACGGCGGCGCGATCGCGCTCTTCCTCGCCCGGTACCGTGACGCCGTCGACGTGTTCGCCGATGCGTTCCTGCCCGACGACGACGTCGTCCGCGTGGCGCTGCACCTCCCGGCCGACCTGACCCACGAGGTCATCGCCCGGACCCGCAGCACCCTCGCTGCAGCGCCGGATGACGTCGTCGTCACGGTCATCGTCGCGAAGTCGCAGATCCGAGACGCCCGTGAGGCGTTCCCGGGCGCTGCGATCGCCGTCGGGGGCAGGCCACGGCAGATCTTCGACGTCGCGGTCGCCCTCGGCGCCCTGACCACGTTCGCGCAGCTCTCCGCGCTCAACGCCAACGCTCCCCGCTGGATCCTCGTCGACCCCGTGTCGCAGGACGTCCGGTGGTCACACGCGGTCGCGAACCACCGTGCGTCGGCGATCGACCGCATCCTGCGCCGCTTCGAGAACCAGAGTACGAGCTGGCGCGACGGGGACGCCCTCGTCCGGCTCGTCCGCACAGCCGCCGCGAACGAGATCGACCCGGCGTCCCTGCGTGCTCGCTGGCACGCGGTTTCGGACATCGCCGAAGCGACCGGGCTCCTGGTGCACCGCGCGACGGTGTCGGCCCGACGCCTCGCCGCGCTCACGTTCGGTGCGCGCAACCCGCGCATCGTCGCCCGCCTCCGCGCGATCGCCGGCCGCGGCGCCTGAGCGACGACCGACGAGCGGACGGGAGGCCCGTGGCGGCGCCGCCATGGGCCTCCCGTCCGTCACGCGAGTGCGTCGACGACCGCGCGGTGTCGCGCGACGCTGGCCCCGTCGAACGCACCGAGCAGGTGCAGCGTGGCGATCCGGAACACGAGGGCACGCAGGAGCAACTGCCGCCACTGGTGTTCGCCCTCGCCGAGATCGTCGAGGCGGTCGACGGACACGCCGTGCCAACAGACCGCGTCGACTGCGGCGATCGCGGCTCCCGTGCCGGCCGGACGCCAGTACGGTGGCCAGTCGATGATCGCGGGGGCGAGTCCCTCCGCGAACAGGACGTTGCCGAGCAGGTCCCCGTGGACCAACTGCGCCGGCGCGTGGACGGGACGGAACGCCGCGGCCAGGCGATCGAGGGTCGGGTCGGTCGGCAGTGGTGCCTCGCCCCAGGCCATGCGGTCGGCGCGACGCCACGGGTCGTCGGTCTCGGGGTCGGCCGTCCGGAGGAACGCGGGGCACCCGACGCCGGCGACTGCGCGGTGGAAGGCCCGACCCGCTCGGATGACGTCGTCGACACGGGTCTCGTCAGCTGCCCCGGCGACGAACTCCCACGCCTCCCACTCCCCGCACCGCCAGGCACCGGCGCGAGTGGGCACCGGTCTCGGAGTCCGGAACGCCGACGTGTGGCCCAGGTCCGCGAGCACCGCAGCGCGCCAGTCCGTCACGAGCGCACCGTCGTGGGGCCGGAGGACGATGTCGCCCGCCCGCCAGGAGCGGCCGCGGCCGCCCACGAGTGGCACCGGTGTGGCTGTTCCCGCACCGAACGCGGCGAGCACTCCGGGATCCGGTGGTGCCGGCTGGCCGTCGGTCACGCGGTCCGGAGGATCTTCGCCATCGGCCGGCCCTTGGCGACCTCGTCGACGAGCTTGTCGAGGTACCGGATCTGCCGCATGAGCGGGTCGTCGAGCTCCTCGATCCGCACCCCGCAGATCACCCCGGTGATGAGCGGGGCGTTCGGGTTGAGGTGCGCGCCGGCGAAGAAGTCCTCGAACGTGGTCCGGTCGGCCAGGTGCTGCGCGAGCGCCCGGTCGTCGAAACCGGTCAACCACTCGATGACGGTGTCGAGCTCCGCCTTCGTGTGGCCCTTCCGCTCCACCTTCGCCAGGTAGTGCCCGTAGACGTCCGCGACGGGCGTCCCGAAGATCCGGTGACCGGCCATGGTCGACGCTCCTACACCAGGCAGCGAGGTCCGAGCAGGCTCTTCAGCTCGCCGAACAGGTCGGGGGTCAGGTTCACCGGGAACGGCAGCTCGAACGTGCGCGCGACGTCGTCCTTGAGCAGCTTCAGCCGGACCTCGGTGTCACCCTGGTGGCGCCCGAGCACGGCGGCGAGTTCCGTCACCGTGGTCGTCGTGGCCTGGCGTTCCGGCAGCGACAGGGTGAGCGGGCCGGAGCCCATCGCGTCGCCGACGTTCGGCTGGAACATGCTCACCGCGTGCAGGGCCTTGCCGTCGTCGCGGACGTTGACGCGGCCGCGCAGGACGACGATCGAGTCGGGCACCAGGGACGGGCCGAACTCCTGGTACGTCTTGCCCAGGAACATCACGCCGATCTGGCCGCCGAAGTCCTCGATGTCGACGATGCCGTACGGGTTGCCGCTCGTCTTCGCCACCCGGTGCTGCACGCTCGTCAGCAGGCCGGCGACGGTCACCGTCTCGCCCTCGATCGAGTCGTCGGCGGTGAGCAGGTCGGCGATGGTGATCGACTGGTGCTTCGCGAGCTCGATCTCGAGCCCGGCGAGCGGGTGGTCGGACACGTAGAGCCCGAGCATGTCCCGCTCGAACGCCAGCTTGTCGCGCTTGGACCACTCCGGACGGTCCGGCACCTGGGACACCGCGGCGCTCGGGGCGTCCTCGGCTGCCTCGGCGAAGAGCGAGTCGAAGTCGAACCCGACGTTGCCGTGGGCCTCGTCGCGCTTGACCTTCACCGCGCCCTCGACCGCGCCCTCGTGGATCTCCACCAGGGCTCGGCGGGTGTCGCCGAACTCGTCGAAGGCACCGGCCTTGATGAGCGACTCGACCGTGCGCTTGTTCGCCGACGAGATCGGGATCTTGCGCAGGAAGTCGTGGAACGACTCGAAGGCGCCCTTCTCGGTCCGCGCCTTGACGATGTCGTCGACGACGTTGAACCCGACGTTGCGGATGGCACCCATGCCGAAGCGGATGTCGTCGCCGACTGCGGCGAAGAAGCCGATCGACTCGTTGACGTCCGGCGGCATCACCTTGATGCCCATGCGGCGGCACTCGTTCAGGTAGAGCGCGAGCTTGTCCCGGGCGTCGCCGACGCTCGTCAGCAGCGCCGCCATGTACTCGGCCGGGTAGTGCGCCTTGAGGTACGCGGTCCAGAAGGACACCACACCGTAGGCCGCCGAGTGCGCCTTGTTGAACGCGTAGTCGGAGAAGGGCAGCAGGATGTCCCACAGCGTCTTGATCGCCGCGTCGGAGTACCCGTTGTCCTTCATGCCCTGCTGGAAGCCCGCGTACTGCTTGTCGAGCTCGGACTTCTTCTTCTTGCCCATCGCGCGGCGGAGGATGTCCGCCTGGCCGAGGGAGAACCCGGCGACCTTCTGCGCGATGGCCATGACCTGCTCCTGGTAGATGATCAGGCCGTAGGTCGTGCCGATGATGTCCTTGAGGGGCTCCTCGAGCTCCGGGTGGATCGGCGTGATCGGCTGCTCGCCGTTCTTGCGGAGCGCGTAGTTCGTGTGCGAGTTCGCACCCATGGGCCCCGGGCGGTACAGGGCGATGAGCGCGGAGATGTCCTCGAAGTTGTCGGGCTTCATCAGCCGCAGCAGGCCACGCATCGGCCCGCCGTCGAGCTGGAACACGCCGAGGGTGTCACCGCGCTGCAGGAGCGCGTACGCCTCGGGGTCCTCGAGCCCCATGTTCTCGAGGTCGAGCTCGGTCCCACGGTTCGTCTTGATGTTGTCGAGGGCGTCACTGATGATCGTGAGGTTGCGGAGCCCCAGGAAGTCCATCTTGATCAGGCCGAGCGACTCTGCTGCCGGGTAGTCGAACTGCGTGACGATCTGGCCGTCCTGCTCCCGCTTCATGATCGGGATGATGTCGATGAGCGGATCGCTCGACATGATGACGCCGGCCGCGTGCACGCCCCACTGGCGCTTCAGCCCCTCGAGCCCGAGTGCGGTGTCGAAGACGGTCTTCGCCTCGGGGTCGGTCTCGACCACGGTGCGGACGTCGACGGCTTCCTTGTAGCGCGGGTGGTCCTTGTCGAAGATCCCGGTGAGCGGGATGTCCTTGCCCATCACGGGCGGCGGCATGGCCTTGGTGAGCTTCTCGCCCATGCCGAACGGGAACCCGAGGACGCGCGAGGAGTCCTTCAGCGCCTGCTTCGCCTTGATCGTGCCGTACGTGACGATCTGCGCGACGCGCTCCGACCCGTACTTCTCGGTGACGTACTTGATCGCCTCACCGCGGCGCCGGTCGTCGAAGTCGACGTCGAAGTCGGGCATCGAGACGCGGTCCGGGTTGAGGAACCGCTCGAAGATCAGGCCGTGCCGGATGGGGTCGAGGTCGGTGATGCGCATCGCGTACGCGACCATCGAGCCGGCACCGGAGCCACGACCCGGACCGACGCGGATGCCGTTGTTCTTGGACCAGTTGATGAAGTCCGCGACCACCAGGAAGTAGCCCGGGAACCCCATCTGGTTGATGATGCCGACCTCGTAGTCGGCGCGGTCCTGCACCTCTTTCGAGATGCCGTCCGGGTACCGGTAGTCCAGCCCCTTCGCGACCTCTTTCTCGAACCAGGAGTGCTCGGTCTCGCCCTCGGGCACCGGGAACTTCGGCATGTAGTTGGCCGAGGTGTCGAACTCGACGTTGCAGCGTTCCGCGATGAGCAGCGTGTTGTCGCAGGCCTCGAGGTTGTCCCGGAAGACGTGCCGCATCTGCGCCGGGGTCTTCAGGTAGAACTCGTCGGCGTCGAACTTGAAGCGGTTGGGGTCGTTCAGGGTCGAGCCGGACTGCACGCAGAGCAGTGCCGCGTGCGACTTGGCGTCGTGGGCGTGCGTGTAGTGCAGGTCGTTGGTGCCGACCAGCGGGATGTCGAGGTCCTTCGCCAGGCGGATCAGGTCGCTCATGATCCGGCGTTCGATCTCGAGGCCGTGGTCCATGACCTCGGCGAAGTAGTTCTCCTTGCCGAAGATGTCGCGGTAGTCGGCGGCGGCCTGCACCGCTTCGTCGTACTGGCCGAGCCGCAGGCGCGTCTGGATCTCCCCCGAGGGGCAGCCCGTGGTGGCGATGATGCCCTCGTGGTACTCCTGCAGGAGCTCGATGTCCATGCGGGGCTTGAAGTAGTAGCCCTCGAGCGACGCCTTGGACGACAGCCGGAACAGGTTGTGCATGCCCGTGGTGTTCTCGGCGAACATCGTCATGTGCGTGTACGAGCCGGCGCCGGACACATCGTCGCCCCCGCCGTCACCCCAGCGCACACGGGTCTTGTCCGAGCGGTGCGTGCGGGGCGTGATGTACGCCTCGGTCCCGATGATCGGTTTGACGCCACCGGCCTTGGCGGCCTTCCAGAACTCGAAGGCGCCGAACATGTTGCCGTGGTCGGTCACCGCCACGGCGGGCATCCCCTGCGCGGCGGTCTCCGCCACGAGGTCGGAGAGCCTGGCGGCACCGTCGAGCATCGAGTACTCGCTGTGCACGTGCAGGTGGACGAAGGAGTCGGAATCCGACACGGAACCTCCGGTTCGTACGGTGTGCTGCGGGGTGGGAACAGCCTAACCGCGGCCGCCCACATTCCCGCGCGCGTCGGGGTGGACAGGAGGCGCGGGGCGGGGCCGCACCGTGCCTCCAGGCCGGCATCGGGTCGCGACGCGCGCGGGGCGCCCGCTGAAGGGGCAGGACACGCCGCACCCACTCCCTCGCGGGGGCAGAAAGCGTCGCCCGGCGGCGCCCCAGCCGACAGTTCATGACCCCTCGGCGCAGGCGCCCGGGCGCGTCGGACGGGAGGCTCGGGGCGGGCGCGCAGCGCGCCTCCAGACCGGCACCGGGTCGCGACCCCCGCGGGGCGCCCCGCCGAGGGCGCAGAAAGCGTCGCCTGGCGGCGCCGCAGCCGACAGTTCATGTCCCCTCGGCGCAGGCACCCGGGCGCGTCGGTCTGGACACGCGCGGG
Organism: Curtobacterium sp. MCLR17_040; assembly: GCF_003234735.1. NCBI lineage: Bacteria > Bacillati > Actinomycetota > Actinomycetes > Micrococcales > Microbacteriaceae > Curtobacterium > Curtobacterium sp. MCLR17_040. The sequence goes on along the minus strand of NZ_QKTE01000012.1, from coordinate 45,923 downwards.
GCGCCCCGCCGAGAGAGCAGGACACGCCGCACGCGCTCCCCCGCGGGCACACAAAGCGTCGCCTGGCGGCGCCGCAGCCGACAGTTCGTGACCCCTCGGCGCAACGGCCCGGGCACGGCGGACGGGAGGCTCGTGGCGGACCCGCACCGCGCCTCCAGGCCGGCTCCGGGTCGCCACACGCGCGGGGCGCGCCGCCGAGAGAGCAGGACACGCCGCACGCGCTCCGCCGAGGGCACACAAAGCGTCGCCTGGCGGCGCCGCAGCCGACAGTTCGTGACCTCTCGGCGCAACGGCCCGGGCGTGCCGGACGGGAGGCTCGGCGCGGGGCCGCAGCGCGCCTCCAGACTGGAACCGCGTCACGACACGCGCGAGGCGCCCCGCCGAGACGGCAGGACACGCCGCACGCGCTCCGCCGCGGGCGCAGAAAGCGTCGTCTGACGGCCTCCCAGCCGACAGTTCGCGACCACTCGGCGCAAGCTCCCGGGCGCGTCAGAGCGACGCACTCCGGATCTGCTCCAGCGCTGCCTGCAGGTCGTCCGGGTACTGCGCCTCGAAGGACACCCACTCGCCCGTGCGGGGGTGGTCGAAGCCGAGCCGGACGGCGTCGAGCCACTGGCGCGTCAGCCCGAGCTCGGTCGCCAGCACCGGGTCGGCGCCGTACATCGTGTCCCCGACGAGCGGGTGGCGTGTGGCAGCCATGTGCACCCGGATCTGGTGGGTGCGCCCGGTCTCCAGGTGCACCTCGAGCAGGGTGGCGGCGCGGAAGGCCTCGAGCGTCTCGTAGTGGGTGACGCTCGGCTTGCCCTCCGACGTGACCGCGAACTTCCAGTCGCTCGACGGGTGCCGCCCGATGGGGGCGTCGATCGTGCCCGAGGTCGGGTCGGGGTGGCCCTGCGCGAGTGCGTGGTAGACCTTCTCGACCGTGCGCTCCTTGAACGCCCGCTTCAGGTGCGTGTACGCCAGCTCGGTCTTCGCGACGACCATCAGGCCCGAGGTCCCGACGTCGAGGCGGTGCACGATCCCGGCACGTTCGGCGGCACCCGACGTCGCGATCGTGAACCCGGCGGCGGCGAGGCCCCCGGGCACGGTCGGACCGTCCCACCCCGGCGAGGGGTGCGCAGCGACACCGACGGGCTTGTCAACGACGACGATGTCCTCGTCGTCGTGCACGATCGTCATGCCCGGCACGGCCGCCGGCACGATGCGCGGCGGCTCCTTCGGGGTCCACTCGACCTCGAGCCAGGAGTCGGCGTGCAGCCGGTCCGACTTGTCGACGGGGACGCCGTCGACGCGGACGCCACCGGCCGCGACGACGTCGGCCGCGAACGACCGGCTGAAGCCGAGGAGCTTCGCGATGGCGGCGTCGACGCGCTCACCGGCGAGCCCGTCGGGCACGGGAAGAGAACGCGATTCGCTCACGTGGCGTCGTGGCCCAGCGTGTCGCGACGGTCGCGGTCCTCCGGCCTGGAGGCGCGGGTCGGCTCGTCGAGAGCCGCATCAGCCGACGAGAACGCGGCCCCACCGTCGAGGGGCTGCGCCGCGTCGACCGGCTGCGCCGCGTCGAGCTGCGCCTGGCGCTTGGCCGAGAGCGTGCGGGTGCCGTCGAGGTTCACCCCGAGGATCACCAGCAGCACGAAGACCACCATGCTGATGCAGATGAAGGAGTCGGCGACGTTGTAGATCGCCGGCATCATCCACGGCGTCGAGATGAAGTCGACGACGTGGCCACGACCGAAGCCCGGCTCACGGAAGAGCCGGTCGAGCAGGTTGCCCAGCGCGCCGCCGAGCAGCATGCCGAGCACGATGGCCCACCACATCGACCGGATGCGACGCGAGTACACGATGATCGCGACGACGACCGCGGCCGAGATGACCGAGAACACCCAGGTCATGTTCACCGCGAACGAGAACGCGGCCCCCGGGTTCCGGACGTACAGGAACTGCAACGCCCCGCCGAGGACCGGGACGGGAGTGCCGTAGGGCAGGTTCGCGACGACCAGCGTCTTGGCGACCTGGTCGAACGCCACCACCACGACAGCGGCGAAGGCCAGTGCCGCGATCGCGCGGACACTGACCTTCGCTCGTGATGCTGGTCGCGACAACGTCAGTTGCCGAAGCCCTGCGCCGAAGCCGGCGCCGGGGTGAGACCGGACTGCTCGCCCGAGGTGTCGAGCTCGGAGAGCTGCCCCTGGATGTAGCTCTTGAGCTGCGCACGGTAGTCGCGCTCGAAGGTCCGGAGCTCGTCGATCTTGCCCTCGAGCTGGCGCTGCTCCTGCTCGAGCACCGCGACACGCTGACGGTTCGTGTTCTCGGTGTCGGCGATGATCTGGCGCTGCTTCGCCTCGGCCTCGGAGACCAGGCGAGCCGCCTGGGCCGTGCCCTCGGCGATGAGCGCGTCGCGCTTCTCGATGCCCTCGCGGACGTGCTCCTCGTGGAGACGACGCGCCAGGGTCAGGAGGTTCGTGGTGCCCTCGGTGTCCTCGTCGGCGGGGACCGTCGTGGCCGGTGCCGCCGCGGCGACCGGAGCGGGCTCCGGTGCTGCCTCGACCGGGGCCGGGGTGGGCTCCGGCTCGGCCGCGGGAGCGGGCTGCTCGGCCTGCGCCGGCTGCGGGGCCGACTCAGCCGCCTGCAGGCGCTGGCGGAGCTCGTCGTTCTCCGCGGTCAGGCGACGGAGCTCGACCACGACCTCGTCGAGGAAGTCGTCGACCTCGTCCTGGTCGTAGCCCTCGCGGAACTTCGTCGGCTGGAACCGCTTGTTGACTACGTCTTCCGGCGTCAAAGCCATTGCCGTCACCTCAATAGAACTGCTGAACGTGTGGAACCGCGTGCGGTGCGACCGAATCTACCAGTCGTACCGTGCGGTGCGGATGCGCCACCGGAGCGGGCATCGATCCCGACCACCGTACACCGACGATGGGGCGGAACCGTGACCTGCGCCGGGCGTGGCGCGTGTCGCGGACGGGAGTCCGCTCAGATACCGCGTGCCAGAGCGGCGACGACGAACCGGGCGATGATGACGACGAGCATCACGATCGTCCAGCCGAAGTCGAGCGCCACCGGCCCGAGTCGGAGCGGCGGGAGGACCCGTCGCACCGCTCGGATGGGCGGATCCGTGACCGTGTAGACGAACTCGGACACCACGAGCATGCCCCCGCGCGGCCGCCAGGAACGGTTGAAGCTCTGCACGAGGTCGAGCGCGAAGCGCCCCCACATCACGAAGAAGTACAGGAGCAACGCGAGGGAGATGATCCCTAGGATCACGGACACGATGGGGCTCGCTCGTCTCGGGCGAGCGTCGTCAGACGACGCTCAGGGGCGGGTGTGCCGGGTACGGCTCAGGACTGGGCGAAGAAGTTCGCCTCGATGTCGGACTCTACCTCAGCGGGCTCACCGCTCACTGCGACGTGGGCCGGCGACAGGAGGAAGACCTTGTTCGTGACGCGCTCGATCTTGCCGAACAGGCCGAGCGACAGCCCGGAGGCGAAGTCGATCATGCGTCGGGCGTCACCCTCGGTCATCTGCGAGAGGTTGATGATGACGGGGATGCCGTCGCGGAAGCTCTCGGCGATGGACTGGGCGTCCTTGTACTCGCGCGGGTGGACGGTGAGGATCTCGTTCATTTCCTGGACCGGGGTCGCCTTCTGTGCGGTCGTGTGCGAGCGGCGGAGCGGAGTGACCTGGGCGCCGCGCTGGTGGGTGTGCGTCTTGGTGGGAGCCGGCGCCGCTGCGGGAGCGGCCGCCGGGGCTGCTGCCGCGGCAGGGGCTTCCTGCGGTTCGGCGGGCGCTGGAGCAGCCGCTGCGGCCTGGCGAGCAGGGGCTGCCTGCTGGCGCGCGGGCTCGGCCTGCTGCTCGTCCTCGTAGTCGAGTTCCTCATCGGCGAGGCCGAGGTAGACCATCGTCTTCTTCAGCGGGTTGGCCATGGTTCCTCCGGGGTTCGTGCTCGTGGTGCCCTGCAACGAGGCTAGGGTGCGGGCGGCCGGTTTCCCGTGATTGCGGTGCCGATCCGCAGGTGTGTCGCGCCCTCGAGGATCGCCTCGGCGTAGTCCCCGCTCATGCCGGCCGAGATGTCGGTGGCGCCGGGCTCGAGCGACACGACCCGTTCGGAGATCGAGCGGAGTCGGGCGAAGGCGGCTCGGGGCTCCTCGTTCAGGGGCGCGACCGCCATCACACCCCGCAGTCGGATGGTCCCGGTGGCCAGCACACGGGTCACCATCGCCTCGACGTCGTCCGGCTGCACCCCGCCACGGCCGGGGTCGTCGGTGAGGTTGACCTGCACGAAGCCGTCGATGACCGACGGCTCCGGCTCGGCCTCGGTCGGGGCGAACGCGTCGACGACGGAGCCACGGTCGAGCGACTGCACGACGTGGGCGTACCGCCGGGCCTGCCGGGCCTTCTTCGACTGCAGCTGCCCGACGAAGTGCCAGGTCAGGCCGAGGTCCGCCAGTTCGGCGGCCTTCGCCTGCGCTTCCTGGTGGCGGTTCTCCCCCACGTCCGTCACGCCGAGTGCGGCGAGCTCGCGCACGAGCGACGCCGGGTGGTACTTCGTGACGACGACGAGCGTGAGCTCGTCGGGCGAACGCCCTGCGGGGCGCGCCGCGTCGGCGATGCCGCTCCGGACGGACGCAACGCGCGCCTCCAGTCCGTCGTCGTGAGACGAGGCCTGGAGGCGCGTGTCGGCTACCAAGGGTGGGTTACTTCAGGAAGTCGGGGACGTCGAGCTCGTCGTCGTCGTCGAACGCCGGGTCGGCGGCGCGCTGCACCGGCGGCTGGTGTTCCTGCGAGGCCCAGGACGGGCTCGACGTGGTGGAGTCCTCGATCGCGCCGGTCGAGGCGGCGACGGGCGCCGCTGCGCTCGACTCCGGGTCGACGTAGCTCGAGCGACGTTCCTTCTGCTGCTGCGCCGGCTCGCCGCCGTCGAAGCCCGCGGCGATGACGGTCACGCGGACCTCGTCGCCCAGGGTGTCGTCGATGACCGCACCGAAGATGATGTTCGCCTCGGGGTGCACGGCTTCCTGCACCAGTCGCGCGGCGTCGTTGATCTCGAAGATGCCGAGGTTCGAGCCACCCTGGATCGACAGCAGCACGCCGTGCGCACCGTCGATCGAGGCCTCGAGCAGCGGCGACGCGACGGCGAGCTCGGCCGCCTTGATCGCACGGTCGGCGCCGCGCGACGAGCCGATGCCCATGAGCGCCGAACCCGCACCCTGCATGACGCTCTTGACGTCGGCGAAGTCGAGGTTGATCAGGCCCGGGGTCGTGATGAGGTCGGTGATGCCCTGCACACCGGCCAGGAGGACCTGGTCGGCCGTGGCGAACGCCTCGACCATGGAGATGCCGCGGTCGCTGATCTCGAGCAGGCGGTCGTTCGGGACGACGATGAGCGTGTCCACCTCGTCCTTGAGGCCCGCGACGCCGTTCTCGGCCTGCGACTGACGGCGCTTGCCCTCGAAGCTGAAGGGCTTCGTGACGACACCGATGGTCAGTGCGCCGATGGACTTCGCGATGCGCGCGACGACCGGTGCGCCACCGGTGCCGGTGCCGCCACCCTCGCCCGCGGTGACGAACACCATGTCGGCGCCGGCCAGGGCCTCTTCGATCTCCTCGGCGTGGTCCTCGGCGGCACGACGGCCGACCTCGGGGTCCGCGCCGGCACCGAGGCCGCGGGTGATCTCGCGGCCGACGTCGAGCTTGACGTCGGCGTCGCTGAGCAGCAGCGCCTGGGCGTCGGTGTTGATCGCGATGAACTCGACCCCACGGAGACCGAGCTCGATCATGCGGTTGACGGCGTTGACGCCGCCGCCGCCGACACCGACGACCTTGATGACGGCGAGGTAGTTGTGGTTCGTGGTCACGTCAGTCAGGCCTCCGGTAGAACCCTCAACCTCTACTTGAAGTTCAGGGGCAATGCTGGTAGATGTGGTGCTGGCTCCGACGCTACGGGTGCGTTCGGCGCAGTGTCGCCCCGCCACGCCGCGTGTCGCCGATCAGGTCCGGCAATTCAGTCCTTGGCGCGGATCACGCCGTTGTCCGGTGCCGAGACGTCGTACTCGACGACGACGCCGGGGTTCCGTGCCGCGTGGTCCTTGACCAGCGCGGCGAGCAGTTCGGCCTTCGCGACCGAGTCGTCCGGGCTCCCCCACACGACGGTCGAGCCGTCCTTGAGCGTCAGGGTGACGTCGTCGGCCGTCGACCCGGCGACGCGCGTCACCTGGGACCGGACCGTCGAGGGCAGCGCCAGCACGACCTCGGTCATCGTGCGGAAGCTCGAGGACCCCAGGCGCGCACGGGCGATGTCGGCGAGCGGCATCGTCGCCGGACGCTTCGGCGACGACTGCACGACGATGCCCGCGGGGTCGACGAGGTCGAAGGTGCTGCCGGAGCGCACCGCGACCACCGGCGTGCGCTCGGTCACCGTGACGACGAGCGTGTGCGGCGGGGCCTCTTCGGTCACGTAGCTCTCGATGAGCGGGAACCCGGCGACGTCCCGCTTGATCGCGTCGAAGTCGAGCCGGGCCAGGGGCGTGCCGATCTGGTCGGACAGCGCCTGGCGCAGCGCGGACTCGTCGACGCGGTTCGTGCCCTTGACCTCGATCGTGCGGAGCGCCATCAGCGGGGAGAACACCGCGACGAGGATCGAGACCCCGAGCACCAGGACGACGCTCGCCGCCGTGATCCACGCGGCGCGGCGGTGCCGGCTGCGCCGGGTGAACCGGCGGACCTCGGCACGCTCGAGCAGCCGGCGGCGTCGCTTCGCGATGCGCGCCTCGCGGGCGGTCTCGGCAGCGCGCACCCGCGCCCCGATGGGCGCCTCGGTGTGCTGGTCGGTCCGGGAGGCACTGCCCGCGTCGAGCACGTCGGTCACGGTCGCGTCGCGGTCGGCTCCACCGCTCGAGGCCGCTCGGCGTTCCGCGTCGCGACGGTCGGCCTCCGGGTCCCGGTGGTCCTCGTTCGGGGTGTACTCGCGCAGGCGGTCGGCGACGGTGGAGAGCCCGGCGCCGAACCGGCGTCCGGCCGCGCCGGCGAACGCGCCGACGCGGTCCCGGTGCGGACCCGACGTGTCGGCGGCGGGCCGGTCCGCGGGGGTGGGCTCGGCGGTGTCGGCGACCGTCTGGTCGACCGGGGCGTCCGGGGCGGACGCGGGACGGGCCTCCTGGTCGTCGGCGACGCGTCCGCGGAACGGCAGCCGCGGCTTCGAGGGACCACGACGCTGCCGGGGCGCTTCCGCGGCCTCGGCCGGGGCGTCCCTGCGGGCGTCCCCCTCGTCGAACCCCTCGGGGCGCTTCACCGGGACGACGCTCCGTCGGTGCCCAGGGCGCCGAGCACCTGCGGGATGATCCGGTACACGTCGCCGCAGCTGAGCGTCATGATGATGTCGCCGTCACGGGCGACCGCGGCCGCGCGGGCCGCCGCTTCGTCCCAGTCGGGCAGGAACTCGACGCGCGACTGGTCGGCGAAGCGCTCCTGCACCAGGGCACCGGTCACGCCGGGCTCCGGGTCCTCGCGGGCGCCGTAGACGTCGAGCACGACCGTGTGGTCGGCGAGCTCCTCGTACACCTTGGCGAAGTCGCCGGCCATCAGGCGGGTGCGCGAGTACAGGTGCGGCTGGTGGATCGCGATGATGCGACCGTCACCGACGACGTTGCGAGCGGCCTTGAGCGCCGCGGCGACCTCGGTCGGGTGGTGCGCGTAGTCGTCGTAGACCGAGACGCCGCGCTCGACGCCGTGCAGCTCGAAGCGGCGCTGGGTGCCGCCGAACGCCTCGAGCCCGCGGACCGCGTCGGCCGGGGCGACGCCGAGGCCGGTCAGGACCGCGAAGGCGCCGACGGCGTTGATCGCGTTGTGGCGGCCGGGCACGCGGAGGGTCAGGTGGTACGCCTCGCCACCGGCGCGGAAGTCGACCTCGACGCCCGCCGACTCGGTGATGCCCTCGATGCGGACGACCGCGTCGACGGCCTCGCCGAACGTGACGATCTCGGGGGCGTCGGCGCACTGGCGGATGCCGGCGGTGACCGTCTTCGCACCGGCGTCGTCGCTCGAGATGACGACGCGCTCGCTCGCCTTCGCGGCGAACTCGACGAAGGCCTCGGTGAAGGCCTCCTCGCTGCCGTAGTGGTCCAGGTGGTCGGCGTCGACGTTGGTGATCAGTGCCACGGCGACGTCGTAGAGCAGGAACGAGCCGTCGGACTCGTCGGCCTCGACCACGAACAGGTCGCTGGACCCCGGGGCCGAACTCGTGCCGAGGGACTGGATGACGCCGCCGTTGACGAAGCTCGGGTCGAGACCGAGCTCGACCATCGCGGTGACGATCATGCCGGTCGAGGTGGTCTTGCCGTGCGCACCAGCGACCGCGACCAGGCGGTGCTCGGCGATCAGGGCGGCGAGGGCCTGCGAGCGGTGCAGCACCGGCAGACCGCGGCGCTGCGCCTCGAGGAGTTCGGGGTTGTCGGGCCAGAGGGCGCTCGTGACGACGATGGTGTCGGCCTCGCCGACGTTCGCGGCGTCGTGACCGATGTGCACGGTCGCGCCGAGGTCGCGCATCGTGCCGGTCGTCTCCGTCTCGCGGGAGTCGCTGCCCGTGACGCGGTGCCCGGCGGCGAGGAACATCCGTGCGATCCCGCTCATCCCCGCGCCGCCGATACCGACGAAGTGCACCGTGCCCAGGTCGTCCGGGATCGGCTGGGTCAGGTCCGGCTTGATGGTCATCGTTCCTCCGTGGTGCTGGGGGCCTGCTTCGCGGCGTCGAGGACCAGGTCGGTCATCCGGTCGGCGCCGTCGCGGTGGCCGACACTGCCCGCCCGCACGGTCATGTCCGCGATGCGGGAGCGGTCCTGCAGGATGCTCAGCAGCTGGAACGTCACCCAGTCCTGGTCGAATTCCCCGTCGGCCACCAGGACGGCTCCCCCGGCGTCGACGACGTCCTTCGCGTTGTGGCGCTGCTCACCGTTGCCCACCGGGTACGGCACGAGCACGCTCGGCAGCCCGACGGCGGTCAGCTCGCACACCATCCCGGCACCGGAGCGCGACACGACGAAGTCGCTCGCCGCGTACGCCAGGTCCATCCGGTCGCAGTAGGGCAGCACGTGGTAGCCGTCGAGGTCGCTCGGGCCGATGTCCGACGCGGCGCCCACGACGTGCAGGACCTGCCAGCCGGCTCCGACGATCGCGGCGGCGGACTTGTTGATCGTCCGGTTGATGCTCCGTGCGCCCGAGGAGCCACCGGTCACGAGCAGCACGGGCCGGTCCGGGTCGAGCCCGAACTCGGCGAGCCCCTCGGCCCGGACGGCACGGCGGTCGAGCGACTCGATCTCGCGACGGAGCGGCATGCCGACGACGCGGCCGTGACGCAGGCGGGTGTTCGAGAAGGTGAGGCCGACGTGCTCGGTGAGGAACGCGGCGAGGCGGTTCGCCAGCCCGGGCTTCGCGTTCTGCTCGTGCACGACGATCGGGGTGCCGGTGCGGCGGGCGGCGATGTACGCCGGAGCGGCGGCGTAGCCACCGACGCCGAGGACCACCTCGATCTCGTGGTCGCGGATGATCTGCTCGGTCCGCTTGACCGCCGCCGCGAAGCGCTGCGGGAAGCGCAGGGCCGCGCCGTTCAGCTTCCGCGGGAACGGCAGGCGCGGGATCGTCAGCAGCTCGTAGCCGCGCATCGGGACGAGACGGGACTCCAGGCCCTCGGCGGTGCCCAGCACGAGCACCTCGGCGCCCGGCTCCCGCTCGGTCAGTCGGTCGGCGACCGCGAGCAGGGGGTTGACGTGGCCGGCAGTGCCGCCGCCGGCGAAGAGGTACTTGCTCACCGCAGTGATCCGTTCGTGGAGGTCCGGCCGAGTGGGGCGTTCGTCAGGCCGGGGTCGTTCTTGCCGGGCAGGTCACGGGCGAAGGAGAGCACGACGCCGATCGCCACCAGGGTCATGATGAGGGCCGAACCACCGGCCGAGATGAGTGGCAGGGGCACACCGAGGACGGGCAGCAGGCCGAGCACGACGGCGATGTTGATGAGCGCCTGGCCGATGATCCACGCGAGGATGCCACCGGTGACCGTCTTCACGAAGGGGTCGCGGGACTGCCGGATGATCTTGATCATGCCGACGGCGAGCACCACGAACAGGCTGAGCACCACGACGGCGCCGATCAGGCCGAGCTCCTCGCCGATGATCGCGAAGATGTAGTCGTTGTCCGCCTCGGGCAGCCACGACCACTTCGCCTTGGAGTTGCCGAGGCCGACGCCGAACACGCCGCCGGACGCGAGCGCCCACATGCCGTGCACGGGCTGCCAGCAGATGTCCTGGTACTGGCTGGTGTCAGTGCATCCGGACAGCCAGGCGCTGATGCGGGTCGAGCGCGAGGCCGAGGCCATCGTCACGAACGGCAGCATCACGGCGAACGCACCGAGGCCGACGAGCAGGTGCCGGGCGCGGACGCCGCCGATGTACAGCGCGCCGAACACCAGGATGAGCATGACCATCGCGGTGCCCTGGTCACCGCCGAGGACGACGAGCCCGAGCGAGAGCATCGAGGCGATCCCGATCGGGATGAACACCTCTTTCCAGTCGTCGAGCTTGTCCCGCTTGACGTAGATGATGGCGCCGATGCCGAGCACCAGCCCGAGCTTCACCACCTCGGACGGCTGCGCGGTGAACGACCCGAGTTCGATCCAGTTCCGGTTGCCCTGGATGTCGATGCCGAGCGGGGTGAACACGAGCAGCTGCAGGACGAGCGCCGCACCGAGCAGCCGCATCGCCCACTTCCGCCAGATCCGGGTCGGGACCCGGCTGGCGATGAGCATGAGCGGCACGCCGAGCACGGCGTACAGGCCCTGGCGTGACGCCGCCCCGAAGAAGTCGTGGGTCGCCGCGTACTCCTCGACGCTCGACGAGGACAGCACCATCACGACGCCGAAGACGACGAGGAACAGCGTGACGCCGAGGATCGTGTAGAAGGTGCTGGACTCCGCGACGAAGACGTTCTTGACGGCGACGATCGCGCCGTTCGTCCGTCGTGGGGTCGTCGCGGTCCGGCCGTTACGGCTGTTCGGAAGATCCGTCGGTGTCGTCGCCATCGACTTCTCCTCCCAGGTGCTCGTTGACCGCGGCCGCGAAACGCTGCCCCCGGTCGGCGTAGGAGCCGAACTGGTCGAACGACGCAGCCGCCGGGGCGAGGAGGACGGTGTCGCCCGGCCTCGCGACCGATGCGGCATGCCGGACCGCCTCGCGCATGACCTGATCAGTGTCCGTCGTCTCCACCTGGAGCACCGGGACCGTGGACGCGTGTCGCGCGAATGCCTCGAGGACCGGGGTCCGGTCGGTGCCGATGACCACGACGGCGCGGACGCCGGGGCCGAAGCGCTCGACCAGCCCGTCGACGTCGACGCCCTTGAACAGACCGCCGACGATCCACACGACGGTGTCGAACGACGCGAGCGACGCGGTGGCGGCGTGCGGGTTCGTGGCCTTGGAGTCGTCGACCCAGGTGATGCCGTCCGCCTGGGCGACGAGCTCGGTGCGGTGGTGGTCGGCGCGGAACGCCCGGACGGCCGACTGGATGGCGCTCGGCTGGACGGTGCCGGCACGGGCCAGGGCAGCGGCGGCCAGGACGTTCATGGTCATGTGCGGGCTGGCGAGCCCGGCGGCCTCGAGGTCGGCGATGGTCGACAGCTCGAGCGCGCTGTTGCGGCGGTCCTCGTTGAAGGCCCTGTCGCACAGGACGTCCTCGACGATGCCGACGTCACCGGGAGCGGGGACGCCGGGGGTGAAGCCGACCGCACGGCAGCCCTCCACCACGTCGGCCTCCTGCACCATCTGCCGGGTGGCCTCGTCCGAGGTGTTGTAGACGCACGCCATCACGGTGCGCTCGTAGACCTTGGCCTTCGCCGCGCGGTACGCCTCGGCGGAGCCGTGCCACTCCAGGTGGTCGTCGGCGATGTTCAGGCAGGCGCTCGCGAGCGGCACCACGGCGCCGTCACCGGAGGTCGCCGCGTAGTGCAGCTGGTGGCTCGAGAGCTCGACGACGAGCACGTCGTAGCCGACCGGGTCGCGGACGACGTCGAGCACCGGCACGCCGATGTTCCCGCACGCGACGGCGCGCAGGCCGCCGGCCTCGTACATCGCGGTCGTGAGCTGTGTCGTCGTCGTCTTGCCGTTCGTGCCCGTGATCGTGATCCAGGGGGCCGCGACCGGGCCGCGGACGACCTTGTCGCGCACGCGCCAGGCGAGCTCGATGTCGCCCCAGACGGTGCTGTTCGTCACCGACCACTGCACGGTGGCGTTGTGCGGGGGCAGCCCCGGCGACACGATGACCACGTCGGGTGCCTGCTGCACGAGGGCGTCCGGCACGGTGTCGAGCGGCGTCTGCAGGAACCGGGCACCGATCACGTCGAGCAGCTCGACGCTGTCGGCGGGGGCGTCGGACGAGTAGACCGTCACCTCGCTGCCGAGCTCCACGAGCGTGTCGGCGACCGAGAACCCGGTGGCACCGAGGCCGAGGACGGCGACGTTGAGCCCCTTCCACCCCTCGGAGTACCAGCTGTCGAGGGACTGGAGGCGGGACGGCGAGGACACCGGGTCAACCAACGCGTGCGATCCATTCGAGGTAGAAGAGTCCGACCCCCGCCGCGACGAAGAGCCCGGCGATGATCCAGAAGCGGACGACGACGGTCACCTCGGCCCACCCCTTCAGTTCGAAGTGGTGGTGCAGCGGACTCATCAGGAAGATGCGCTTGCCGTGGGTGATCTTGAAGTAGGCCCGCTGCAGGATGACGGAGCCGGTGACGATGAAGAACAGGCCACCGATGAGGATGAGCAGCAGCTCGGTGCGGCTGAGGATCGCGAGGCCGGCCAGGGCGCCACCGAGGCCGAGCGACCCGGTGTCACCGAGGAAGATCTGCGCCGGCGAGGTGTTGTACCAGAGGAACCCGATGAGCCCGCCGCAGACCGCGGCCGCGACCACGGCGAGGTCGAGCGGGTTCGAGACGGTGTAGCAGGCGTGGGCGGTGTTCGAGTCGAGCCGTGCCCCGCCGCAGATCTGGTTCGACTGCCAGAAGCCGATGATGACGTACGAGCCGATCGCCAGGATGCTCGACCCGGTGGCCAGGCCGTCGAGCCCGTCGGCCACGTTCACGCCGTTCGACGTGGACACCGTCAGCAGGACGATCCAGGCGAGGAACAGCACGGTGCCGATGACGGTGCCGAGCGCCATGAAGTCGAGCCACGGCACGTCGCGGATCGCCGAGATCATCGTGGACGCCGGCGGCTTGCCGTTCGACGTCGGCACGACCAGGGCGATCGTCGCGAAGATGACGCCGACGATGACCTGGCCGAGGATCTTGGCCCAGCCGCCGAGCCCGAGGCTCCGCTGACGGCGCACCTTGAGGAAGTCGTCGATGAAGCCGACGAACCCGAGCCCGACCATCAGGAACAGCACGAGCAGGCCGGACAGCGTGATCGAGTCGCCTCCGATCAGGTGGCCGACGAAGTACCCGATCACCGCACCGATGATCAGGACGATGCCGCCCATGGTGGCGGTCCCGCGCTTGGTGTGGTGGGACTGCGGACCGTCGTCACGGATGAACTGCCCCCACCCGAGACGGTGGAAGAGCTTGATGAAGGACGGGGTGAGCAGCAACGTGAACACCAGCGACGTGGCGCCGGCGATGAGGAGCGCGATCATTCGGTGACACCTCCGAGGCGGTCGCCGAGGAATCGCAGTTCGGCAGACTTCGAGGACTTGACGAGGACGACGTCGCCGGGGCGGAGCATCTCCTGCATGGCACGGACGGCGTCGTCGACGTCCTCGATGTACACGGACTCGCCGTCCCACGATCCCTCGAGGGTGGCGGCCTGGTGGATGGGCATCGCGCCGCGGCCGACGACCACGAGCTGTCCGATGCCGAGGCGGACGACGAGCCGACCGATGCGGTCGTGCTCCTCGACGGAGTACTCACCGAGCTCGGCCATCTCACCGAGCACGGCGACGGTCCGCTCCCCCGGGCGCACGATCTGCGCCAGGGTCCGCAGCGCCGCCGCGGTGGAGTCGGGCGACGCGTTGTACGCGTCGTTGATGACGGTGACGCCCTCGGGGCCGCCCTGGAGCAGCTCCATGCGCCAGCGCTCGGCGCGCGTCATCGACGCGAGCGCCGCGGCGCCGTCGGCGAGCGGGACGCCCCACAGGTGGGCGACGGTGAGCGCGGCGGACGCGTTCATGGCGTGGTGCTCACCCAGGATCGCGAGGCGCACGTCGACGTGATCCGGGCCTCCAGACAGGGCCGCGTCCGTCGGACGGTCGCCTTCGGGGCGGACGGGAGGCGCGGTGAGGGTGAAGCGGGTGCCGCTGCGGTCCGTCTCGATGCCGGTGATGCGGTAGTCGGCCTCGGCCGACGTGCCGAAGCCGACCACGCGCGCGGCCGTCAGGTCGCGCATCGACGCGACGCGGTCGTCGTCGACGTTGAGCAGGGCCGTGGCGGTCTCGGGCAGGTCGGTGACCATCTCGGACTTCGCGCGCTGCGTCGCCTCGATGCCGCCGAACTCGCCGGCGTGCGCGAGGCCCACCTTGAGGACGACGCCGAGGTCGGGCTCAGCGATCGAGACGAGCTTGGCGATGTGGCCGACGCCGCTCGCGCCCATCTCGACCACGAGGTACCGGGTGTCGTACGTGACGCGGAGCATCGAGATCGGTGCGCCGACGTGGTTGTTGAACGAGCCCTCGGGCGCGACGGTCGCGCCGTGCTGCTCGAGGATCGTGCGGAGCATGTTCTTCGTGCTCGTCTTGCCGTTCGAGCCGGTGATGCCGACGACCCGCAGGGGTGCCGGGCGACCGTCGGCGTCGACGCGGTCCGCGGTGCTCATCCGGACGCGCGTGACGACCTCGTGCGCGAGCGCGGCGAGGGCTTCGTACCCGTCGGCGACGACGACCTGCGGCGCGGTGGTGTCCACGCGCTCGGGTGTGATCACCAGGGCGGCACCGGCGTCGACCGCTGCGGGCACGAAGCGTCGACCGTCGGTGACCTCACCGGGCAGGGCGAAGAAGACGCTGCCGGGGCGGACCAGGCGCGAGTCGGTCTCGACCGAGCCCTCGACGACCAGGTCGCCGGGCTCGGCGACGTCGGTCGCCTGCACGCCACCGATCAGCTCGCCGCCGACCGCGGTGGCGATCTCGGCGAGGGTCATGGCGATCATCGGACGTCCTCCGCCGGACCGGAGTTCGGCTCCCAGCCGGCCTCGCGCAGGGCCACGCGGGCCTCGTCGCGGGCGGAGTACGGCGTGCGGACGCCCTGGATGTCGCGGTAGTCCTGGTGACCCGGGCCGGCCCAGAGGATCGAGTCCCCCTCGCCGACCAGGCTCACGGCCGTGCGGATGGCGGCCTCGGGCGGGCTGACCTCGTGGATCTCGTGGTCGGGGTACGCCGCACGTGCGGCGTCCACCAGGGTCTTCCGGATCGACGCGGCGTCCTCGAAGCGGGGGTGGTGGTCGGTGACGACGAGGATGTCGCTGCCGGCCGCGGCCACGCGGGCCATGTCGCCGCGCTTCGTGGTGTCGCGGTCGCCGTCGGCGCCGAACAGCATGAGGACCTTGCCGGAGGTGAACTGCCGGACCGCGGCGAGGGTGTTCTCGAACGCGTCGGCGCTGTGGCCGAAGTCGACGTAGACGCTCGGGCCGTGCTCGCCGGAGACGCGCTCGGTGCGGCCGGGCAGGTAGCACTCGATGGCGGAGACCCGGTGTGTGTCGCCGTCACGCTCGCTCGCGTCGTCCTCGTCGGGGTAGCGGCGGTGGTTGCTCTCCAGCGCGTGCGCGATGGCACCCAGCTCGAACCCGCCCTCGACGAGCATGACGATCGCGAGTGCCGCGTTCGCCGCCATGTGCCATCCGATCAGCGGCACACGGGTGGTCAGTTCGCGGCCCTCGGGGCCGGTCAGACGGAACTCGGTGTAGGCGGCGTGCGCCTCGACGATGTCGACGTGCCACTCGGCCTCGACGTCGGGGTGCACGGTGATCGTGGTGACCGGGATGCGGGAGTCCTGCACCACGCGGTGGCCCCAGTCGGTGTCCAGCGAGACGACGCCGCGACGGGCGTGCTCGGGCTGGAACAGCGGGAGCTTCGCCTGGTAGTACTCCTCCATGTCGGCGTAGTCGTCGAGGTGGTCGTGCGACAGGTTCGTGAAGGCCGCGACGTCGAAGACGATGCCGTCGACGCGGTGCCGGCTGAGGGCCTGGGCGCTGACCTCGACGGCGACCGCGCGGACCTCGCTCTCGCGCATGCGGGCGAGGAGCGCGTGCATCTCGCTGGCCTCGGGCGTGGTCAGGCGGCTCGTCACGCTGAGCGAACCGATGTGGCGCTCGGCGGTCGAGCTCAGGCCGGTGACCAGGCCGAGCTGCTTGAGGATGCCCTCGAGGATGTAGGACGTGCTCGTCTTGCCGTTCGTGCCGGTGACGGCGAACAGCTGCGGCAGGTCGGTGGCCTCGTCGGGGTGCGTGCGGTAGACCCACGCCGCGACGTCGCCGAGGGCGGCGCGGGGGTCGTCGACGACGAGCACCGGCAGCCCGGACGGCTCGACCAGTGCGACGCCGTCCTGGTCGGTCAGGACGGCGACGGCGCCGCGCTCGGCGGCCTCCGTCGCGAACTGTGCGCCGTGCCGGTTCGCACCGTGCACGCCGACGAACAGGTCACCCGGCTGCACCTCGGTGGCGCTCAGGGTGACACCGGTGGTCTCGATGCTGTCGACCGAGCCGACGACTCGCAGACCGAACGCGTTGGCGAGTTCGGAGACGGCCCTCGGGGTCGGGTGTTCGGGTCGGAGGACCGGGGGGATCCGTGCGGACAAGTGTTCCTTCTTCCTCACCACGTGGACGGGTAGAGCTTCGCCTCGGACGCGGAGGGGGCTACTCGGTACTTCTCGAGCACCTGGGACATGAGTGTGCGGAACGCCGGAGCCGCTCCGCTGGACCACTTGTTGGTCTGCGGCTTCGTGAACGTCACCGTGACAACATACTGGGGGTCTTCGGCGGGTGCCATTCCGGCCACCGACGTGATGCGCTGACCGCCGTAGCCCTGCGACCCCTCGGCCACCTCGGCGGTCCCCGTCTTCGCGGCGATGTTGTAGCCGGAGATCGGCTTCATGCCCACCAGCGTGCCACCCGTGACGACGCTCTGCAGCATGTCGGTGACCTGCGTGGCGGCGGCTGCGGAGACGACCCGCTGCTTCTGCACGTCGGGCGCGTCGATCGTCTTGCCGTCGGCCGTGGTGCAGCCCTTGACGAAGTGCAGCGGGATCCGGACACCGTCGTTCGCGATCGTCTGGAACACGCTCGCGACCTGCACGGCCGTCGTCGAGATGCCCTGACCGAACATCGAGTTGATGTTCGTCTGCTGGTCCCAGTTCGGGCTCGTGCCGTAGTCCATCGAGGGCTGGCCCGGGTAGTCGATGGCCGTCTCCGGCTCGAACAGCCCGAACTTCTTCATGTAGTCGAAGCGCTGCTGGGCGGTCAGCCGTGCGCCGAGCTCGGTGATGCCGACGTTCGACGAGTTCTGCAGGATGCCGGTGAGCGTGAGGTTCTCGGTGGGGTGGAACTCCGAGTCGTGGATCGTGCCACCCCAGGGGAACGTGCGCGAGTACGGCACGACGGCCTGGTCGGTGGGGTTCGACTTGCCCTGGTCGAGCAGCGCGGCGGCGATCGCGGCCTTGATCGTGGAGCCCGGCTCGTACGACGCCGTCAGGGCACGGGAACCGAAGGCGCCCTTGTCGGTCGTGGCGTCGACGTCGTTCGGGTCCACCGTCGGGTAGTCGGCGACCGCGAGCAGCTCACCCGTCTTGACGCTCGTGACCGTCGCCGTCGCGGACTCCGCCTGCAGGGTCTTGGCGGCGGACGCGATGGTCTGCTGCGCCATGTACTGCAGGTCGCTGTCGATCGTGGTCTCGAGCGTGCCGCCGTCCTTGGCCTTCTTCGTGGTGACGGTGCTGCCCGGGAGCTGCACGCCGTCCTCGCCGCGCTCGTAGGTCTCGGACCCGTTGGTGCCCGCCAGGCACTGGTTGTAGGAGTACTCCAGGCCGGCCTGGGCGCCGTCGGTGCCCATGAAGCCGGTGAGGTTGCCCGTGGTCGCACCCGTCGGGTACACCCGCGCCGCCTGCGGCTCCGGGTACAGCCAGGGGATGCCGAGTGCCCGCACGGCCTCGTAGTGCTGCACGTCGAGGCCCTTGACCAGGTACGCGAAGTCGGACTTCGGGTTCGCGGCGATGTTCTTCCGCATGGTCGCGACGTCGCCGCCGGAGGCCTTCGCCAGCGCGCTGAGGGCGGTGCCGACGCTGACGTCCTTGATGCGGGTGCCACCGAGCTTGCCCTTGAACTGCTTGACCAGGCGCGGCGAGGTCGTGATGTTGTACCGGGTGACGCTGTCGGCGAGTTCGGTGCCGTTGCGGTCCACGATCGACCCGCGGGTGCCGTAGATCGTCACGGGGATGCTGCGCTTCTGGGCCGACGCCTTGTTCAGCTCGGACGCCTGGACGACCTGGATGTCGACGAGCCGCACCACGAACACCCCGACGAGGGCGATCACGGCGAGCATCACGATGCTGTAGCGCAGGCGTCGGTTGCGGATCGTCTTCGTCACGCGGTGCGGTCCTTCCCGGGCGGTGCTGAGGGTGCGGCGGACCCGCCGGTCACCGGGTGGAGGGCGCCTGGAGCGGGTTCGCGTCGGACTCTACGGACGACTTCGCCGTCCCCTGGTCCGACGCGCTGGCGCCGCTCGTCTTCTCAGACGTGGCGGTGCTGTCGGTGGATCCGGCGGTACCCGTGGTGCCCGTGGCGCCTGCCGTGTCCTTCGTGCTCGACGTGTCCGTCGTGCTCGTCGTGCCCGTCTCCTTGCTGGTGGAGGTGTCCCCCGGCTTCGTGGCCAGCGGGACGTCGTTCAGCAGCGAGTTCGGCACTTGGTTCTCGGTGGACGCCGTGGCCTCGTCGGGCTTCGCCGGCGTCGGCGTGCCGTACACCCGACCGGTCTTCGGGTCGAGGTACACGGGCGTCGAGTTGGCGATCATGCCGAGCGACTGGGCGTTGCGGGCCAGGTTCTGCGGCGAGTCGAGGACCCGGAGCTGCTCGGACAGCGACTGCTGCGTGCGGGACAGGTTCGTCTGCTCGGCCGACAGCGAGTTGAGCGTGTAGGCGCCCTGGCTGAGCACCATGCTGATGCCGAGCTGGGCCAGCAGCAGGATCCCGAGCGCGGCGACGGCCACCACGGCGTACCCGATGCGGGGGCGAGCCCGGCGCTGGGCCGCGGTCGGGGTGACCTCGACCAGCTCGGGGCGGTGCTGACGGTCGGGGCGCGGGGCCCGCGACGGGACGACCGCAGGGTCGACGAGTGCGAGGTTCGTGCTCATGTCAGTTCCGGATCCGCTCGGCCGCGCGCAGGCGCACGGGGGTTGCTCGGGGGTTGGCGGCGCGTTCGGCCTCGTCGGCCAGCTCGGCGCCCTTGACGATCAGGGAGAAGGTCGGGGCGTGCTCGGGCAGCTCCACCGGCAGGCCGGCGGGGGCGCTCGACTTCGTGCGCTCCACCAGGGCCCGCTTGACGATGCGGTCCTCGAGGGACTGGTACGACTCGACGACGATCCGGCCGCCGACCGCGATGGCGTCGAGCGCCGCCGGGATCGCCCGCTCGAGCACGCTCAGTTCGGCGTTGACCTCGATGCGGAGCGCCTGGAAGACACGCTTGGCCGGGTGCCCCTGGCGCTGGATGGCGACGGGGGTCGCGTCGTGCAGCACCTGGACCAGGTCGCCGGACATCTCGAACGGCTTCGTCGCCCGCCGCTCGACGATCGCTCGGGCGTAACGGCCGGCGAGCTTCTCCTCGCCGTAGCGCTGGAAGATGCGGCGGAGTTCGCCCTCGTCGTAGGTGGCCAGGACGTCGGCGGCGGTCTGCCCCTCGGTCCGGTCCATGCGCATGTCGAGCGGTGCGTCCTGGCTGTACGCGAACCCGCGCTCGGCCCGGTCGAGCTGCAGCGAGCTCACGCCGAGGTCGAACAGCACACCGTCGACCTTCGTGAAGCCCTCGCCCTCGATCGCGTCGACGATGCCGTCGTACACCGTGTGCACGAGGCGGACGCGGTCGCCGAAGCGGGCCAGGCGCTCCCCCGCGATGCCGAGTGCGTCGGTGTCGCGGTCGAGTCCGATGAGCGTCAGCTCCGGGAACCGCTCGAGCAGGCCCTCGGAGTGGCCGCCCATGCCGAGCGTGGCGTCGACGACGACCTTGCCCGGTCCTTCGAGCGTCGGCGTGAAGAGGTCGACGATGCGCTGGAGCATCACCGGCGTGTGCGGGAAGCGTGGCGTCTCGTTGTCGTTGTCGGCCATGTGCAGCCCCTCGTCTCCTGGGCCGTGGGTCCGGATCCCCATCCATGCGACCTGACACCGGGGAAGTGGCGTCAGGGCTTCACGGCTGGGAGTCCCGATCCGCGGATCAGAAGATCCCCGGGATCACCTCCTCGTCGTTGTCGGCGAATGCCTCTTCGGCTTCGGCGTAGTAGGCCTCCCACGCGGGGGTGGACCAGATCTCGGCACGGTCACCGCTGCCGATGACCGTGAGGTCCCGCTCGAGCCCCGCGTACTCGCGGAGGTTCTGCGGGATCGTCACGCGGTTCTGCTTGTCGGGCTGTTCGGCGCTGGCCCCCGAGAGGAACAGACGCATGTAGTCCCTGGTGCGCTTCGACGTCATCGGGGCGGTCCGGATGCGCTCGTGGAGTTCCTCGAACGTCCGGGCACTGAAGACCACGACGCAGCGTTCCTGGCCGCGGGTCATCACGAGCCCGCCGGACAGTTCGTCCCGGAACTTGGCGGGGAGGATCACGCGACCCTTCTCGTCGAGCTTCGGGGCATGAGTACCGAGCAGCACGTCGGGCCTCCCCTCCGCTCCACCGGACCGTTGCGAGCCCCACTTTACTCCACTCCCCTCCCCACGACCAGGAATCCGCTCCCTTTTCCGCCCGCGACACCCCTACTGGGGGCATCGAAGCTGGAATGCACCACGCGGGGATGACCGTGGATGCCCGGATCCATGCGGTTCGCGAGTGCCGGAGCAGGCGTGGAGGAAAGTGGAGGACTTTTGCAGCCGGTGGAGCGCCTCGGGGCGCGCCGCGGGCTCACAACGGCGAATGGTCACGAACCGTCGCTCGCGCGGGCCCCAGCCGACAGTTCCTGCACCCTTGGCGTCCACCGCACGGCATGTCGTGACCACTCGCGCACGCACCCGCGGCGGTCCACCTCGGCCTCTCCGGCCTGGAGGCCCGTCCCATCCCCGCCGCGGAGCGCACGCGGGCGGCATGGTCGGCTCCACTACGCCCGGCCGCCGGTCAGCGCATGGTCACGACGTGCCGCCGCCGCGACGCCGTGCGGTCACGAACTGTCGCTCGCGCAGCCCCCAGCCGACAGTTCGTGCGACCTCGGCATCCGCCACGCGGCATGTCGTGACCACTCGCGCCGGCACGGACCCCGGCCGGACCCCGCAAAAACCAGCCCCCGGGAACACGAAACGGGGCCGACCCGAAGGCCGACCCCGTGGAGGAGTGTGGAGGGAGTCCTGGTGACCCCCCGTCAGCTACTGACTCTGGTCGTTGCGCTTGTCCCAGCGCTCGTTCATCCGGTCCATGAAGGACCCGCCACCGCCGGCGGACGGACGCGCCGACCCACCGGACGCGGGCTTGCCCGGCCGAGCGGGCTTCGCCTTCGGGGCACGCATGCCCGGGCGCAGTGCGAACAGGACACCGGCGAGCATCACGACGAAGCCGAGGATGCCCAGCAGCGGCGCCTTGATCACGAGGCCGACGATGACGATGGCGACCCCGGCGAGTGCGCCGAGGACACCGAGCGTGATGGCTGTGTACGTCGGACGACCCTGTCGACGTGTGACACGAGCCACGAAATCGGAATCGTTCTGGTAGAGGCTGCGCTCCATCTCTTCGAGAAGGCGCTGCTCCTGTTCCGAGAGCGGCATCTTGGTTCCCTCTGTTCCTGGGATCGACGCGGGGTTGAAAAACGCGGGTTGAGTGGACCGATTCTATGCCTCGACCACTCCACTAGGGTAGGGATCGTGGCTGAGAGTACGCGATTAGTGGACCTCGTATCGGCGCGTATCGACCGGGCACTCGACGAGCAGCGTGAACGGCTCCTCGCGATCAGCCCCGACCTCGCGCCGTTCGACCGGTACGCCCGAGACCTGTTGTCCGGCGGCAAGCGCTTCCGGGCGCTGTTCTGCTACTGGGGATGGCAGTCGGTGGCGGGCCGTTCGGGCTCGTTCGACCCGCTGGCCGAAGGGTCCCGGCAGACCACCGCCGAGGCCGTCGTCACGGTCGCCGCAGCGCTCGAGGTCTTCCACGCCGCAGCCCTGGTGCACGACGACATCATGGACCGCTCGGACACCCGTCGTGGGCGTCCGGCCGCGCACCGCCGCTTCGAGTCCCTGCACGAGGAGTCCGGCTTCGTCGGCGACCGCGGGCAGTACGGCACGAACTCCGCGCTGCTGCTCGGTGACCTGCTGCTCTCGCTGAGCGACTCGGTCTTCGACGAGGGCCTCGCGCTCCTCGACCCGGTGCGGGCCCGCATCGTCCGCCAGGAGTTCCACGCGATGCGCCTCGACGTCACGGCGGGGCAGTACCTCGACGTGCACGAGGAGACCGCCTGGCCCGTCATCGACGAGTCCGAGCACCTGCTCCGCGCTCAGCGCGTCATCGTCTTCAAGTCGGCGAAGTACTCGATCGAGGCCCCGCTGGTCATCGGCGCCCTGGTCGCCGGCGCGAGCGACTCCCAGCTCGAGGGCCTCCGCGCCTTCGGACTCCCCCTCGGCGTGGCGTACCAGCTCCGCGACGACATGCTCGGCGTCTTCGGCGACCCCGAGGTCACCGGCAAGCCGGCCGGCGACGACCTGCGCGAGGGCAAGCGCACCGTCCTCATCGCCTCGGCGCGCAAGACGCTGGCGAGCGGTCCGCGGCAGCTCCTGGACGAACTCCTCGGCGACCCCGACCTCGACGAGGAACAGGTGCAGATGCTCCGCGCGACCCTCACCGAGTCGGGTGCCGTCGCCGCCGTGGAGCGGTCGATCGAGCGGCACGTCCAGCGCGCCAAGGCGGCGCTGGACGCCTCGCCGCTGACGCCGTCGGCACGCGAGCAGCTCGCGTCGCTGGCCGACACGGTCAGCCGCCGGTCGTCCTAGACGCGACCCCAGTACAGACGGGAGGCCCGTGGCGACACCGCCACGGGCCTCCCGTCTGTCCGGTACGCGTCTAGAGCAGTGACTGGGCGATGCGACGCACCTCGGCCTTGCGACCGGCGCGCAGCGCCGCGATCGGCGTGGTGCCCATCGCGTCGTCGACGGTGAGCATCCAGCGCACGGCCTCGTCGTCGGTGAAGCCGTTGTCACCGAGCACGATCAGCGTGCCGCGGAGTTCGGGCATGGGCTCGCCGTCCTCGAGGAACTCGACGGGCACGCGCAGCACACCGCCGACGCGGGCTGCGAGCAGGGTCTTCTGCTCGAAGAGTCGGTGGATCCGTCCGGGGCTGGTGCTGAACATGTCCACCAGCTCGGGGACGGTCAGCCAGCGTTCGGAGAGGGACAGGTCGTCGACGGGTGCGGCACTCACACGCCCATGGTGCCAGAGTGACCGCCGGAGTGAATCCGCCTCGTTCGTCACATTCGTCACATCCACCCCATCTGACTCTCTGGTTGACTTGGGAATCAGGCCATGCCAGCGTTGTGGCACCTGTGAGTGCGCGCATGCGTGCGCACGGCTCAGTCGAGATCAGGAGAAACCCGTGGACCACGCTGCAGACGAAGTCGCCCGGCGCGCACGATCCGCCCGGTTCGCCACCATGCCCATCGTCCTCGCGGGCACCATCGCCGTGACCGCAGGCCTCACCGGCCCGGTCGCGCACGCCGAG
Organism: Curtobacterium sp. MCLR17_040; assembly: GCF_003234735.1. NCBI lineage: Bacteria > Bacillati > Actinomycetota > Actinomycetes > Micrococcales > Microbacteriaceae > Curtobacterium > Curtobacterium sp. MCLR17_040. Next base: position 22,020 of record NZ_QKTE01000012.1, on the reverse strand, counting down.
CCGCGGCACGACGACGCCGACGCGAACCACAAGCGCCACGTCGACCAGGACCGCGCCGTGACCGACCGCCCGGTGTTCGGCACCGCCGTTGCCCGGCCGTCGCAGACCGTCGTGCGGACCGTCGCCGCGACCACGAAGGCCCCCACCACCGCTGTGCCCACGAACTACACCGTCCACCACGGCGACACGGTCTCGGGCATCGCCGCCCGCTTCGGCCTGTCGGCGCAGGAGATCCTCGTGCGCAACGGCCTCGGCTGGAACACGATCATCCACCCCGGACAGACGCTCCACCTGGCGTCGACCCCCGCCGTCACCACCGCCGCGGTCCGGACCTCCGGGTCGACCGGCGGCTCCGGCTCGGACACCTCGAGCTACCACGTGAAGCACGGCGACACCGCCTCCGGCATCGCATCCCGCGTCGGCGTGTCGACCACGGCGCTCCTCAGCGCGAACAAGCTGTCGCAGCGCAGCGTCATCTACCCCGGCCAGACGCTGCGGGTGCCGCACGGCACGTCGTCGACGCCGTCGGTCTCCACCGCCTCGGCCCCGTCGACCAAGTCGAGCGTGAAGATCAGCGCCGGCGACACCGTGGCCTCGATCGCCGCCGCGCACCACGTCTCGGTCAAGTCGCTCCTGTCGGCGAACGGCCTGTCGTACACGAGCACGATCTACGCCGGCAAGACACTCGTCATCCCGTCGTCGAACGCCACCGCCGCCCCCGCGGTCGCCGCGAGTGCCGCGGTGAGCGGTGCCGTCGGCCTGAGCGCCGAGCAGCGCCAGAACGCCGCGACCATCGTCGCCGTCGGTCGATCGCTCGGCGTCCCGGACCGCGGCATCGTCGTGGCCCTCGCCGCCGCGATGCAGGAGTCGAGCCTCCGGAACCTGCCGCACGGCGACCGCGACTCGGTCGGCCTGTTCCAGCAGCGGCCGAGCCAGGGTTGGGGCAGCGCGGCGAAGCTGCAGGACCCGGCGCACGCCACCGCGCTGTTCTTCGGCGGGCGGAACAACCCGAACGCCGGCAAGACCCGCGGGCTGCTCGACGTGCCCGGCTGGTCCTCGATGAGCATCACCGACGCGGCCCAGGCCGTGCAGCTCTCCGCCTACCCGAAGGCCTACGCCACCTGGGCGAGCGCCGCCGAGGGCTGGCTGGCGACCCTCTGAGCCTCATCCGGAAGATCGAGATTGGGTCACGGCCGGTGCGCCGGTGCGTCCGAGTGCGGTCTCGATTCGTAGAATGCCGCCGATGACCACCAACGCCGCCACGGACCCGATGATCGGTCGCATGATCGATCAGCGGTACCGCGTCCGCTCCCGCATCGCGCGCGGGGGCATGGCGACCGTCTACCTCGCGACCGACGTGCGCCTCGAGCGACGCGTCGCGATCAAGATCATGCACGGGCACCTGGCCGACGACCAGGCCTTCCGTGAGCGCTTCATCCAGGAGGCCCGTTCGGCCGCACGGCTGTCGCACCCGAACCTGGTGGGCGTCTACGACCAGGGCGCCGAGGGCGAGATCGCCTACATCGTCATGGAGTACATCCCCGGCATCACGCTGCGGGACCTGCTGCAGGAGCACCACGCCCTGACGCCCGAGCAGGCGACGGACATCCTGCGCGCCGTGCTGGCCGGGCTCGCCTCGGCCCACCGCGCCGGGATCGTGCACCGCGACCTGAAGCCCGAGAACGTCCTGCTCGCCGACGACGGCCGCATCAAGCTCGGCGACTTCGGCCTGGCCCGCGCCACGACCGCGAACACGGCGACCGGCGCGGCCCTGCTCGGCACGATCGCCTACCTGTCCCCCGAGCTCGTGACCCGCGGCGCCGCCGACTCGCGCAGCGACATCTACGCGCTCGGCATCATGCTCTACGAGATGCTCACCGGCGAGCAGCCCTACAAGGGCGAACAGCCGATGCAGATCGCCTACCAGCACGCCAACGACTCCGTGCCGGCACCGAGTGCCGCCGTGTCCGGGGTGCCGCCGGAGCTCGACGAACTGGTCGCCTGGTCGACCGCACGCGACCCCGAGGACCGCCCCCGCGACGCCCGCGAGATGCTCGACCACATGTCGGGCAACCAGCAGCGTGCGACCGGCCAGTACCGCACGGCCGTGCTCCGCCCCGAGAACGGGACCGCGATCCTGCCCTCCGGTGGTGCCGGCACGCTCGGCGCCGCAGCGGCCGCCGCCTCGGTCGGGGCTGCAGGAGCCACAGGTGCGGACGAGACCGCCATCATCGACCGGTCCGGCGACCGGGACACCGGCGACCGCGGTCGAGCGCCCGCCCGTGCGCGTGGCAACGCCCCGGGCCCCCGTCGCACCGGGGCCCAGCCGGGCGTGCTCTCCCCCGCCGGACAGCGGCTCGCCGACCAGTCGGCGAAGCGCCGGAAGCGCGGCTGGATCCTGCTGTCCGTGGTCGTCGTGCTCGCGCTGATCGGAGCCGGCTTCGGCTGGTACTTCGGCCCGGGGCCGGGTGGCAACGTGCGGATCCCGGAAGTCACGGGCAAGTCGGTCTCGCAGGCCCGGCAGCTGCTCGAAGCACAGGGCCTGCAGGCGGCGTCGAAGACCGGGACACGGTTCGACGCCGTCGTCGCGAAGGGGCAGGTCTCCACGACGAAACCGGCCGCGGAGCGCGAGGTGCAGAAGGGCACGGCGGTGCAGATCGTCGTGTCGAACGGCCCCCGGATGATCCCGCTGCCGGCGATCGTCGGCCAGCCGCTCTCCACCGTGACGGCCGCGCTCGACGACGACTTCGAGCTGCAGGACGACCGGTACGAGTTCTCCGCCGACGCCCCGAAGGACACCGTCGTCGCGGCGACCGGTCGGGCGTCCGGCGGCAAGGCCCTCGACCTCACGACCGTGCAGGCCTACGGCGAGACCGGGCCGGTCACCCTGACCGTCTCGCTCGGGCCGGTCCCCGACGTCGTCGGCAAGACGGTCGACGAGGCCTCCGCCGCCCTCGACGACGTCGGACTGATCCTCGGCGCCCGCACCGAGGAGTACAGCGACACCGTGCCCGCCGGCCAGATCGTCTCCGCCGCCGTGCAGGACTCCCCCGCCGTGCGCGGGTCGGCGGTGGACGTCGTCGTGTCGAAGGGGCCGACGCCGATCACCGTGCCGGACCTCGGAGCGGAGCGGCCCACGATCAACGAGGCGACGAAGACCCTCGAGGACCTCGGCCTCAAGGTGTCCGTGCCCGACTGCACGAACATCCTCTGCGGCTTCTACGACTGGAAGTCCAAGCTGCCCGTCACCGGCACCGACCCGGGGGCCGGCGCCACCGTCTACCGCGGCGACACGATCACCCTGTCCTACGACCAGTAGGTGCGGACACCGCACCCTCGGCCCTGGACGCGACCCCAGGACGGACGGGAGGCCCGTGGCGGCGCCGTCACGGGCCTCCCGTCCGACACGCGAAAGCGACAGAACCCCGCGAACATGCCGCGGGGTTCTGTCGCTTCGGCGAAACGGTTCCTGCGTTACGAGCGGTCGGGCTGGTGCGCGCCGAGTTCCTCGGCCACCAGGAAGGCGAGCTCGAGGGACTGCATGTGGTTGAGGCGCGGGTCGCACAGCGACTCGTAGCGGGTGGCGAGGGTGGCCTCGTCGATGTGCTCCGAGCCGCCGAGGCACTCGGTGACGTCGTCACCGGTGAGCTCGACGTGCATGCCCCCCGGGTACGTCCCGACCTGGCGGTGCGCCTCGAAGAAGCCGAGGACCTCGTCCACGACGTCGTCGAACCGGCGGGTCTTGTAGCCCGTCGGCGTGGTCAGGCCGTTGCCGTGCATCGGGTCGGTGACCCACAGCGGGTTGGCGTCCATGCCCTTGATCGCCTCGAGCAGCTTGGGCAGCTCGTCGCGGATCTTGCCGGCGCCCATCCGCGTGATGAAGGTCAGGCGACCCGGCTCACGGTTGGGGTCGAGCTTGTCGACGAGCGCCTTCATGTCGTCGACGCTCGTCGTCGGGCCGAGCTTCACACCGATCGGGTTGCGTACCCGCGACAGGAAGTCCACGTGGGCACCGTCGATGTCGCGCGTGCGCTCACCGATCCAGATGAAGTGCCCGGACGTGTCGTACGCCAGACCCGAGCGCGAGTCGATGCGGGTCATCGGGCGCTCGTAGTCCATCAGCAGCCCCTCGTGCGAGGCGTAGAACTCGACGTGCTTGAGCGCCTCGAAGTCGGCACCGCAGGCGTCCATGAAGCGGATGGCGCGGTCGATCTCCTTGGCGAGGTGCTCGTAGCGGGCGTTCGCGGGGTTCGAGGCGAAGCCCTTGTTCCACGAGTGCACCTGGCGCAGGTCGGCGAAGCCCCCCTGCGTGAAGGCACGGACGAGGTTCAGCGTCGAAGCGGCGGTGTGGTACCCCTGCACCAGGCGGCGCGGGTCGGCCGTCCGGCTCTCCGGCGTGAAGTCGTAGCCGTTCACGATGTCGCCGCGGTATGCCGGCAGCGTGACGTCGCCACGGGTCTCGAAGTCGCTCGAGCGGGGCTTGGCGAACTGCCCGGCCATGCGCCCCATCTTGATGACGGGCATCGAGGCGCCGTAGGTCAGCACGACGGCCATCTGCAGGATCGTCTTGACCCGGTCGCGGATGGAGTCGGCGGTGGCACCGGCGAAGGTCTCGGCGCAGTCACCGCCCTGCAGCAGGAAGGCCTTGCCCTGGGCGGCGGCGGCGAGCCGCTCACGCAGCTTGTCGACCTCGCCCGCGAACACGAGCGGCGGGAGCGTGGCGATCTCGGCCGAGGCGGCCTCGGCCGCGGCGGCGTCCGGCCAGGTCGGCTGCTGCTTGATCGGGAGCGTCCGCCAATAGTCGAGCCCCTCGATGACGTCCGGATCCTGCAGGGCGACGAAGTCGGTCGACTCGGGCAAGGGCGTTACCTCGGTGTTCTGTGCGGGCGGCCCGACGACGCTGACCGGCACCGGGCCGCGCGTCGTCGATGGGCGTCCTGGCGGGGTGCCGGGACCATCAGAGCCTAACGTGCAGGCGTCGACTTCCGTTCCCGCATGACGGCCTCGCGCGCGGAGCTCGCCCGCTCCTTCACGCTGGTCGCGTAGACGTCCACGTACTCCTGACGGCTCAGGCCGGCGAGCTCGTGCATGACCTCGTCCGTGACGCTGCGCAGGATGAAGCGGTCGGTCTCGAACCCCTGGAACCGCGAGAAGTCGAGCGGCTTGCCGAACACGACCCCGACGCGCTTGATCTTCGGGAAGCGCTGCCCGATCTGCTGCACCTCGCGCGTGCCGACCATGGCCACGGGGACGACGAGCACGCGCCCTTCGAGGATCATCCGGGCGATGCCGGTGCGGCCGCGGTAGAGCTTGCCGTCGGGGCTGCGGGTGCCCTCGGGGTAGATGCCGAGCTGCTCACCGCGCGCCAGGACCTGCAGGCCGGTGCGGAGCGATGCCTCGGACGCCTTGCCGCCGGAGCGGTCGATCGGCAGCTGGCCGATGGCGTTGAAGAACGTCTTCGTCGCCCAGCCCTTCAGTCCACGGCCGGTGAAGTAGTCGCTCTTCGCCAGGAACGAGAGCCGACGGTCGAGCACCGCGGGCAGGATCACCGAGTCGATGAACGAGATGTGGTTCGACGCGAAGATGACCGGGCCCGAGGTCGGGACGTGTTCACGCCCGACGACCCACGGCCGGAACAGGGTGAGGATGAGCGGGCCGAGCACGAAGTTCTTCAGCAGCCAGTAGGTCATCGACGACTCCAGGTGGTGAGAAGGTCCGGGTGGTGCACCGCCCGGGGTGGGCGGTCGTTCGTGTGTGCGTGTTTGCGTGTGTGCGTGTGTGCGCGCCGACCCTACGCCGTGCGGGCGTGGATGCGGGCGAGGTCGGCGGCACCGACGACGCCGGCGTCGTTGACGAGTTCGGCGATCACGAAGTCCGGCTCAGGGTGGTACCCGCGGGCCGGCAGGTTGTTGAGGTACGCCTGCTTGATCGGGTCGAGCAGCCGGTCCCCCGCGCTGGCCACGCCGCCGCCGAACACGAAGAGCTGCGGGTCGAGCACCGCGGACAGCGACGCGCACGCCTCGCCGAGGTGCCGACCGAGCCGACGGAGGGCCGCGAGGGCACCCGGGTCGTCGGCCAGGATCAGGTCGCCGACGATCTTGCCGTCGAGCTGGCCGCCGTTGTCGGCGCGGGCGTCGGCCAGGGCCGAACCGATGCCACCGGCGTCGGCGACGTCGTTCGCCATGCGCTGCAGGGCCCGGCCGGAGCCGTACTGCTCGATGCAGCCGCGGGCGCCGCAGCCGCAGGGCAGCCCGTTCGGGACGATGCGCAGGTGGCCGATCTCGCCGCCGGTGCCGAAGCCCCCGCGGAACAGGCGGTCCTCGGTCACGATCGCCCCACCGACACCCGTGCCGATGGTCAGCATGGTCATGTCGGACACGAGTCGACCGGCGCCGAACCGGAACTCGGCCCAGCCGGCGGCGTTCGCGTCGTTGTCCACCGTGATGTGGAGGTCGCCGAGGCGCTGCTGCAGCTTCTGCCGGAGCGGTTCGTTCCGCCACCGGATGTTCGGCGTGTAGTAGACGATCGACTGCGAGGCGTCGATGAACCCGGGGGCAGCGACCCCCACGGCGCCGACCTGGTGGAGCGAGCTGAGTCGCTCGACCATCGAGACGACGTCGTCGAGCATGGCGTTCGGGTCCGCAGCGTTGGTGGCCACGCGGTCCTCGGCGACGATCTCGCCCAGTTCCGTCACGACCGCACCCGCGATCTTGGTGCCCCCGATGTCGATTCCGATGGCGTGCACGAGCAACGAGCCTACCGGTTCGCCGCGAAGTCACGGAACGCCCGGTGACGCGTCCTATGCTGGCGGTGTCGCCTCGGTGTTGAGGCGCACTCGAGTCGAACCGGCAGACAAGGGAGTCACCGTGAACGATCAGCGTCCTGCACGCAGCAGCGCCTCCACCGACACGTCCACCGCTGGCAGCGCCGCCACCGGGACCACGCCGTCGGCCGGGAGGCACGCCACACCGCCCAGCGCCGGTCCCGTCGCCCCGGACCACGGCTCGGCAGCGCGGCTCCTCGGCGACCGCGTCCGCCTGACGCCCGACCGTCCGATCCTCGCCCAGCGCCACGGCGACACCTGGACCACCTTCACCGCTGCGGAGACGCTCGCCCGGGTGCGCGGCATCGCGAAGGGCTTCGTCGCCGCCGGGCTCGAACCGGGCGCGCACGTCGCGATCCTGTCCCGCACCCGTCTGGAGTGGACCCTGGTCGACTTCGCCGTGTGGACAGCCGGCCTGGTGTCCGTGCCCGTGTACGAGACGAGCTCCCCCGACCAGGTGCGCTGGATCCTGTCCGACTCCGAGTCGGTCGCGATCATCGTGGAGCAAGAGGAACACGCGCGCCGCGTCGCCTCCATCGCACCCGACCTGCCGTCCCTGGGCCAGCACTGGACGATCGACGGCGGCGGCCTCGATGACCTGACCCGGCTCGGCGAGGACGTCACCGACGACGAACTCGACGCCCGGACCGCGAACGTGCACGGGCACGACGACGCCACGATCATCTACACCTCGGGCAGCACCGGCCGGCCGAAGGGCTGCGTCCTGCGGCACGACAACTTCACCGCCACGGTGGAGGGCGCGAGCGAAGCCATGCCCGAGGTCGTCGCCGACGGCGCCTCGACCCTGCTGTTCATCCCGCTCGCCCACGTCTTCGCCCGGTTCATCGCCGCGATGTCGGTGTCCGCCGGCGTCCTCGTCGGCCACGAGCCGGACACCAAGGACCTGATGCGGGCGGTGTCGACCTTCAAGCCGACGTTCCTGCTCGCGGTCCCCCGGGTGTTCGAGAAGATCTACAACTCAGCCGAGCAGAAGGCCGACCTCGGCGGCAAGGGCAGGATCTTCCGCGCGGCGGCCGACACCGCGGTCGCCCACTCCGAGGCCCTCGCAACCGGCAGGGTGCCGTTCCTGCTCGGGCTGAAGTTCAAGCTGTTCGACCGGCTCGTGTACGCCAAGCTCCGCGACGCCCTCGGCGGCCGGGTCGAGTACGCCGTCAGCGGTTCGGCACCCCTCTCCCCGCGGCTCTCGCACTTCTTCCGCTCGATCGGGGTGCTCATCCTCGAGGGCTACGGCCTGACCGAGACCACCGCCCCCGCCACCGTCAACCGTGCCCGGGAACTCCGCATCGGGACGGTCGGGCGGGCGCTGCCCGGCATCGAGGTCCGGATCGCCGACGACGGCGAGATCCTGATCCGCGGCGTCGACGTCTTCGACCGCTACTGGCGGAACGACGAGGCGACCGAGCACGCCTTCGCCGACGGCTGGTTCCGCACCGGCGACCTCGGCCGGATCGACGCCGACGGGGTGCTCACGGTCACCGGCCGCGCCAAGGAGCTCATCGTCACCGCGAGCGGCAAGAACGTCGCGCCGGCACCGCTCGAGGACGGCATCCGCGAGCACCCGCTCATCGGCCAGGTCGTGGTCGTCGGCGAGGGCAAGCCGTTCGTCGCAGCCCTCGTGACGCTCGACCGCGAGATGCTCCCCGGCTGGTGCGAGTCCCGCGGCATCACCCCGGCGCTGAGCGGGCACGAGGCCGCCTACGACGAGCGCGTGCTCTCCGCCGTCCAGGAGGCCATCGACGCCGCCAACGGCCGGGTCTCCCGCGCCGAGTCGGTCCGGTCGTTCACGATCCTCGACACGGACCTGACCGAGGCCTCCGGGCACCTCACGCCGAAGCTGACGATCAAGCGGTCGGTGATCCTCAAGGACTTCGCCGCGGACATCGACCACATCTACTCCGGGTCGAAGGTGCAGACGACGGCGACCCCGGTGATCGAGGGTCGGCGCCGCAACCGCGCGTAGCGCCGGCCGGGTCGTTCCGGGCGTACCGGGTCGTTCCGGGCGTACCGGGTCGGTTCTTCCGACCAGGTACGCCCGATTCCGGTAGGTACGCGCAGGTCGGAGACGCAACCGCCTGGAGGCCCGGTGCCGGTCCGCCGGACTGGCACCGGGCCTCCAGGCGGTCGCCGCGCGTGCGGGGCTGGCAGCTTTCGGGCGTACCTGGTCGTTTCGGGCGTACCGGGTCGATTCTTCTGACCAGGTACACCCGATTCCGCCAGGCACGCGCGCGGCCGCCCCGCTGAGCGACCAGCCCCGTGCGTACCGGGTCGATTCGGGCGTACCGGGTCGATTCGGGCGTACCAGGTCGTTTCGGGCGTACCTGGTCGTTCCGGGCGTACCGGGTCGGTTCTTCCGACCAGGTACGCCCGATTCCGCCAGGTACGCGCGCGGCCGCCCCTTTGAGCGATCAGCTCCGGGCGTACCTGGTCGTTTCGGGCGTACCGGGTCGATTCGGGCGTACCGGGTCGATCCGGGCGTACCGGGTCGATTCTTCCGACCAGGGACGCCCGATTCCGCCAGGTACGCGCGGGTGTAGACGCAACGGCCTGGAGGCCCGGATCACGTCCGTCGGACGTGATCCGGGCCTCCAGGCCGTACAGCGGGCGCCGGGGGCGCCTGCGGGGCTCAGGCCTCCTGCGACTGCTCCGTCGCGGGGGCGTCGAGGACGGCGGTCGAACCGGTCGTGACGGTGGTCTCGGCCGGTCGACGGTTGGTGCGGGTGCGGTGCGAGCTGAGCTCGTCGTTCTGACTGGTCATGCGGGAGTCCTGGGGGGGATGGGATGGTCGTCGGTGGGAGGCCGACAGCAGCACGGTACCCCCTCGTCAGGACAAAGCGACAATCCCCCGTGGGGGTGTCACACCACAGTTCACAGCCGGCGAACGCGGGACTGTGCAAGCGCTCAGTGGAACCAGTCCTGCGCACGGATGTCGCGCAGTGCCTGGCGGCGGACCTCGGGGTCGAGCGTCATCACGTAGACGGTGCCGTCGAGGTGGTCGCACTCGTGCTGGAGCGCCTCGGCCATCAAGCCGGTGCCCTCGAGGACGACCTCGTCGCCGTCGACGTCGACACCCCGCACCTTCGCGTACGGGGAGCGACGCGTCGGGTAGCCGAGCCCCGGGACGGAGAGGCAGCCTTCTTCCATGAGCTCGGGCTCCCCGGAGACCTCGACGATCTCGGGGTTGAGGACGTAGCCGACCTCACCGTCCACGTTGTACGAGAACGCACGGAGTCCGACGCCGATCTGGGGCGCGGCCACTCCGGCACGTCCGGGTTCCTTGACGGTGTCGATGAGGTCCTGCACGAGGTCACGGACCCCGGCGCTGCCGAGCAGTTCGGGGCGGATCGGGTCGGCCGGCGAGCGGAGGACGGGGTCGCCGAACAGGCGGATGGGACGAACGGTCAATTTACTGCAGCACCACCAGGAGGTCGCCGGCGTCCACCTGCTGGGTCGCCGGGATCGCGAGACGGCCGACGGTGCCCGACACGGGCGCCGTGATGGCCGCTTCCATCTTCATCGCCTCGATGCTCGCCACCGGCGTACCGGCCTCGACGACGTCACCGACGGCGACCTTGAGCGTCACCACGCCGGAGAACGGCGCGGCCACGTGCTTGGGGTCGGACGCGTCGGCCTTCTCGGCAGCCTTCGTCTCGACCTCGACCGAACGGTCGCGGACGGCGACCGGGCGGAGCTGCCCGTTCATCGTCGCCATGACCGTGCGGATGCCCTTGGCGTCCACCTCGCCGATCGCCTCGAGCCCGACGAACAGGTCGACGCCCTTGCCGAGCGGGACGCTGTGCTCCTGCCCGGGGCGCAGCCCGTACAGGTAGTCGACGGTCGGGACGACGGACAGGTCACCGTACTGCTCCCGCACGCGCTGGAACTGCTGCGTCGGCTGCGGGAAGAGCAGGCGGTTGAGGGCCTGCTGGCGCTCCGGCCCGGGGGTCTCGAGGTGCGCGCGTTCTTCCGCGGGCACCGGGGTGATCTCGAGTCGGACGTCGCGCCCGGCCAGGACCTTCGAGCGGAACGGCTCGGGCCAGCCGCCGGGCAGGTCGCCCAGTTCGCCGGCCATGAACCCGACCACGGAGTCCGGGATGTCGTACTTGTCGGGGTTCTGCTCGAAGTCGACCGGGTCGGCACCGACCGCGGCGAGCTGCAGCGCGAGGTCACCGACGACCTTCGACGACGGCGTGACCTTGGTGGGGCGTCCGAGGATCCGGTTCGCCTCGGCGTACCAGTCCTCGACCTGCTCGAACCGGTCACCGAGGCCGAGGGCGATCGCCTGCTGCCGGAGGTTCGACAGCTGACCGCCGGGGATCTCGTGCTTGTAGACACGCCCGGTCGGACCGGCGAGCCCGGACTCGAACGGGGCGTACACGCGACGAACCGACTCCCAGTACGGCTCGAGGTCACCGACGGCGTCGAGGGACAGACCGGTGTCGCGCTCGGTGTGGGCCAGCGCGGCGACCAGGGCGGACATGCTCGGCTGGCTGGTCGTGCCGGCCATGGGTGCTGCGGCCACGTCGACAGCGTCGGCCCCGGCGCGCGAGGCGGCGAGCAGGGTCGCGAGCTGGCCGCCGGCGGTGTCGTGAGTGTGCACGTGCACGGGCTGGTCGAAGCGCTCGCGCAGCGCGGTGACGAGCTTCTCGGCCGCACCGGCGCGGAGGAGCCCGGCCATGTCCTTGATGCCGATGACGTGCGCGCCGGCGTCGACCATCTGCTCCGCCAGGCGGAGGTAGTAGTCGAGCGTGTAGAGGTCCTCCGCGGGGTCGAGGAGGTCGGCGGTGTAGCAGAGCGCCGCCTCGGCGACGGCCGTGCCGGTCGCGAGCACGGCCTCCAGGGCGGGACGCAGCTGGCTCACGTCGTTGAGCGCGTCGAACACGCGGAAGACGTCGACGCCGGACCGAGCGGCCTCGTCGACGAAGGCGTCGGTGACCTCGGTCGGGTAGGGGGTGTACCCGACCGTGTTGCGGCCGCGCAGCAGCATCTGGATGGGGATGTTCGGCATCGCTTCGCGCAGCGAGGACAGGCGCTCCCAGGGGTCCTCACCGAGGAACCGGAGGGCGACGTCGTACGTCGCGCCACCCCAGGCCTCGACGCTGAGCAGCTGCGGGGTGAGCCGCGCGACGTGCGGTGCGACGGCGACGAGGTCCTTCGTGCGGACCCGAGTGGCGAGGAGCGACTGGTGGGCGTCCCGCATCGTCGTCTCGGTCACCGCGAGGGCCGTCTGGGCGCGCAGGGCCTTCGACCACTCGGCCGGACCCATCGCCAGCAGGCGGTCGCGCTGTCCCTCGGGCACCGGCGCCGTCAGGTCGGTGGCCGGGAGCTTGTCGGCCGGGTCGGTGACCAGCGGCGACCGCTCCCCGTTCGGCTTGTTCACCGTGACGTCGGCGAGCCAGGTGAGCACCTTCGTGCCGCGGTCCTTCGAGACGTGGCCACCGAAGAGCTGCGGGCGTTCCTCGATGAACTTCGTCGAGACGTCGCCGCGGGCGAAGTCCGGGTCCTCGAGTACGGCCTGCAGGAACGGGATGTTCGTGCTGACGCCGCGGATGCGGAACTCGGCGAGGGCGCGCTTGGCCCGGGACACCGCCGCCGTGAAGTCACGGCCGCGGCACGTCATCTTCGCGAGCATCGAGTCGAAGTGCGGGCTGATCTGCGCGCCGGTGGCGACCGTGCCGCCGTCGAGCCGGACGCCCGCGCCGCCGGGGCTGCGGTAGGTGCTGATCCGGCCGGTGTCCGGACGGAAGCCCTGCGTCGGGTCCTCGGTTGTGATGCGGGTCTGCAGCGCGGCGCCGTGCACGGCGACGGTGTCCTGCGACAGGCCGAGGTCGGCGAGGGTCTCCCCCGCCGCGATGCGCATCTGCGACTGCACCAGGTCGACGTCGGTGACCTCTTCGGTGACCGTGTGCTCGACCTGGATGCGCGGGTTCATCTCGATGAAGACGTGCTGCCCCTCGCGCTCGCCCTCGGTGTCGAGCAGGAACTCCACGGTGCCGGCGTTCACGTACCCGATCGACCGGGCGAAGGCCACGGCGTCACGGTGCAGTGCCTGCGCGATCGCGGGGTCGAGGTTCGGCGCTGGCGCGATCTCGACGACCTTCTGGTTGCGCCGCTGGACCGAGCAGTCCCGCTCGAACAGGTGGATCGTGCCCGCGTCGGTGCCGGTCGCGTCGGCGAGGATCTGCACCTCGATGTGGCGCGGACGGATGACGGCCTGCTCGAGGAACATCGTCGGGTCGCCGAACGCACTGTCGGCCTCGCGCATGGCGGCTTCGAGGGCGTCGCGCAGCTCGGGCTTCGTCTCCACCCGGCGCATGCCACGTCCACCACCACCGGCGACGGCCTTGGCGAAGACCGGGAACCCGATCGCGTCCGCGCCGGCGATCAGTTCGTCGATGTCGCGGCTCGCCGGGGTGCTCGCGAGGACCGGGACGCCGGCCGCGATCGCGTGCTCCTTCGCGGTGACCTTGTTGCCGGCCATCTCGAGCACGTGCTCGCCCGGACCGATGAAGGTGATGCCGTTCGCAGCTGCTGCCGCGGCGAGCTCGGGGTTCTCGGACAGGAACCCGTACCCCGGGTAGATCGCGTCGGCCCCCGACTCGCGGGCGACGCGGATGATCTCGGAGACGTCCAGGTACGCCCGGACCGGGTGGCCCCGCTCCCCGATCAGGTAGGCCTCGTCGGCCTTGAGACGGTGCAGGGAGTTCCGGTCTTCGTACGGGTAGACGGCCACCGTACGGGCCCCCAACTCGTAGGCGGCACGGAACGCGCGGATGGCGATCTCGCCACGGTTCGCAACGAGGATCTTCGTGAACACGACGTCCCTTTCAGCCCGGGTTGAGGTGAGACAACCCTAGTGGCGGTAACGTTGCTCAACGTGCATGTACTCAGCGTGAGCTCCCTCAAGGGTGGTGTCGGCAAGACGACGGTGACGCTCGGCCTGACCTCGGCCGCGTTCGCCAAGGGACTGCGCACGCTGGTGGTGGATCTGGACCCGCAGTCCGACGTCTCGACGGGCCTCGACATCAACCTCGCCGGCCACCTCAACGTCGCCGACGTCCTCGAGAACCCGAAGGAGAAGATCGTCCGTCAGGCGATCGCCCCCTCGGGCTGGACGAAGGGGTCGCAGGGCAAGATCGACGTCATGGTCGGGTCGCCCTCCGCCATCAACTTCGACGGGCCGCACCCGTCGATCCGCGACATCTGGAAGCTCGAAGAGGCCCTGGCCAACGTCGAACAGGACTACGAGCTCGTCCTCATCGACTGTGCGCCGTCGCTGAACGCCCTGACCCGCACCGCGTGGGCCGCGTCCGACCGCGTCACCGTCGTCACCGAGCCCGGCCTGTTCTCCGTCGCCGCCGCCGACCGTGCGCTGCGCGCCATCGAGGAGATCCGCCGCGGACTCTCCCCGCGCCTGCAGCCCCTCGGCATCATCGTGAACCGTGCCCGGGTGCAGTCGCTCGAGCACCAGTTCCGCATCAAGGAACTCCGCGACATGTTCGGCCCGCTCGTGCTCTCGCCGCAGCTGCCGGAGCGCACGTCGCTGCAGCAGGCGCAGGGTGCCGCGAAGCCGCTGCACGTCTGGCCCGGCGAGTCCGCGCAGGAGATGGCGAAGAACTTCGACCAGCTGCTCGAGCGCATCATGCGCACCGGCAAGATCGGTCCGTACGCCGAGGGTGGCGCCGCGTAGGTCGGTGCGCGCGCGGTCGCGGCGCGGTCGCGGTCGCGTGACATGCCGCTCACGTCCGACGAGCGGTCACCAACTGTCGGCCGGCAGCGTCGCAGCCGATAGTTCGTGACACCTCGGCGACTGCCGGGAGGCCTGCCCCGGCGTACACGCTCGACCCCGGCTCGGCCAGCGGTCACGACATGCCGCTCGCGTCCGACGAGCGGTCACCAACTGTCGGCCGGCAGCGTCGCAGCCGACAGTTCGTGACACCTCGGCGATTCACACACGACGGTTCGTGACACCTCGGCGACTGCCGGGAGGCCCACCCCGACCCCGGCAGACACACCCGACCCCGGCTCGCCAGCGGTCACAACATGCCGCTCACGTCCGGCGAGCGGTCACCAACCGTCGGCAGACGGCGTCGCAGGCGACAGTTCTTGGCCACTCGGCGACGCGCACACGACGGTTCGCGACCACTCGGCCGGAACCCGAACGGTCAGGAAGCGCGGGAAGCGCGACGAGCGGCGAGCTCGTCGGAGGGGTCGGCCGCCGCGGTGGCGTCGAGCTCGACCAGGGAGCTCTCGACCTCGCGCAGGACCTTGCCGACCGCGATGCCGAAGACACCCTGGCCGCGGGACACGAGGTCGATGACCTCGTCGTCGGAGGTGCACAGGTACACCGAGGCGCCGTCGGACATCAGCGTGGTCTGCGCCAGGTCGGAGACGCCGGACTCCCGGAGCTGGTTGACCGCGGTGCGGATCTGCTGCAGTGAGATACCGGTGTCGAGCAGGCGCTTCACGAGCTTGAGCACGAGGATGTCGCGGAACCCGTACAGGCGCTGCGATCCGGAGCCGGCGGCCCCACGGATCGTCGGCTGCACGAGTTCGGTGCGGGCCCAGTAGTCGAGCTGTCGGTACGAGATGCCGGCTGCCCGTGCGGCGACGGTACCGCGGTAGCCGTTCTGCTCGTCGTGCTCGGGCAGACCATCGGTGAAGAGCAGCCCGAGGTCGTACCGGGTCACATCAGACTCGGTGCCAGGGGTGTCGTTCCCACTCATGAGCTTGCCTTCCACGACGATCGAGCTCCCACCCGAAGCTTCAACGACGGGTTGAGAGTTGTTCCGAGGTCCACGGTAGCGACTCCGACCGCTCCCGCGCGGGACATCCGACCCGGCGCGTCCGGCGTGTCGAGGATACGCCTCGGCCACTGACACACAAGCCCTGTCGGAGCGGCGGACGGCGTCATGCGTCGAGACGACCGATGGCCTGGCGGATGAGGTTCGACCGGATGATCTCGAGGTGCCCGGCGATCTCACGCGCGAGCTCGGTGGCCTTCGCACGCGAGGTCGCGTCACCCCGGCGGAAGACCGGCATGAGGGCGGACTCGATGAGACCGACCTCGCGCTCGGCGGTGCTGCGCAACGTGCGGAGGTGTCGCGGCTCGATACCCGTTCGCTGCAGTTCGACCAGGGCCTTCAGTACGGAGACGCCGTCGTCGCCGTAGGTGTCGGTGGCCGGCAGCAGCGAAGCAGAGACCGCGTCGGCGAGGAGCATCGGTGAGGCGCCGGCTGCCCGGACCGTCTCGTCGCGGGTGTACCGGCGTTCGCGTCCGAGGATCGACGGCTTCGGCGCATCGCCTCCGCCGGGCAGGACGGGTTCGCGTCCGGCATCGAGGTCGGCGAGGTACTCCTTGATGACCTTGAGCGGCAGGTAGTGGTCACGCTGCAGTCCGAGGATCACCCGGAGCCGCTCGAGGTCGGCAGCGGAGAACTTGCGGTACCCGCTGGCCGTGCGGATCGGGGTGACGAGCTCGCGCTCTTCGAGGAACCGCAGCTTGGAGCTCGACAGGTCCGGGAACTCGGGCTTGAGGCGAGCGAGGACCTGCCCGATGGTGAGCAGGTCCGGTGCCGCGGACCCCGCCCGGGCCGCAGCGGACCGTGCGGCCACTACGCGTTCGCCAGGCGCGCCAGGTCGACCCGAGATGCGTAGAACGTCAGGCGGAACTTGCCGACCTGGACCTCGGCCCCGTCGGTGAGCAGCGCTTCGTCGATGCGGACACCGTCGAAGTACGTGCCGTTCAGGGAGCCGTTGTCCTTGACGCTGAAGCTCGTGCCGTGGCGCAGGAACTGCGCGTGCTTGCGCGACACGGTGACGTCGTCGAGGAAGATGTCGGCGTCGGGGTGTCGACCGGCCGTCGTGACGTCGGAGTCGAGGAGGAACCGCGCACCCACGTTGGGGCCGCGACGGACCACGAGCAACGCCGACCCGGAGGGCAGTGCGTTGACGGCTTCACGTTCTTCGGTCGAGACACCGGACTCGGCGGTGAGCGCCGCGCCCATGTCCATGCTGAAGGTCAGCGTGGTGTCGACCAGCCGCTGCTCCGGGGTCTTCTGACCGCCCGGCTGCGGGACCACTGGATCTGGCATCGGTGGACCTCCTCCTCTTGGCCCACCAGCGTATCGGAAACGAAGCCCCGAGCGGCAGCCCCGATCTGGGACTGTGGAGGGACTTCCGCGATCCGCGAACGCACGAGCCGCGTCAGCGACCCGTGGGACCCGGCGTCACCTTCCCCGCGCGAGCAACCAGAGCAGGTACGGCGCTCCCACGACGCCTGTCACGACGCCCACCGGCAGCGCGGTGCCGGGGAAGGCGAACTGTGCCAGCAGGTCGCTGCCGAGCGTGATCGCGGCTCCGACGGCAGCGGCCGGCGCGAGTGCCACCCGTCCACCGCCGACCAGGCGTCGGGCGATCGGCGCGGCCATCAGCGCCACGAAGGAGACGGGCCCCGCGGTGGCGACGGCTGCGGCGGTCAGGCACACGGCGGTGAGGAGCAGGAGCACCTTCGCCCGGTCCGGCCGGAGTCCGAGTGCGGCCGCGACCTCGTCCCCGAGGCTCAGGACCTGCAGACGGGCGGACTGCAGCAGCGCGAGCACGCCGAGCACGACGAACGCGACGCCGAGCACCCCGACCAGGTCGCGGTCGACGGCGTTCAGGCTGCCGGAGAGCCAGAGCAGCGCGGTGCCGGCCTGGGTGACGGTGCCGCTCGTGAGCATCCAGCCGGTGATGCTCAGGCAGATGGCCGCGACACCGATCCCGACGAGGATCACCCGGTTGCCGGTGATCCCCCGTCGCCAGGCGAGCCCGGCGATGACGATCGAGACCACCACGGCGCCGACGAGCACGACCGAGAAGAGCGTGCCACCGCTGGCACCGAACAGCACGATCGCGGTGAGTCCGGCGGCGCTGGCCCCCGAGGTGATCCCGATGACGTCGGGGCTCGCGATCGGGTTCCGCACGACGCTCTGCACGATCGCGCCAGCGACGCCGAGACTGGCGCCGACGAGGACGGCACCGAGCACCCGCGGCCCGCGGAGCTGCCCGATGACGAAGTCCGAGATCCGGTCCCCCTGGCCGAACAGGGAGGCGAGCACCTGGCCCGGGGTGAGCGGGATCGAACCGGCGCCGAGCCCCACCAGGACGAGCACCACGACGACCGCCACCACGGCGACGAGCACCGCGACCTCACGACGCAGGCCGGCCGAGCGGCGCAGACCGCCGGACCGCGGGCGGCCGGAGCCGAACAACTGCCTCACAGTCCCCGCACCGCCCTCGACCGCACGAGCGCGATGAACACCGGCGCCCCGATCAACGCCGTGACGATGCCGACCTGCAGCTCCCCCGGGTACGCCACGACGCGACCGATCACGTCGGCGACGAGCAGCAGCGCGGGGGCGACGATCGCCGACAGCAGGATGGTCCAGCGGTGGTCGGGGCCGCTCAGTCGGCGGACGGCGTGCGGCACGGCGAGCCCGACGAAGGCGATCGGCCCGGCGGCGGCCACCGCGGAGCCGGCCAGCAGCACCGCGACCAGACCGCCGACGGCGCGGACGAGCACGACCCGCTGCCCGAGCGACGCCGCGAGTTCGTCCCCGAGCGCGAGGGTGTTCAGCGACCGACCGAGGCCGAACGCGATCACCAGCCCGACGAGCACCGGCGCCGTGATGATCCCCGCCGTGCCGAGGTCCTTGCCGGCGAGGGCACCGACCTGCCAGAACCGCAGCTGGTCGAGCAGGCTCTGGTCGGTCACGAGCACCGCGGTGGTGACCGACGACAGCGCCGCGGCGACCACGGCTCCGGCGAGGGCGAGTCCGACAGGTGAGAGGCCACGACGGGCGACGGTCGCGATCCCGTACACGAGCACGGCGGCGAGTGCGGCCCCGATGAACGCGAACGGCAGGTAGGCAGCCGTGCCGCTCACGCCGAAGACCGCGATCCCGGCCACCACGGCCAGTGTCGCACCGGAGTTGATGCCGAGGACGCTCGGGTCGGCGAGCGGGTTCCGCGTCACGCCCTGCATGACTGCCCCGGCCACCCCGAGCGCGGTTCCGGCGAGCAGTCCGACGACGGTGCGGGGCACACGGTTGCCGAGCACGATGAGCCCGACCTCGTCGCTCCGCCCGGGGTGCATCACCGTGTCGAGGACGGTGCCGAGCGGGATCGGCCGCGAGCCGTACGCGATCGACAGCGCACACGCCACCGCGAGGACGACGACCGCCAGCACGGTCGCACCGACGAGTCGGGGGACGGAGCTGGGAGCCGGGGGCGTGGACGTCGACGGAGGCATGGAAGTAAGGCCACCCTAACGCCGGAGCCCCACTCGGCGTCCCCCGAGCAAGCCCGGAGCGTGCGCAGGGTTCGTTCATAGGCTCGTCATGGGGAAGCGCCCTGTACTGGTCTCCATCGACGCCCGACCGGGTCGTCGAGGGACGACCGGAGAGCACCGATGAACGAGACCCCGAACCCCGCAGCCGCCGACCACGACGAGGACGGCACCCCCGCCGCGCAGCAGCAGGCTCCCGGGATGCACCGGGAGGCGCCGCACGCTGACCCGGCCTCCCTGCGCCCGGCGTACGCGTTCGACGGCTCCGGTCCCTACCTCTACGGTCCGGACGGCTCCGGCCCCTACGCCTACACGCCGGACGGCCGCGGCCCGTACCTGATCGGCAGCCCCGCCCTCGCCGGCGCGAACCACGCGTGGGCGTACTCGGCGGCGACCGCGAACCATCCCGGTACGACGAAGCGCCCGCGTCGCCTGGGACTGATGATCGGCTCCGGCATCGCCGCGCTCGCAATCGTCGGCGCGGCCGGTGGCACCGCCCTCGGCCTGTCCTCGCAGGGGACGACCACGACGTCGAGCCAGTCGCAGGGCACCACCACGCTGCCCGACACCGGATCCGGCACCGACGGGACCGGCGGCACCGGCAGCAGCGACGGGACGAACGGCTTCACGGTGCCCGGCGACGGCAGCGGCAGCGGCACCAGCGGCGACGGCAGCACCGGCACGGGCACGACCCAGTCCCCCGCCACCGCAGCGACGGCCGCCGACAAGAAGGGCGTCGTGACGATCAACACCGTCCTGAACTACGACGAGTCGTCACAGGCGGCCGGCACCGGCATGGTCCTGACCTCCGACGGCACGATCCTGACGAACAACCACGTGATCCAGGGCGCGACGAGCATCACCGTCACCGACGAGACCACCGGCAAGGAGTACAAGGCCGACGTGGTCGGGGCCGACGCCACCAACGACGTCGCCGTGCTGAAGCTCGAGAACGCCTCCGGATTGTCCACGGTCACGCTCGACGACGACGGCGAGCCGAGCACCGGCGACACCGTCAAGGACGTCGGGAACGCCGAGGGCACCGGCAACCTCGTCGCCGCCGAGGGCACCGTCACCGCGACCGACCAGGACATCCAGGTGCAGAGCGAGTCCGGCACCGGCACCGAGTCCCTGACCGGCCTGATCGAGATCTCGGCGGACATCGTCTCCGGCGACTCCGGCGGACCGGTGCTCGACAGCGAGGGCGAGGTCATCGGCATGGCCACGGCAGCGTCCTCCGGCACCGCCGACGTCACCGGCTACGCCATCCCGATCACCACCGCGAAGACGATCGCCGAGAAGATCCTCGCCGGGGAGTCCTCGAGCACGATCACCATCGGGCTGCCCGCGTTCCTCGGGGTCGAGGTCAGCAACACCTCCGGCACCACGGGCGGCGTCGCCGTCGCCGACACGGTCGAGGGCTCCGGCGCCGCGAGCGCCGGCCTGACCGCCGGGGACACGATCACGAGCATCGACGGCACCGCGGTCACGAGCTCGGACCAGCTCACCAAGGTCGTGCAGTCCCACTCGGTGGGCGACAAGGTGAGCGTCCGCTACACCGACAGCACCGGCGCCGCGAAGACGGTCACGATCACCCTGACCGCCGGCCCCGCCGCGTAGCGGGAGAACCCGGGCGCGCTCAGCCCAGCAGCGCCCGCACCACCGACCGGTAGACGTTGGCCGGGGAGTCCGTCCGGAAGGCGGTCTCCCCGGCCTTCGTCGCGCCCACGCGCGCGAACCCGTGCCCCTCGGCCCGCACGATCGTGATCGGCTTCGGCTTGCCCGGTCGACGCAGGTACGAGACGGTCCACGGCGCGGCCCAGAACCGCGCGAGGCGCGGGTCCGCCTCGGCGAGGGCCTCCGGCAGGTCCGGTGCGTCCGGACCGCCGGCCAGCCTGCGGCCGAGCAGGTGCCCTGGGAGCGACCCCGTGCGGAACGGGAAGGTCCACGTCGGACCGATGCCGAGCCTCCCGGCCAGCAGCGCGACGGCCCGGTCCGGCGTGACGGACGCGACCACGGCACCCGCCGCGTCGGTCCCGTCGACGACGGTCTGCGACCAGGCCTGGAGGCGCGGCTCGCCCCCGTCGGGCAGGTGCTGTTCCAGCGTGACCGGCTGGGCATCGCCCTGCCAGGGTTCGAGGAGGGTCTGGGTCGACTCCGGCAGCGTGCCGAGTCGGCCGACGAGGCCCGCCTCGATGAGTTCGCGGCCCGCCGCGGTGCGGAGGAGCGTGGGGTTCCACCGGCGTCCGGCGAGGCTCTGCAGGGTGCCGATCGCGTCCGTGCTGAGGCGGGGGCCGTCGAGCGACGGTGCCGGGGCGGGGGCCGGCAGGGGTTCGAGGTCACGCTCGGGGCGGACCGGGACCGTCTCGGTGGCGCGGACGCTCTCGAGGACCGCGAGCACGAGGTCGTCGGTCTCGAGCAGCCGGGCGAGCGGGCGTTCGATCGTCAGGTCGACGCGGTGCCGACCGGTGACGAAGAGCAGGTGGGTGCCGGCGACGTCGCCGTGCTCGTCGGGCCGGACGTACTCGACCAGCCGGGCCGGGGCGCCGGCGGTGGTCCACGGGTCGCAGCCGACGAGCAGCAGGCCCTCGACGGAGCCGGGCAGCCGTTCGAGCAGCCCGGTGTTCTCGTCGCCGATCGCGCGGTCGCTGGGGCGGGATCGGACGGTGAGGACGACGTCGTCGCCGGTGACGCGCAGGTCCGCCTGGGCTGAGTCCTCGCGGCGCCAGGAGTCCGGGCGGCGGAGGGTGAGGCGGGCGGTGCGGTCCTCGGTGCCGAGCGAGACGGGGACTGCCATGGGATGAGCGTATGTCGGGAGCGGGGCGCGGGGGCCTGCGGCTCTGTCTCTTAT
>NZ_QKTE01000011.1:11995-109106 GCF_003234735.1 Curtobacterium sp. MCLR17_040 | reverse complement strand
TCGGCGCGGCTGCTGTGTGCGCGCCGAACACACCCTTGGTGGGGTGGAGAACCAGCGATGTGCGGCTGGTGAGCGCTCCGGGTGTTTCCCGGTCGTTGCAGGTGATTCGGCACCCTCCGGCGAAGGGTTTGGACGGATCTGCCGTCGTTACCGCTCTGTGACCTTCGGGCGCATCCGGACAGCGCTCACGCCTCCAAGTACGTTCGCTGTGAGGCCGCTGAACGCGGTCCATCGAGAAAGGCACTCCCCATGGCATCGACGTCCAGTCGTCCCACGTCCGTCACCGTCGCGTTCGTCATCTGGCTGGTGGTGGTCCTGGCGAACATCCTGCAGGGCATCATCAACCTCACGTCGGGCTCCTCCGCCGACGTCGCTGACAGTGTCGGCACCGCCCCGCTCGTCGGCGGCGCGATCTTCGCGTTCATCCTCGCCGTGATCGAGCTCATCATCGTCTTCAAGATGCGCGACGGCCGCAACTGGGCCCGCATCGTGCTGACGGTCCTCGCGGTCCTGCAGCTCATCGGTGTCGGCGTCGGCGCGGCCTCGGGTGGCAACGCCTTCGGCTGGATCGGTGGCGTCGCAGTGCTCATCGCGACGATCCTGATGTACGTCGGCGGCGCGAACGGGTACTTCCGTCGCCACTGAGTGCGCGTGCGTGCGGAAGCGCTCCTGCGTGACGCACACCGGTCGCTGAACGCGACCATCTGACGGACGGGAGGCCCGGTGCCAGCTGGCACCGGGCCTCCTGTCCGTCGTCCGCTCGGGTCAGAACGCCTTGCCCGGGTTCAGGGTCCCCGCCGGGTCGAGCGCGTCCTTGACGGAGCGGTGCATCGCGAGCACGCGGTCGCCGAGCTCGACCCGCAGGCCCGGCAGCTTCAGCAGCCCGACGCCGTGCTCACCGGTCACCGTCCCGCCGAGCGCCAGGCAGTCCGCCACGATCTGGTCGAACGCGGTCTTCGCGCGGGCCTTCGCGGCGTCGTCGCCCTCGGGCGCGATGATCAGCGGGTGCAGGTTGCCGTCGCCGGCGTGCGCGATGTTGGCGATCGTGACGTCCTGTGCGTCCGCGGTCACCTGGATCCGCCGGAGCATCTCGGGCACCGCGCTCCGCGGCACGCAGATGTCCTCGGTCAGCACCGGGCCGAGCCGTTCGAGCGCCGGGTAGGCGAGCCGGCGGGCCTGGAACAGCCGGTCGATGTCCCCGGGGTCGGTGGCCCGCTCGACGTCCGTGCCGCCGGCCTCGGCGAAGACGTCCGCGACGTGGTCGGCGATCGCGTCCCCGGCGGCACCGCGCTCGTCGACCCGCGCGAGCAGCAGGGTGTCGACGTCCGCCGGCAGCCCGAGGTGCATCCAGTCGTCGACGGCGCGCAGGCAGGTGCGGTCGACGATCTCGAGTGCTGCGGGGATGATGCCCGCGCGCGAGATCGCGGCCACGGCGTCGCCCGCGGCGGTCAACGAGGGGAAGTACCCGATCACCGCCCGTTCGTCACGGCCCGCCAGGGGGAGCAGCTGCACGGTGACCGACACGACGATGCCGAGCGTGCCCTCGGAACCGACCATCAGCCCCGTGAGGTCGTACCCGGCGACGCCCTTCGCGGTCCGGCGGCCGAGCTCCACCACCGACCCGTCGGCAAGCACGACGGTCATGCCGAGCACGTAGTCGCGGGTGACCCCGTACTTGACGCAGCAGATGCCGCCGGCGTTCGTCGCGACGTTGCCGCCGATCGTCGAGATCGCCGAGCTCGCGGGGTCCGGCGGGTACCAGAGGCCGTGCTCGGCGACCGCGGCGCGGAGTGCGTCGTTGATGACGCCGGGTTCGGTGACCGCGTAGCGCTCGTCGGTGTTCACCTCGAGCACCCGGTGCATCCGCTCGAGCGACACGACGATCGAGTCGGCCATCGCGTTGGCGCCGCCGGACAGGCCGGTGCCGGCACCGCGAGGGACGACCCGGAGGCCGGCGGCGGCGGCCCAGCGGACGGCGGTGACGACGTCGTCGGTGCTGCGTGCCAGGACCACGGCGAGCGGTGCCGTGGAGTCGGCCCACTCGGCGTCGTCGTGGCGGTAGCGCTCGAGCGACTCCGGGTCGCGGAGGACCTGGTCGGACCCCAGCAGGTGTTCGAGGGCGGTGGCGTCGGCTGCGGTGGCGGATGCGGCGGTGACGGTCATGCGGGGTGGGGGTCCTTCCGGGGCGCGGCGGTGCGGTTCGGGTCCGTCGACGATACGCCGGTCAGTCCAGGCAGAACTCGTTGCCCTCGACGTCCTGCATGACGATGCACGACTCGTTCACCTGGTCCGCCGTCATCCGACGGACCTGGGTGGCGCCGAGCCCGACCAGACGGGCGCTCTCGGCGTCGAGGGCCGCGAGCCGTTCGGCACCGACCATCCCGGTGCCGACCCGGACGTCCAGGTGCACGCGGTTCTTCACCGTCTTGCCCTCCGGGACGCGCTGGAAGAACAGGCGGGGGCCGGCGCCGGTCGGGTCGACGCACGCGAAGGCCGAGCCCTGGTGCTCCGGCGGCAGCGACCGGTCGAACGCGTCCCAGTCGGCGAAACCCGGTGGGGGCGGTGGCACCACGTACCCGAGGACCTCGCACCAGAACCGGGCGACACGCTCCGGCTCGGCGCAGTCGAACGTCACCTGGACCTGTCGCACCGTTGCCATGGCGCCGAGGATACGACGATGCACGCCCGGCGTCCGCTCAGCGTCCGCCCCGTCAGCGGTGGGCGCACGGTGCGCCGGACGGGAGGCACGGTGCCAGGCCGCCACGGGCCTCCCGTCCGCCGTGCAGCCGCGTCAGTGCTGCGTGCCGCGCAGGCGGCCGATGCCCAGCACGATGCCGACGACGACCATGCCCAGCGCGAGGCCGGCCACGGCCGAGACGGCGGTGTCGGCGATCCAGACGACGACGGGGCCTGCGGCCTCGAGCGCGTGCTCGATCACGTGCAGCAGGTCGTACGGCCCGTGCCAGATGGTCTCGGCGAGGTTCGCGATGACCAGGTGTCCGCCGACCCAGAGCATCGCGACCGTGCCGATGACGCTGATGGCCCGGAAGACCATCGGCATCGCACGGACGATGCGGGCACCGATCCGGCGGGTGCGGCGGACCGAGTTCTTCATCATCTGCAGGCCGATGTCGTCGACCTTCACGAGCAGTGCCACGGCGCCGTAGACGACGGCCGTCATGACCAGACCGATCACGATCAGGGCGCCGAGCGTCGGCCAGAGCCCCAGGTCGGGGTCGAGGCCCGCCAGTGCGATGAGCATGATCTCGGTGCTCAGGATGAGGTCGGTGCGGATGGCGCCGAAGACGAGCTTCGGTTCGGTGACGGCCTCGTCCGACCCGCCCTCGTGGTGCACGCCGAACCACTCGGTGACCTTCTCGGCACCCTCGAAGCACAGGTACGTGCCGCCGAGTAGCAGTAGCCACGGCAGCACCCCGGGCGCGAACGCCGTGAGCAGCAACGCCAGCGGGATGATGATGATGAACTTGTTGAACAGGCTGCCGAGGGCGATGCGCCCGACGACGGGGAGTTCACGAGCGGGCTCGAGGCCCTGCACGTACTGGGGCGTGACGGCGGCGTCGTCGATGACGACCCCGGCGGTCTTCGCGCTGGCCTTGAGGGCTGCGGAGAGGATGTCGTCCACCACGGCGAGCAATCCGACTGACAATGCGTTCTCCACTCGTCTGACCTGTGACCGTGCACAGCGTAGTGGCCGCGGAGCATCCTGAACGCCAGCCGCGGGGCGTCCGTAGGCTCGCGGCATGGCTGACTTCACCGCATCCCAGGCCGCCGTCGTCCGGATCGAGCGTTCCGAGCAAGGGCGCTGGGACCTCTCCGTCATCAGCGACGCCGGTGTCGCGATGGGGCACGGCGTGTACCTGTTCGACGCGGACCACGACGACGCCGAGGACGAGCAGGCCGCGGCCCTCGACTTCGTGCGCGACTACGGGTTCCGGTTCGAGCGCGACGCCGTGCAGGCCGACGGTCCCGACGCCTTCTGGGCGCCGCTGCTGCCGTCCGACCAGCAGTAGGCGCTGCAGCTCGCGAGAGTCAGCGCGCGGAGTCCTCGAACCCGATCAGCCAGGTGACCCCGTGCGCGTCGCGGACGGTGCCGTCCCAGTCGCCCCACGGGCGCTGCTGCAGCGGGTCGATGACCATGCCGTCCTCGGCGAGCTGGTCGAACCACCGACGCAGGACGTCCGGTTCCGCGGCGCCGAGCAGTGAGAAGAGCAGCCCGGTCGCCGAGAACGGGGTGTCGCCCTCGCTCGCGTCCGCGGCGAACAGCTGCAGCTCGCCGGTGAGCTGGCCGTGCGCGACGGCGTCGGCTGGGCCGTCCGTGCGGGAGAAGTCCGCGTAGGTCGCGATCTGCACCTCGCCGCCGAACACCCGCTGCCAGTGCTCGAGGGCCTGCCTGGCGGTGCCGGCGAACTGGAAGTACGGCGCGGGTCCGGTCGTGTGCATGCCCGGCAAGGTACTCCGGGGTGCGGCGTGGGGGAACCCCGGGCTCGTCAGTCGAGCAGCGCGAGTGCGCGCTCCACGACGTCCTCCGGACGGCCGTCGCCGTGCAGCGCCCACCAGGTGAGTGCGGCGCTCGCTGCGGCGGCCAGCGTGTGGGCGCGTACCGCGACGGCGAGGTCGTCGGCGGTGACCCCGTCCCGCTCGGCCACGTACCGCAGGATCTCGTCGGTCAGGGCCGTGACCGTCGCGGCGCCGACGTGCTCGAGCGACGGGTTCGCGCGGATGACCCGGAGGCGGTGTCGGGTGACCTCGACGGCGTCGTCCGGGAACGTCGCTCCGATCCGGTAGGCCGCCCGGAGCGCCACCGCCGAGGGTTCGTCTGCCGGCCGTGACCGCAGGGCCTCGCGGAAGCGTGCGGCGAACTCGTCGAGACCGCCCCACACCAGCGCCGCCTTGTTCGGGAACAACCGGAAGAGCGACCGGCGACTGACCCCGGCCGCCGCGGCGACGTCGTCCATCGACACCGCGTCGAAGCCCTGGTCGTCGAACAGCCGGAGTGCGACGAGGGACACGGCGTCGGGGTCGATGGTGCGCGGGCGCCCCGTCGGACGGTCGTTCGTCGAGCTCATGGAGACCTTTCGGCACTGAGTGCTATAACCGGGTGTGGCGCAGCGAGCGCCTCTCATCGAGGAGACGACATGACCGACACCACCACCGCCGGACGGTTCACCGGCAGGACCATCATCGTCACCGGAGCGGGTTCCGGCATCGGACGCGCCACGGCGACACGCATCGCGAACGAGGGCGGGCGGGTCATCGCGACCGACGTCGTGGCCGAGCGGCTCGACGCACTCCGCACGGAGCTCGAGGGCTTCGCCGTGGAGACCGTCGTCGGGGACGTCGCCGCGAGCGAGACCATCGACGCACTCATCGCCGCCGCCGGCGACCGGGTGGACGGGCTCGCCAACGTCGCCGGCATCATGGACGCGTTCCTGCCGCCGGACGAGGTCGACGACGCCACCTGGGAGCGTGTCTTCAGCGTCAACGTCACCGGCCCGATGCGCCTGACCCGCGCGGTGCTGCCGCTGATGATCGCCGCCGGCAAGGGGTCGGTCGTGAACGTCGCGTCCGAGGCTGCGTTGAAGGCCTCGGCTGCCGGTGCTGCCTACACCTCGTCGAAGCACGCCATCGCCGGGTACACCAAGAGCGTCGCGTTCTTCCACGGGCCGCAGGGCATCCGGGCGAACGCCGTGGCGCCGGGTGCGGTCGCCACGAACATCGAGGCGCCGATGCGCAGCGAGTACGCGGCCCGTCGGGTCGGTCCGATCATGCAGACCACCATCCCGCCGGTCGCCCAGCCCGAGCAGCTCGCCGCCGCCATCACCTGGCTGCTGAGCGACGACTCGGCGAACGTCAACGGTGCGGTGCTGCCGAGCGACGGTGGCTGGTCTGTGGTCTGACCCGTTGCTGCGGCACGAGACGCCGTCGTCACGTCGAGACGCCTCCGAAAACGGGGGCGTCTCGACGACTTCGCGGCGTCGGGCAGACACGACGGCGTACGCCGCGGTGTCGCCCGCCTACACTGCCGACATGACCGAGGTCTCCGCCGAGCGCTCCGAGTGGGGCCGGTTCGCCCCCGACTCCGTCGAACGCCGGATGCTCGAGCACGCCGGCACCGCACTCGGTGTCGTCCTGCGCCCCCGGACGGTCGTGCTCGACCGCGCACGGGTCGAGGTCGAGGGCATCGACGAGGGCGACCGGGTGGTCGTGCAGCTCGTCGCGAACCAGGGTGCCTACAAGCCCGCGTGGCGCAACAAGGTGATGGCGGACCTGTTCAAGCTCCTGTGGCTGCGCCGTTCGGTGCCCGGGGTCGAACGAGCGGTGCTCGTCGTGGCCGAACCCGCTGCTCGGGCACTCGCCGGGTGGGTCTCGGTCGCCGCCGCCGACCTGGGCGTCGAGGTGCTCGTGTGGGACGGAACCACCGCAGCGCCCTCGTCGCGCTGAGCTCCGCACCCGTTCACACGTTCGCAACACATGTGGTCCGGCTCCGTAACACGGGCGTCCTAACCTCGTCACCAGCAGCGGATTTCCGCGTCGCAGACGAACCCGAGCTCGCGACGCACGCTCTCCGCCATACGAGACCGAGCCTGCGTGCTCGCCGACGGTATGGAGGAACGGATGAGCACATCAGCGGTCCGCGTGGACGCGGTGCGCAAGGTGTACGGCAGCGGCGCGAGTGCGATGGTGGCCCTCGACGACGTGGAGCTGACGATCGAACCCGGACGGTTCGTCTCGCTGATCGGCCCGAGCGGCTGCGGCAAGTCGACACTGCTCCGCCTGGTCGCCGGGCTCGAACCGGCTGACCGCGGCGACGTCCGGGTGCACGGCGTCACGCCGGCCCAGGCCTGCGCCGCCAAGCTCATCGGACTCGTGCCGCAGGCCCCCGCGCTCCTGCCGTGGCTGACCGTGCTGCAGAACGTCTCGCTCGCCGCCCGGGTGAACCCCGGAGCCGGGCGTCGCCGAGCGGCCATCGGGGACCTCGAGGAACGCACCACCGGAGCCGGCCCGGACATGCGCGAGCTGCTGCGGATGGCGGGACTCGGCGAGGCGATGGACAAGCTCCCCGCCCAGCTGTCCGGCGGGATGCAGCAGCGCGCCGCGATCGTGCGGGCCTTCGGGCTGCGGCCCGACGTCCTGCTCATGGACGAGCCGTTCTCGGCGCTCGATGAGTTCACCCGCGAGAGCCTGCAGGACCAGCTGCTCGACCTGTGGGACGAACTGCGCACCACGGTGCTGTTCGTCACGCACTCGGTGTCCGAGGCGGTCCGGATGTCCGACACCGTGGTGGTGATGGCCCCGCGCCCCGGCCGCATCGTCGACGTGATCGACATCGACCTGCCCCGCCCGCGGAACCAGCGCCTGTTCGAGGAACGGCGGTTCCACGAGTACGAGGACCTCGTCCGGACCCGCCTCCACAGCGCCTGGCGCACGTCCGATGCGGCCTGAGGAGGACGGGACCATGAGCGCGACCTCCACCTCGGCGTCCACCGTCACCGCGACCGGCACCACGGCTGAAGCCGAACGGCGCAGCACCCGTCGGCCCGTGCCCGGCTGGCTCCGGCCCGTCGTCTGGCTGCCCCTCGTCGTCATGCTCGCCGTCCTGGCGGTGCTCTGGCAGTTCGGGGCATCCGCGATGCCGTACCTGCTGCCGCCGCTGCCCGCGGTGGGGGAGACCCTGGCGACGCAGCTGCCCTACTACCTGCAGAACGCCGGCATCACCCTGGCCGAGTCGCTCGTGGGCTTGGCGATCGGGTTCCTGGCGGCCTTCGTGCTCGCGGTGCTGACGAGCGAACTGCCGATCGTCCGCCGCGCGGTCATGCCGATCGCGATCGTCCTGAACGTGACCCCGCTCGTCGCCATCGCCCCGGCACTCGTCGTGGCGTTCGGGTTCGGGCCGTTGCCGAAGCTCGTGATCACGGCCCTGATCTGCTTCTTCCCGATCCTGATCAACACCGCTGCCGGACTGCGGTCCGTGCCGCAGCCCGTGCTCCAGGTGTACCGGACGATCGACGCATCCCGGTTCGAGATGCTCGTGCACCTGCGGATCCCGAACGCCCTGCCGTTCGTCTTCGCCGCACTGCGGATCGTGTTCCCGTTGTCCATCATCGGCGCGGTCGTCGCGGAGCTCTCGGCGTCCGGGTCGACCGGCGGTCTCGGCACCGTGATCAGCACGGCGTCGTCGATGAACCAGCTCGCCGTCGTCTACGCGGCCATCGCGATCCTCGCCGTGATGGGCGTGGTGCTGCTCGGCCTCATCACGCTCGTCGAGCGACGCGTCCTGCACTGGCACCGCAGCGCGAACGACTGACCCGCGGCCGCCCCGCGGCCCGACCGCACCACCCGCCGGAGCGAGCCCGCCCGCGCGACCTCAGCCGCGCCTCCAGGCCGACCCCCGGCGACCCGTCCCACCACCCGCACCCGCCCTGCACCACCCATCCCTTCCCACAGGAGTGACCATGCAGCACAGCACCATGCAGCACAGCACCACGCAGCCCCGCAGCAAGCAGCACCGCACCAAGGCCGCCGTCGCAGCCCTCGCCACCGCCGCCGTCGCCCTCGCGCTCACCGGCTGCAGCACCGGCACGAGTGCCGGCAGCGCATCGGCCGAGGGCAGCGCGATCTCGTCCGAGCGGTGCAAGGAGAACAAGGACGCCGGCACGATCACGTACCTGTCCGGCTACCAGTACCAGTCGTCGGCGTCGATCCTCGAGTACATCGCGGCGGACGAGCTCGGCTACTTCAAGGACCTCTGCCTCGACGTCACCCTGAAGCCCGGCTCCGGCGACACCGCGCAGAACACCAAGCTCCTCGCCAGCGGCCAGGCCACGGTGTCCGCGGTCGCCGAGCAGGACCTCATCCAGGCCCGGGCGAACGGCATCGACATCACCGGCATCTCGTCCTACTCGAACGCCGGGCTCGACATCCTGATGACCAACGGCGACGACGTCACGGACCTGAAGCAGCTCGACGGCAAGGTCGTCGGGCACAAGGGGTACGTGCCCGCGTCCGTCCAGGCGATGATGGTCAAGGCCGGTGTCGACTGGGACTCCCTGACGCTGGTGAAGGAGGGCTACGACCCCTCGGTCCTGCCCCGGAAGCAGAACGGGCTCGAGGCACTGACCGGCTTCGTGTCGAACGAGCCGAACCTGCTGCAGGCCGCCGGTGACGACGTCAAGGTCTGGCAGCCCGTCGACTACGGCATCCCCTCGTCGATCGGCGCGATGGCCGTGAACCCGGCGTTCGCGAAGGCGCACCCGACCGCCGTCGAGGACGTCCTGCGCGCAGCCCTGCACGCCTACGACTTCTGCTCCGCGAGCGCAGCGAAGACGAAGCAGTGCGTCGGGTACGCCGCGAAGCTCTCCGGCGCGACCTACGACGAAGCCCAGAACGCGAAGATCTGGACCACCGAGACGAAGGTCATCGCGGACAACCCGACGCCGGAGCAGCCGCTCGGTGGCATCGACATGGAGAACGTGTCGAAGCTCGTCGACATGCTGCACCAGTTCGGCATCGTGAAGCCCTCCGTGACCGGTGCCGACGCGAAGGCCTGGTTCACGAACGAGTACGTCGACGCCGTCACGAAGGACGGCGAGACGGTGTGGCCGGCACCGTGAGCCCCGTCGTGACCGAGTGTTCCGCAACGACCAGAGAGGCGGCGTGAGATGCCCGCGAAGGAGTACGGGATCTTCCTCCCGATCGGCAACGGCGGGTGGATGCTCTCCACCACCGCACCCCACCCCGAGGCGACCTACGCCTGGAACAAGCGCGCGGCGCTGCACGCCGAGGCGATTGGTCTGGACTTCGTGATGTCGATGGCGAAGTGGCGCGGCTTCGGCGGCACCACCGACCACTGGGGCCGGTCCCTGGAGTCGATGACGATGATGGCCGGCATCGCCGAGGCCACCGAGCGGGTGAAGATCTGGGCGACGATGCACGCCAACGTCCACAACCCCGCCGTCGCGGCGAAGATGTACACCACCCTGCAGGACGTCTCCGGCGGCCGTGCCGGCATGAACATCGTGAACGGTGCCTACGCGGCGGAGTTCGAGCAGTTCGGGATCTGGGACGCGGCGCTCAGCCACGCCGACCGGTACCGGATGACCGAGCTCTGGACCGAGGCCGTCACGCGCCTGTGGACCGAGGACAGCGTCACCATGCACACGCCGTACTTCGACCTCGACGGCTGCGAGTCTCGTCCGCACCCGTCGGCCCGTCCGACGATCATCAGCGCGGGCAAGTCCGAGGCGGCCCGGGCGTTCCAGGCGAAGCACGCCGACGGTGCGTTCCTCGCCGCCGACAGCCTGGACGAGATGCGCGACCTGTCGCGTGACGTGCACGACCGCGCTGCCGCCGGGGGGCGGGAGTGCAAGACCTACTCGATGCTCACCGTCGTGCAGGGCGAGACCGACGCCGCCGCACAGCGCAAGGTGCGCGAGTGGGGCGTCGGCGTCGACCGCGAGGCACTGGCCTCGATGCGGTCGTCGTGGGGCGTCCCCGCCGCACAGGCACGTGCCTGGGCGGACGGCGCGGTCGGTGAGGACGCGTTCCAGACGGCGTACGTCGCGGGTGCGGCGGACACCGTCACCGAGCACATCGAGTACATCGTCGACCAGGGCGAGCTCGACGGTCTGATGCTGATCTTCCCCGAGTACGACCAGGACATGGTGCTGTTCGGCGAGACCGTCCTGCCGGCGCTCCGACAGCACGACGCGGCGGTGCTCCGGTGACCGGGGCGACGACGGAGGGCCGCGACGCGCGACTGGACCGCCTGCTCGGCACCGCGCCGCCGGCGGCAGCCGACGCCGCGCTGCGCCCCGCACCCGACACCGCGCTCCGCCCCGCGCTCGTCGTCGTGGACGTGCAGCGCGACTTCGGGGAGCCGACGCGCATCGCCCCGTACGGACTCGACGACCGTGCGTCGGCCGCCGTCGACGCCGCGGTCACCCGCATCGGCACCCTGGTCGACGAGGCCCGCGCCGCCGGCGTCCCCGTCGTCTGGGTCGAGCTCGGCAGCGACCCGGCTCGACCGTGGCGCTCGAGCACCTGGCTGC
This sequence comes from Curtobacterium sp. MCLR17_040, assembly GCF_003234735.1. NCBI lineage: Bacteria > Bacillati > Actinomycetota > Actinomycetes > Micrococcales > Microbacteriaceae > Curtobacterium > Curtobacterium sp. MCLR17_040. The sequence continues at coordinate 98,037 of NZ_QKTE01000011.1, read as the reverse complement.
GTGGCGGCGACCTCGACGGGCCGATGCCCGACGACGAGCCCTGCCGCATCGGCACCGAGGGTGCCGAGTGGTTCCGCACCGCGCCCGCGTCCGGCGAGATGCGCGTCGTGAAGCGCGGCTACAGCGGGTTCCTGGGCACCGACCTGGAGGCCCGGCTCACCTCCGCCGGCATCGGCTGGGTCACCGTCGTGGGGCTCACGACCGAGTGCTGCGTGCTCGCCACCGCACAGGACGCGATGCAGCTCGGCTGGCCCGTGGTGGTCCCGCGGGACGCCACCGCCGCGTACGACACCGACGTGCACGAGGCCGCGCTGACGATGATCGGCCTGAACGTCGGCGTCGTGACCGACGCCGACGACGCCGTGGCGCTGTGGCGCGCAGCGGTGCCGGCCGAGACGGTGGGCGCCCGATGACCGGCATGCACCTGGCCTACGACCTGTCCTTCACCCACACCGAGGGGCGGTGGGCGGCAGCAGGCAGCTGGGTCGGCCAGGACTTCCCCGACGTCCGGATGTACATGGAGGTGGCACGGACCGCCGAACGCGCCGGCGTCGACATGCTCTTCTTCGGCGACGGCTCCGGCGTGCCGAGCACCTGGCGCGGCAGCATCGACCCGGCCGTCGAGTGGGGCATCCAGTGGCCCCGTCAGGACATGGCACCGGTGATCGCCGCGATGTCCACGGTGACCGAGCACATCGGCTTCGGGCTCACCTACTCGTCCACGTTCACCCACCCGTTCTCGATCGCCCGACTGCTCAACTCGCTCGATCACGTCACCGGCGGCCGGATGGCGTTCAACGTCGTGGCCTCGTCACGGGGTGCGGACGCAGCGAACTACGGGTCCGACCACCTCGTCGACCACGACCTGCGCTACGAGCGGATGGAGGAGTTCATCGGCGTCTGCCGTGCGCTCTGGGACTCCGTCGCACCGGACGCCATCGTCCGCGACCGTGCGACCGGCCGGTTCGCCGACCCCGCCGGGGTGCACCCCATCGACCACGACGGACGGTTCTTCAAGGTGCGCGGGCCGCTGGCGAGCGTGCCCAGCCCGCAGCGGCACCCCGTGGTGGTGCAGGCCGGCAACTCGCCGCGGGGCATCGCCGCGAGTGCGTCGTTCGCCGACCTGGTGTTCGGGTTCGGCGCGAGCGTCACCGGGCAGCTCCGGCACCGCGACGCCCTCGACGCGGCGCTCACCGAGGCCGGCCGTGACCCCGCCGGCGTCGGGATCCTCTGGGCCACCCAGGCCATCGTCGGCACCACCGAGGCCGAGGCCGTCACCCGTCGGGACTCCCTGCTGTCGTTCTGGAACCGCGAGGCGGTGGGCACGTTCATCTCGCACAACGCCGGGTACGACTTCTCGACCCTGCCGGCGTCGTTCCGGCTCGGCGAACTGCGCGACGAGATCATCGCCGCGCAGGCGAGCCCGGCCGGCCTGGTCGGCAGCCTGGTCGCGGAGTTCGGCGCGGACCACACGATGGACCGTGACGACTTCTTCGAGCACGGCTGGCGGGCCGCGACCGGGCTCGACCACATGCTCGTCGGTGACGCCGCCACGGTGGCCGACGCACTGCAGGAGAACTTCGCCGCCACGGGAGGCCGCGGTGGCTACATGCTCTCCAGCCCCCTCGGCATGCCGTCCGGCTTCGCCGACCTGAGCGAGCTGCTCGTGCCGGAGCTCCGCGACCGCGGGGCCCTCGCACCGCGGTACCCGGGCGCCACGCTCCGCGAGAACCTGGCGGTGTGAGGTGACCCCGGCCCGTCGGTGGCTCGCGCTCGGCGGGCTCTGCCTCGGCTTCTTCATGCTGCTGCTCGACAGCACGATCGTGTCCGTCGCACTCCCTGACGTCGGGCGTGACCTCGGCTCCGACGCGTCGATGTCCGTGTGGGTGAACAGCGCCTACCTGTTCGCCTTCGCGGTGCCGCTGCTCGTGGCCGGGCGGCTCGGTGACCGGTTCGGGCACCGCCGCGTCTACCTGGTCGGGCTCGCGGTCTTCACGATCGCGTCCGTCGGCTGCGCGGCGGCACCGGGCATCGGGGCGCTCGTCGCCTGGCGAGCGGTCCAGGGGCTCGGTGCGGCGCTGCTGACCCCGCAGTGCCTGACCGTCATCCGGTCGCTGTTCGACCCGCCGCGGCTGGCCGTCGCGCTCGCCGTGTGGAGCGCCGGTGGCGGGGCTGCCACCGTCGCCGGACCCATCGTGGGCGGGCTGCTCGTCGAGACGTGGGGATGGCCGTCGGTGTTCCTCGTCAACGTGCCCGTCGGGGTCGTCACGGCGATCGCGGTGCTCCGGTTCGTGCCGGTGTCCCCGCGCATCGTCGTCCCGCTGCCCGTGCTCGCGGTCACCGGGGTGACGGCCGGGGTCCTCGCGGTCGTCGTCGGCGTGCAGGGGACCGGAGCGGGATTGCTCGCCGCCCCGCTGCCCCGCGCCGCCCTGGTGGTGTTGGGTGCGGGGGTCCTCGCGGTGGTCCTCACGGTGCAGCGTCGGGCCGGCGACCGGGCGCTCGTCCCCCTCGGGCTGTTCCGCGACCGTGGCTTCGTCACCGGCTCGTGGGGTGCGACCGCCGCGTCGTTCTGCGTCGGGTCCGCACCGATCCCGCTGATGCTCGACCTGCAGACCGAGCGGGGCCTCGGGGCGGGAGCAGCCGCACTGGTGCTCGTGCCGATGGGCATCGCGTGCCTGGCCGCAGCGCCCTTCGTCGGACGCATGACGAACACCGCGGGCCCCCGGGCGACGGCCACCGTCGGCGCGGTCCTGCTCGTCGTGTCCGTCGCCGTCACCGCCCTGCTGATCGGCACCGGTGCGCCGCTCTGGGCGGTCGCGAGCGCGTTCACCGGCTTCGGGGTCGCGAACGCCTTCGTCTGGTCGCCGTTCTCGCTCGGCGCCGTGCTCGCCGCCGGCCCGGGCACCATCGGAGCGGCCTCGAGCACCTTCAACACCGTCAAGCAGCTCGGCGCCGTGCTCGGCAGCACCGTCACGGCGGTCCTGCTGGCCACCGCGACCGACGCCGTCGCACTCGGCGTCCTCGCGCTGGTCGCGGTGGTCGCCGTGGTGGCGGCGCGGTCCCTGCCCACGCCCCGTCGAGCGGGCACCGTGCTCACCGGTGCCGTGGTCCACGGCGCCGGGGTCGGACACGGCCTGGGGTTCCCCACCGCCAACCTGCTGCCCGACGCCGACGTCGTCCGGTCGGTGCCGGCGGACGGGGTCTACGTCGGCTGGCTCACGGCAGCGACCTGGCCCGCCGCCCGTGAGGCCCTGGTCTCCGTCGGCAGCAACAGCACCTTCGCCGACCGACCGCGCACCGTCGAGATCCACGTGCTCGACTTCGACGGCGACCTGTACGGCACGGCCGTCGAGCTCACCGTCGGCCGGCGCATCCGCCGGCAGCGCACGTTCCCCGGTCCGGACGCCCTCGTCGCCGCCATGCGTGCCGACGAGCGCCGAGCCCGGACACTTCTCGCCCGCTCCTGAACGAGGGACCCACCATGCACGACGACTTCACCGACGACCCGCTCGACATCCGCGAGGCGATCGCCGAGGTGCCCTCGGTCGTCGTGGCGATCGCCGCCCGCGTCACGGGCGTCCCGGTGGTGATGGTCGCGACGTCCTTCACAGTCGGGGTCTCGTACGACCCGCCGCTGGTGACGTTCGCCGTGCAGCACTCCTCGACCACCTGGCCCGACCTCGCCGCGGCGCCGGTCATCGGGGTCTCCGTCCTCGGCCACGAGCACGCCGCGCACACCGCGCAGCTGGCGTCGCGTGACCGCGGGCGTCGGCTCGACGGCGTGGGGACGGTCGAGACGGCCGGGGGAGCGATCCTGCTCGACGGCGCGCACTCGTGGCTCGAGTGCGTCGTCGAGGCCACCCACCGAGCGGGCGACCACGACATCGTCGTGCTGCGGGTGCTCCGGTTCGCCCGCGACCGCTCGCGTGACGCACTCGTGTGGCACCGGCCGGCGCGGCGGCGTCAGGGCGTCTCCACCTGACGGACGGGAGGCCCGTGGCGACGCCGCCACGGGCCTCCCGTCCGCCCTTCGCTCGCGTCGACGACGCGCGGTTCCTTCCCAGAGCGCGTGCGCTGGAAAGCGGAATCGGGCGTACCTGGCGGGAAGTTCCTGCCAGGTACGCCCGATTCGACCAGGTACGCCCGATCCGACCAGGTACGCCCCGCGCCCCGCGACCCCCGCGTCAGGAGACGAGCGCCGCCATCTCGCGCACGACGGCACGGAGCCGGTCCGCGAGCTCGTCGTTGCTCCGAACGGTCTCGCGGTGCGCCACCTCGCTGAGCGCCGACATCACCAGGGTCACCGCGGTGCGGGCGGTCTGCGCGTCCGTGCGGGTGCCGACGACGCTGAGCAGGGACTGGCGCGACTCGGCCATCCACTGCATCACCATCGAGGACATCTCCGGCCGCAGCACGAGCAGCTCCTTCATGCGACGGCGGTCCTGCGAGAGCGGGACGGTGGCCGCGACCAGGGCGCACAGGTCGTCGACCAGGGCACCGTCGGCCTCGGCGAACCAGGCCGCTGAGCGCTCCGGGACCTCGACGGAGTCGAGCCCGAGCGCGGCGTGCGCCTTCGACGAGAAGTAGTTGAAGAAGGTGCGGGGGGAGACGTCGGCGTCGGCGCAGATCTGCTCGACCGTGACGCCGTCGAGTCCGTGCGCGGACACCAGCGTGAGCGCTGCGTCGTGCAGTGCCTGCCGGGTCTGCTGCTTCTTCCGTTCACGCAGCGTGCACGGCTCCGTTGCCGCAGCCGCTGCCGGGGTGGTGATCACGTGGACTCCTGCTGGGTTGGTGTGTGTGGGAGGGGCGCCCGCCCGGAAAGGGGGCACGGACGGACGCCCCGGTCGGTCACCGACGGTGCGTCGGCGTGGATCCGGTCGAACCCGAACCGGTCGAACCCGAGCCGGTCGGCACGGACCCGGTCATCGGGCCCGTGAACGAGCCGGCCTCGGCTGCGGCGGCGCCCGCCTCGGCCTCGAGCTGCGCCTCGGCGGACATGTCGGCCTGCTCCTGCAGCGCGGAACGCTGGCGCAGCGGCGGCACCCGGAAGAACCAGGTCAGCACGAACGCGAGCAGGATGACGCCGAGACCGACCCAGTAGATCGTCACGGACGAGGCGTTGAAGCCCGCCATGAACGGCCGGGTCAGGCGGCTGTCGGCACCGGTCAGGAACGAGGTGTCGTTCGTGCTGGTGGCGCTGTCGCTCGTGGTGTTGCCGTCGTCGATCTTCTTCGCCAGCTCCGGGGTGAGCTCGTCGACCCAGTAGGAGCGCTGGTCGGCGTCCGCCCAGTCGACGGACACGGTGTCGCCCTGCACGCTGGCGTGCGCCTGGTCGGCGACCTGCTCGAGTGCGGACTGCTCGGCGGCCGGCGTGGCCGCGGCGACCTGCTGGTCGATGACGGTCTGCGCTGCGGCGGCGGGCACGACACCGGCTGCGACCTGCTGCTGCACGGCCGCGGTGACCTGCTCGGTGACCGCGGCGTCGGCGGCCTGCTTCGCCTTCGTCGAGGCGGCGTCGAGCTGCGACTGCACGGTCTTCGTCAGCGGGGTGACGACGGGCGTCCAGATCTTGTCCATGGCGCCCTGGTTCGCCTTCGCACTGGCGACGGTCGGGTTGAGCGCGGCGTCGAGCGCCGGACCGAGGTCCTTCTGGTTCGCGGTCGCGGTCAGGATGTTCGCCGGCATCACCGAGAACAGGATGGACAGCAGGACGGCGGTGCCGAGCGTGCCACCGATCTGGCGGAAGAACGTGGCGGACGACGTGGCGACGCCCATGTCACGGGCCTCGACGGAGCCCTGCGACGCCAGGGTCAGCGACTGCATGACCGAGCCGAGGCCGAGACCGATGAGGAACATGCCGATCATCAGGAACCAGAGCGGCTTGTCGATCGACATGAAGGTCAGGACGACGTAGCCGGCGGAGACGAGCGCGGTGCCGATGACCGGGAAGATCCGGTACCGGCCGACGCGGGCGACGATCTGACCGCTCGTGATCGAGGCGATCATGAGACCGCCGACCAGGGGCAGCGTGGCGAAGCCGGACTCGGTCGGGGTGAGCCCGACGACGATCTGCAGGTAGAGCGGGATCGTGAGCATCGCGCCGAACATCGCGAAGCCGACCAGGAACCCGATGACGGTCGCCATCGAGAACGTGCCCGAGCGGAACAGCTTGAGCGGGATGATCGCCGCGTCGCCCATCTTCGACTCGATGAGCAGCAGACCGATCAGGCCGACGACACCGACGACGTAGCAGGCGATGGCGGCGGGGGAGCCCCAGCCCCAGATGCGGCCCTGTTCGGCGACGAGCAGGAGCGGCACGAGGGTGACGATGACGGCGGTCGCGCCCCACCAGTCGACCTTCGGCTTCGCGTCGCCGGCGCCGTGCACCTTCGGCAGGTGCAGGAACACGATGACCATGAGGAGCGCCGCGACGCCGATCGGCACGTTGATCAGGAGCACCCAGCGCCAGCCCGTGATCCACAGGATCTCGGAGGAACCGGCGAGCAGACCGCCGATGAGCGGGCCGATCACGGACGAGATGCCGAACACGGCGAGGAAGTACCCCTGGTACTTGGCGCGCTCACGCGGGGCGAGGATGTCGCCCATGATCGCGAGCGGCAGCGACATCAGCGCACCGGCACCGATGCCCTGCACCGCACGGAAGGCGGCGAGCATGAGCATCGAGGTGGACATCGACGACAGGACGGCCCCGAGGATGAAGACGACGATGCCGAAGATGTACAGGGGGCGGCGGCCGAAGATGTCGGAGAGCTTGCCGTAGATCGGCGTCGCGATCGTCGAGGTGATGAGGTACGCGGTCGTCACCCAGGCCTGCTGGTCGAGCCCGTGCAGGTCGTCGCCGATCGTGCGGATCGCCGTGCCGAACACCGTCTGGCCGAGCGAGGACAGGAACATCCCCGCCATCAGGCCGTAGATCACCAGGAGGATCTGACGGTGGGTCATCAGCGGCTGCTGGCCGGCGCCTCCGGAGGCCGCGGGGGCCTCGGCAGTGTGCCGACCGTGCTGCACCGAGACGGGTGCGGTGGCGGTCATCGAACTCCTTTTTCTGGCTGTGAAACTTTGCAGACCGCGCAACGATACATCTGTTGCTTCCGGCAAGCAACTAAATGTGCCCGCTACGCTGAGCGCGTGACCGACGACCGGCGTGCCGCCGAGCGACTCCTGCGATCCCAGCTCGACCGGCTGTGGGTCCGGCAGACCCTGCGCTCCTCGCTCATCGAGTCCCGGGGCGGCCTCGACCCGACGGCCCGCGTGATCCTGCGCGCCGTCGCCGGGCACGGCCCGGTCCGGGCGACCGCGATCGCCGACGCGACGGGGCTGTCGCGCCCGGTGATCAGCCGCCGGGTCGCCTCGCTGATCGAGGCCGAACACCTGATCGGGTCGCCCGACCCCGCGGACGGCCGCGCCACGCTCGTCACGCTCGCCCCCGCCGGCCGACGGCTGCTCGACGAGCTGGACGCCGCCGGCGCCGAGGTGTTCGACGACCTGACGGAAGAGTTCGCCTCGGACGAGCTGCGCTCGCTCGCCGAGATGCTGACGCGACTGAACGACCGGGCGGACGCGGTCCTGGGGATCGGCACCACGCGCTCCTGACGTGACCAACACGGCGGACGGGAGGCCCGTGGCGGCGCCGCCACGGGCCTCCCGTCCCTGCGGAGCGCGCATTCGAGATACCGTTGGTGGTATGAGCACGGACACCACCCCCACCACTGAGACCCTCGACGACGGGCCCGTGGTGACGTTCGCCGATCTCGGCCTGAGCGACGCTGTGCTCAAGGCCGTCAAGGACATCGGTTACGAGACCCCTTCCGCCATCCAGGAAGCCACCATCCCCACCCTCCTCGCCGGGCGCGACGTCGTCGGCCTGGCACAGACCGGTACCGGCAAGACCGCGGCCTTCGCGCTGCCGATCCTGTCCCGCATGGAGTCCGGCAGCAAGAAGCCCCAGGCGCTCGTGCTGTCCCCGACGCGCGAGCTCGCCCTGCAGGTGTGCGAGGCGTTCGAGCAGTTCGCATCCCACATGAAGAACGTCCACGTCCTGCCGGTCTACGGCGGCCAGGCGTACGGCGTGCAGCTCTCCGCCCTGCGCCGCGGCGTCGACGTCATCGTCGGCACCCCCGGTCGCATCATGGACCACCTGGCGAAGGGCACGCTCGACCTGTCCGAGCTGAAGTACCTGGTGCTCGACGAGGCCGACGAGATGCTCAAGATGGGCTTCGCCGAGGACGTCGAGACGATCCTCGCCGACACCCCGGACGACAAGCAGGTCGCGCTCTTCTCGGCGACGATGCCCGCGCAGATCCGCCGCATCTCGCAGCAGTACCTGACCGACCCGGCCGAGATCACCGTCAAGACCAAGACGAAGACCGCCGCGAACATCACGCAGCGCTACCTGATGGTCTCGTACCCGCAGAAGGTCGACGCGCTCACCCGCATCCTCGAGGTCGAGGACTTCGAGGGCATGATCATCTTCGTCCGCACCAAGAGCGAGACCGAGACCCTGGCCGAGAAGCTCCGTGCCCGCGGGTACGCCGCCGCCGCGATCAGCGGTGACGTCGCCCAGGCCCAGCGTGAGCGCACGGTCAACCAGCTGAAGTCGGGCAAGCTCGACATCCTGGTCGCCACCGACGTCGCCGCCCGTGGCCTCGACGTCGACCGCATCACGCACGTCGTGAACTTCGACATCCCGGTCGACATCGAGTCCTACGTGCACCGCATCGGTCGTACCGGCCGCGCCGGCCGCTCGGGCGACTCGATCAGCTTCGTCACCCCGCGTGAGCGTCGCCTGCTGTCCGCGATCGAGCGCCACACCAAGCAGCCGCTCACGCAGATGCAGCTGCCGACCATCGACGACGTCAACGAGACGCGTCTGACCCGCTTCGACGACGCCATCACCGCGGCGCTCGAGGACCAGGGCCGGATCGCCGCCTTCCGCGACGTCATCGCGCACTACGTCGAGCACCACGACGTCCCCTCGGACGACGTCGCCGCCGCCCTGGCCGTCGTGGCGCAGGGCGACTCGCCGCTGCTCCTCACCGCAGCCGACGACGCCCTCCGCAGCCAGATGGAGCGCGACGCCCGCCGCAGCGAACGCGACGAGCGTGGTGCCCGCGACGACCGTGGCGGCCGCAACGACCGCGGCGACCGTGGTGGCGACCGCGACCGTGGTGACCGCGGCGACCGTGGCCCGCGCCGTTCGCAGCCGATGTCCCCGTACCGCATCGAGGTCGGCCGTCGTCACCGCGTCGAGCCGCGCCAGATCGTCGGTGCCCTGGCCAACGAGGGTGGCCTGCGCCGCGACGACTTCGGTGCGATCCAGATCCGCCCGGACTTCTCGATCGTCGAACTGCCGGCCGACATGGACCCCGGTGTGCTCGACCGTCTGACTGACACCCGGATCAGCGGCAAGCTCATCGAGATCCGTGCGGACCGCCGTGGCGCTGGCCGCCGCGACGACCGCGACGACCGTCCGGAGCGCAAGCCGCGCTACTGAGACGCGCCGCGTCCGAGACGCGACCACCTTCTGACGGGAGGCCCGGTGCCAGCTGGCACCGGGCCTCCCGTCCGTCGTCGGTGCGGGTCCCGTGCCTGCGGCATCTTGCGGTGCGGGGAACCGCAGATCCGACCCGCAACCGTTCCCCTGGGGTCAGCGCGGTGCTGTGATACGTGGAGCCGTGACGCAGGGAGCCGCGGGGAAGGCAGGGGAACCATCGTGTACCGAGCACTCATCACCGCGGTCGCCGCCGCGGCGCTCGTCTTCGGAGGTGCGGTGCCGGCGACGGCGCACACCTCTCCGTCGGTGCCGGGAGCACCGACCGCCGTCCGCGTCACCGGCGACGCGGACAGTGCCACGCTGACGTGGCGCGGCCCGAAGCACGGCGCGAAGGTGACGGGCTGGAAGGTCGCGGTCGCCGCCGTCGCGAACCGCCACGACCGCCAGGTCGACCGACTCCACCCGCGTGCCCGCTCCGACCGCTTCGACGAGCTCTCGCCCGCGACCACGTACCGGTTCTCCCTCCGTGCCCTCGGACACCGGGGGACCGGACGCACGATCACGCTGCGCTGGACGTCACCGTCGGTGCCCGAGCCGGAGACGACGCAGTCGCTGTTCGCGCTCGACGGCAACGGTGACGTCGTGCGGTTCGCGGACTCCGGCAGCGGTGCGGAGACCGTCGTCGCGACGGACGGCGAAGGCTTCACCGCGAACGCCGACGGTGACGTGTTCACCCCGTCGGCGGACGGCACCGAGATCCTGCGGGACCCGGCCGACGGCAGCGGGGTCTCGATCATCGCGTCCGGCCTGCACCTGACCCCGGACCTGCGCTCCGACGCCGAGGGCAACCTGTACTGGGTGGACTCGGTGACCGGTGCGGTGCAGAAGCTGTCCGTCGGCACCTCGACCCCGAAGGTCGTGCTGGACCTGGGTGGCAAGGCCGTCGGGAGCGATCAGCGTTTCTGGACCGTCACCCCGGACGGCAAGGTCGTCGTGCTCGGCGGAACCGTCAGCCAGCCGTACGTCAAGGGCACCGGCATCGCGCCCCGCACGTTCACCGGGCCCGCCGGCTCGACCGTCGGCTACCCCGCCGGTGTGCTCGCGGACTCGCAGGGCAACGTCTACGTCGACATCCGCTCGCCCGGTGCCGCCGGGTCGTGGGTCTGGTACCAGCTCAAGCCCGGGGCGACCGAACTGACGAAGATCGAACCGCGGTACGCGTTCGAGTACGCCGCCGCGAACGCGGACGGCTTCTCGCTCCTGCAGTCGGCGCAGTTCTGCCCCGCCCCGTCGGAGTACCCGACCAGCCCGACCGGTTGCACGATCGACCGCGGTATCCCGGACAAGCTCGTGGTGGGCAGCGGCGGGACGTCGACCGTGCCGGTGACCGGGCTGACTGCCGGGTCGCGTGGCGAGCACCTGGGTGCCGCCTCCGCCGACGGGGACGTGTTCGTCTCCATCGACAGCGGCCCCTCGGTCGGGCTGTGGAAGGTCCCCGCTGCGGGTGGAGCTGCGCAGCAGCTCGACGCGGCGCAGTACTCGAGGCTGCTGGTGATCTGACCGGCGGTGCGAGGCGGAAGGGGGTGGGACGCAACGGCGCGTCCCACCCTCTTCCGTGTGTGGCGTCGGCGGGTAGTGGCGCCGGCGGTGGCGGTGGCGGTGTCGGCGGCTTTGTTTCAGGCCGCGCCGGCGGCCGTCCGGCGGCACACCTCGTCCCACGGGGTCGGCTCGATGCCGAAGTGCGCCCGGCTCTCGCGGTCGTCGACCACGTACGGCGCGGTCCACTGGTAGGTCAGGTCGGCCAGCTCGCGCATCATCGGCGACACGAGCCCGCCGACGCGGAACAGCGCCGCGGGCATCCGGCGCACCGGCACCGCGGGTTTCCCCGCCGCCGTGAGGACGTCGGTGAGGGCCTGCCGCTGCGTCCGCGGTGCGTTGCTCGGCACCATCCACGTGCTGCCGTGGGCGCTCTTGTCCTCGGCAGCGGCGACGAGGGTCCGGGCGACGTCGAGCACGTCGGTGAAGGTGTGCGGCAGGTCCGTGCGACCGACCATCGACACCGCCCGGCCCCGCAGCGCCGCCGGCAGCACGCGCGTGACGTGCCCGTTCGCGCCGATCCCGGGGCCGAGGTAGTCCGAGGCGCGGACCTCGACGGCCCGGACACGGCCGGCGTCGTGCGCGGCGAGGGCATCGGCCCACAGCGTCGCCCGGAGCACCCCCTTGTGGTCTGTGGCGGCGTCCGGCAGTCCCTCGTGCATCGGCCCGTCGACCGGGCCGTACGGGTACAGGTTCCCGGTGATGGCGTAGATCGCCCCGGTGCGTTCGGCCGCGGTGAGCAGTGCTGCGGCGAGCGGGGGCCAGGTGCGCTCCCACTGCGTGTAGTCGCCGGGGTTCGCGCAGTTGTAGAGGGTGGCTGCTCCCTCGGTGGCGCGGGAGAGGGCGTCGGCATCGGAGGCGTCGAGCGCGAGGTGCTCGACACCGGCGATGCCCGTGCTGTGACCGGAGCGGGAGACGACGGTGACGCGGTCGCCCCGGACGGTCAACAGCTCCGCGACGTGCCGGCCGACGGGGCCGGCGCCGACGATGAGGTGGTGGGGCATGGGCTCCTGCTTCCTGGTTGCGAGAGCACCGCTCTCGGAATCGAGCATGACGGTTCGCCGTCGCAAAAGCAAGAGCAGTGCTCTCCTTTGTGTGCGCTGCTCTCTCGTGCCAGGATCGTCGGATGGCACCCACCGCCCGAGCACTCGCACGGCAGACGGTCACCGCGGACATCCTGGCCGCGGCACGCACCCGCCTGACCGAAGAGGGTCCGGCCGCCCTCAGCCTGCGTGCCGTCGCCCGTGACGTCGGGATGGTCTCGTCGGCCGTGTACCGGTACTTCCCGAGCCGCGACGACCTGCTGACGGCCCTGCTCATCACCGACTACGACGAACTCGGCGCCGCGGTCGAGGCCGCCGGTGCAGCGGCCGGACCGGCTCCCGGTGCGCGCTGGGTCGCGATGTGCCGGGCGATCCGCGACTGGTCGATCGCGCACCCGGGGGACTTCGCGCTGCTGTTCGGATCCCCCGTGCCGGGCTACGCGGCGCCGCGCGAGACCGTCGTGCCCGCGACGCGGACGACGCTGGCGCTGGTGCGCGTGGTCGCGGACGCCGTCGGCTCCGGTACATCCGGTGCGCCTGGTGCGTCCGGTGCGTCGGACTCGTCCGTCACGTCGACGCCGGGGCCGGCCGGGAGGCCCGGATCACCCACCGCGCCTCCGGCGGCTCCCGGGGTGGCCGGTCCCGCCGTCGCCGACGGGGTCGCCACCCTGCGCTCGTTCGGCATCACCCTGCCCGACGAGGTCCTGGTCCGCACCCTGATGGCCTGGACGACGGTGTTCGGGACGATCTCGTTCGAGCTCTTCGGGCACTTCGTCGGTTCCGTGTCCGACCCGGCCGCCTACTTCGACCAGGTCATCGTGCGTCTGGCGGATGACCTGGGGTTCACCGCCACGTTCTGACGCGCGTGCTGTCCCCAGATCGGGTGCGCAGCCTGACAGAGGCCCCGCCCGTGCGGTAGACAGGTCGTCACGCCGAGGTCGTGCCCGATGACCGGAGCGGACGACCGGCACGGTGCCCTCGGGGCACCTGCCGGACGGAACCACACTCGGGCGTGTGCGACGCGGCCGGGGCCCGCGCTGATCAGGAGGCATGCTTGCGACGCAGCACGTGCGGCGGCACGACGGACGGGGAGACCCGGTGACCGCGCTCGACGTCAGCCGACAGGACCGCCGCCGCCTGAGCACCGGCACCGCCCGCCGACGCCTGGTGGCCGTGCGGACGGTGGCGCTCCTGGCGTCCCTCGCCGGGGTGAACTACATCGTGTGGCGCTGGGCGGCCTCGGTGAACTGGCACTCGTGGTGGATCGCGGTGCCGCTGATCCTCGCCGAGACCTACAGCGTCATCGACTCCCTGCTCTTCGCCCTCGGAGCCTGGCGGCTCCGGGAGCGCGGCGAACCACCGGCGAAGCCGTCCACCGACGTCACCGTCGACGTCTTCATCACGACCTACAACGAGCCGATCGACCTGGTCGAGCGCACCGCCCGGGCCGCGAAGGCGATCACGCACCCGCACACCACCTGGATCCTCGACGACGGCAACCGCCCCGAGATGCGTGCGGCGGCCGACGCGCTCGGCATCGGCGTCATCACCCGCGGTGCCGACTGGGTGGACCGACCCCGGCACGCCAAGGCCGGCAACCTCAACAACGCCCTGCTCGCGACCCAGGGCGAGTTCCTGCTCATCCTCGACGCCGACCAGGTGCCCGACCCGGCGATCCTCGACCGCACCCTCGGGTACTTCAAGGACCCGAAGATGGCGCTCGTCCAGACGCCACAGTGGTTCGAGAACGTGCCGGACGACGATCCCCTCGGCAGCCAGGCGCCACTGTTCTACGGTCCGATCCAGCAGTCGAAGGACGGCTGGAACGCCGCGTTCTTCTGCGGGTCGAACGCCATCCTGCGGCGCGAAGCGCTCATGCAGCTCGGCATCTCGCGCTACGTGGCCGAGGTCGAGGCGTCCGTGCAGCGCACCCTCGCGACCTCGCGCAAGCTCCTCGCCCGCTCCCGTGAGACCGAGACCGACCCGCGCGTGCTCGCCGCCCTCGACGACGCCGAGGCCGTGGTGGACCAGGCGCGCGAACAGGTCCGCGCCGGTGAGCCCCTCGGCGACGTGACCTACGCCTTCCAGCGGGGGATCGACGCCATCGCCTTCCGGTTCGCCGCCGCCGACCTCGAGTCCGTGCGGAACGACCTGCAGGAGCTCGCGGCGATGTCCACCGACGCCAACACCTTCGCCGGTCTCGACGACGCCGCGCTCGACGTGCTCGGCCGGCGCGAGGCTTCACCGGTCGCTGCCATCGAGTCCATCGCGGTGCTCGCCCGTGCCCTCGACGTCAACCGCGACGACGAGGCGCAGCCGATCATGCCGCTGGCGACGATCTCGGTGACCGAGGACATGGCCACGGCGATGCGCCTGCACGGCCTCGGCTGGAAGTCGGCGTACCACGACGAGATCCTGGCGAAGGGCCTGGCCCCCGAGGACCTGCCGACGATGCTCGTGCAGCGACTCCGCTGGGCGCAGGGCACCATGCAGGTGTTCTTCCGCGAGAACCCCCTGGTGCAGAAGGGGCTGTCGTGGGGGCAGCGGCTCATGTACTTCTCGACGATGTGGAGCTACCTGTCGGGGTTCGCCGCGATCGTCTACATCGCCGCCCCGGTGCTCTGCCTGTCGTTCGGGGTCATCCCGGTGCAGGCCTACAGCGTCGACTTCTTCGCCCGGCTCATCCCGTTCCTGGTGTGCAACCAGCTGCTGTTCTGGGTGGTGGCCGCCGGCAGACCGACCTGGCGCGGGCAGCAGTACTCGCTCGCCCTGTTCCCGGTCTGGATCGAGTCGGTGACCAGCGCGTTCCAGAACGTCTACCGGGGCAAGCCGCTCGGGTTCCGCGTCACCCCGAAGGTGCGCGATGAAACCGAGCAGAAGCCGCGGTGGGACCTGGTCAAGCCGCAGCTGTACGCCATGGGTGCCCTGGTCGCCGCCCTGGTCATGATCGGCATCCGCTACCTGACCGGCCAGGCCGAGGGGATCGCACCGCTCGTGAACACCGCGTGGGTCGTCTTCGACCTGTTCATCTTCAGCATCGTGATCCGGGCCGTCCGGTACCGCGGCCCGGCCACCCCAGCCCAGTCCGAACACGAGTCGAGCACCGCCGGAGGACCCCTGTGAGCACCGAGACCACGTTCGAGGTCGCCGCGACGCCCGACTCCCTCGACGAGGTGCAGGACCGCTTCGCCGCGTGGTGGGACGGCCTGGGCATCGACGACGTCCGGCTCCGGTTCGCACTCGAGACCGCGTTGGCCGAGGTCGCCGCGAACATCGTCGAGCACACCGTCCGTGCCGACCGGGGGACCGGGCGCCGGTACTCCGTGCGCCTCGAGGCCACCGACCAGGCCCTGACCGCGGTGCTGACCGACAACGGGATGCCCGTCGACATCGACCTGAGTGCCGTGACGATGGCGGACGTCGAGCAGGAGAGCGGCCGCGGGTTGGCGCTCGCCATCGCCGCCCTCGACCGCCTCGAGCACCGGCACGAGCCCGGCCACAACGTCTGGACGCTTGCGTGCGACCGGTGAAGCAGTCGGTGGTCCGCGCGGTCGCCCTCCTCGTCACGATCGCCACGCTCCTGCTCGGTGGTGCGCTGCCGGCGTCGGCTGCGTCCGTGCACCCGGCGGCCGCCGTACAGCCGGCCGAGGGGACGACGTGGTTCGGCCCCGACCTCGACTGGGCCAGCGACTCGCCCGAAGGGTACGAGGGACGGCTCGGCGCGACGCCGTCGATGTACGGGGTCTCCGTCGACTACCCGCTCGACCGCACGGCGAAGCAGGAGCTCCTCCGCTCGGCGCGTGCGGCGGCGACCCAGGGCGCGGTGCTCGTCGTGAGCCTCGAACCCGACCGCGAACTGCGGTCGCTCGACACCGCGGACACCCGTGCCGTCAACACCGTGTTCGAGGACCTGCACGACCAGTACGACACCCAGGTACTCGTCCGGTTCGCACCGCAGATGAACGGCACGTGGGTCCGCTGGGGCCAGCAGCCGACGGAGTTCGTCCGGGCGTTCCGGGCGCTCGGGACGACCGTGCACGCGGGCACGTCGGACGCGCTCATGGTCTGGTCGCCGGGGTACGGTGCGGGCTACCCGTTCGGCGAGTCCGCCGGGCGGCTGCGGAACCTGTCCCCGGTCGACGTCGCGAAGGCGGACACGAACGGCGACGGACAGCTCACCGGTGCCGACGACCCGTACGGGCCGTACTGGCCGGGGGCCGAGGCCGTCGACTGGGTCGGGCTCTCGATGTTCTCGTACGGCAAGGGCGACCCGACCGAGGCCGCCGGTCGCGCCGTGCCGCTCACCCGCAGCGGTGAGGTCGAGTCGCGGTTCGACGAGGACTGGGGCTACGACCAGCCGCAGTCGGGCACGTTCTACGACCGGTTCGCCGCGGCCGACGACCGTCCGATGCTGCTCGACACCGGTGCCCTGTACAACCGCGAGCTGCAGGGCGACGCCGAGCTCCAGGTCAAGCGGAGCTGGTGGCGGCAGGTGCTCGCCGCGGTGCAGGAGCGCCCGCTGATCCGGGGCATGACCGTGCTCGAGGCGGAGCGACGCGAGCCCGAGGCCGGCAACCGCGTGGCCGACTGGCGGCTCACCGCGGACCCGGACGTCGCGGAGGCCTTCCGCGCCGATCTCGAGCGGTCCGGTGACTTCGCCTTCGGCCCGGTCACCGACCGCGTGACCGTGCAGCAGGGCAACGCCGCGATCTCCCAGGAGTACGAGACCGGCGGCGACCAGATGGCGTGGATCGTCTGGCTGGCCGCCGGCCTGGCGATCGTGTTCCTGCTGAGCGGGGTGTTCGGTCGGCTGCTGCCGAGCTGGCGCTACCCCGACGACGGCAAGCCCGGCCGTGACCTGCGCCTCGACCTGTTCCGCGGGTTCATCATCCTCGCCGTGGTGATCACCCACATCGAGATCGGCGGGCCGTACTCGTACCTCACGCTGCACGCCGTCGGGGCGATCACCGGCGCCGAGATGTTCGTGTTCCTGTCCGGCATGGTCCTCGGCATGACGTACCCGTTCGCCGTGAAGAAGTTCGGCGAGTGGGCGGCCGCGATCGGGGCGTGGAAGCGCGCGCGCAAGCAGTACGTCGTCACGCTCGTGGTGATCCTGGTGGTCTTCGCGCTGAGTTTTGTCCCGTTCCTGAACACCGACGCCATCACCACGTTCACCGACCGCGGCACGGGCACCGGCGGCGTCGAGGCCGAGGGCCGGGTCTACGACCTGTACCCGAACGCGATGCAGCTGCTCGCCTACCCGCCGCCCTGGTACGCGATCCGGCAGTTCCTGCTGCTCGAGATGGGGCCGTGGCCGTTCAACATCATGGGCCTGTTCGTGGTGCTGAGCCTGTTCATCCCGGCGTTGATCTGGGTGATCCGCCGCGGGTTCTGGTGGGTGGTCCTCGCCGCCAGCTGGGCGCTCTACGTGTTCCAGGCGCTCAACCCCGACTTCCGTCCGCTGAACTCACAGTTCGAGGC
The DNA here is from genome assembly GCF_003234735.1 of Curtobacterium sp. MCLR17_040. NCBI lineage: Bacteria > Bacillati > Actinomycetota > Actinomycetes > Micrococcales > Microbacteriaceae > Curtobacterium > Curtobacterium sp. MCLR17_040. The sequence continues at coordinate 80,403 of NZ_QKTE01000011.1, read as the reverse complement.
GGTGTTCCCCCTGTTCACCTGGCAGGTGGTGTTCACCCACGGGCTCGTGCTCGGGTACTACCGGCGGCAGATCGTCGGCGCGCTCACCGGACGTCTCGGCAAGGTCCTGGTCGGCGTCGCCGTCGGCGGGTACGCGGCGTTCCTGGTCTACGTGTGGGCCGGTGACCACTTCGGGTTCACCCCGGTGCCGTTCCCGGCGACGATGTACGAGTCCCTGTACAACACGGCGTACCAGCGGGTGGACCTGCAGTGGGGCCGCCTGGTGGACATCGCGTTCTTCGCGGTCGTGTCGTACGCGATCCTCACCGTGTTCTGGAAGCCCATCGCCGCAGCGATCGGCTGGCTCTGGATCCCGCTCGGGCAGGCGAGCCTGTACGTGTTCGTCTGGCAGGTGTTCTTCGCCCTGGCGATCGCGTCGATCCCCGGTGTGCCGTGGGGGGACTTCTGGATCGGGTTCGTGGTGCACACCGCGCTGATCCTGCTGGCCTGGTACATGGTCCGCAAGAAGTTCCTGTTCTCGGTCATCCCGCGCTGACCGCGCGCACGGATGGTGAGCAGGAATGGTCGGGTCCGACGTGCGGACCCGACCATTCCTGCTCACGAAGCGAGGGCAGACGGACGGGAGGCCCGTGGCGGCGTCGCCACGGGCCTCCCGTCCGTCCTGCGGTCGCGTCTCAGGACGCGGGCAGGCGCTCGCGCAGGGCGCCGCGGACCGACTCCCACCCGGCCAGGCGGTCGCGGATCGCGTCGTCCTGCTCGGCGGCCAGGGCGTCCCGGTGCGCCTGTTCGAGCACCTCGTCGATGACGACCCGGCGCCCGCTGCGCGCCGACGTGATGGCCGCATCGACCATGGTCAGGCTCATCACGTTGCCGTGCACCTCGCCGTCCGGCACCTCGCCGGAGCGGACCGCCCGGACGAAGGACGCCAGCGACCCGGCGATCTCGTGCCCGACCGACGGCGCAGCGGCAGGGGAACCGGGAGTGCCGTCGAGGTCGCTCGACGGGTCGTGGTCGCCGTCCCAGAGCGCCGTGCCGGCCGCTCCGGAGGCACGCCAGTCGCCGTTCCACGAGGTCTCGGCACCCGGCGCGCACCACGAGCCGTCGTAGACGTAGCGGACGTCGTCCTCGAACGTGAAGACGGCTGCGGCGGCCGCGTCGCCCCGGTACCAGGACCACGACGGGTTCCACGACTCGCAGTACACCGACACCGGGTCGCGTTCGAGCACGTACCGGGCGGAGTCGAAGGCGTGGATGGCCATGTCGAGCAGCAGGACGTCGTCCATCTCCTCGCGGAACCCACCGAAGTGCGGCGCCTTCGCGAATCGGGTGCTCAGCCCGCCCACCGCACCGAGGTCGCGGACGTGCTGCCGGAACGCGACGAGCTGGTCGTTGTACCGACGGGACTGCGACACCATGAACAGCTTGCCGGTGGCCTCGGCGGCGGCGGCGAGCGAGAGCGCCTCGGCGACGGTCTGCGCGGCTGGTTTCTCGCCGAGCACGGGGAGCCCGGCACGGAGCGCCTGCAGGGTGACCGGGTGGTGCGCGACCGGCACGGTGATGTCGAGGACGGCCTCGGCACCGGTCTCGGCGGCCAGCGCGGTCAGGTCCGTGCCGACCGGGATCGACGGGTCGCCGGCGTGCTCCGCCCCGGCGCGTGCGGCGTCGAGGTCGAGGTCGACGATGCCGACCAGCTCGACCTCGGGGTCGGCGGCGACGGTGGCGAGCCAGGCCCGCCCCATCCCGCCGGCGCCGACCTGCAGGACGCGGAGGGGGCTCACGCCTGCGCCCCGTCGCGCTCGGCTGCCTGCTCGCTGGCCGCCGGCTCGCTGGCTGCCGGCTCGGCGGTCTCGGGCTCGGCGTCGTCGAACGGGCCGCGGTAGTGCTGCCCGTCGAAGTACTCGCCCAGGTCGTAGCGGCGGAGTGTCGGGATCTCCCGCTCCCGCTCGGGCCGGGCCCACTCGGCGCCGTTCGCGATCACGCGGCGGACGTCCGGGTGGTGGTAGACGGGGAAGTCCTGGTCACCGGGGGAGAAGTAGAAGATCTTCCCGAGGCCGCGGCGGTACGTCATGCCGCTCCGGAACACCTCGCCGCCCGTGAAGCCCGAGATGAACACGAGCTCGTCGGGCGTCGGGACGTCGAAGTACTCGCCGTACATCTCCTGCTCGGGGATGACGATCGGGTTCGGCACCCCGCGGGTGATCGGGTGCTGCGGGTTGACGGTCCAGACGAGCTCCTGGTCGTGCTCGCTGCGCCAGCGGAGGGTGCAGGTGGTGCCCATCAGCTTGCCGAAGATCTTCGACCAGTGCCCGGAGTGCAGGACGAGCAGCCCCATGCCGGAGAGCACGTGCTTGTGCACGCGGTCGACCACGGCGTCGTCGACGTCCTGGTGTGCGGCGTGCCCCCACCAGGTGAGGACGTCGGTGTTCGCGAGGACCTCGTCGGTGAGGCCGTGCTCGGGCTCCTGCATGGTGGCGGTCCGGACGACGGCCTCGGGCAGGTGCTCGCGGATGCCGTCCGCGATCGCGCCGTGCATGCCGTCGGGGTACCGCTCGGCGACGTGCTGCTCGACCTGTTCGTGGACGTTCTCGCCCCAGACGGTGATGCGGAGCGGGGTGGTGGTCATGGTGTGTGCCTTTCGGGGGATGCGTGGCGGCGTCGGTCCGGTGCCGTCACTTGACGGCACCGCCGAGGGCACCAGCGGAGATGTACTTCTGCGCGAAGATGAGCAGGACAGCAGCGGGCAGGGACGCCAGCACCGAGGTCGCCATGACGGGCCCCCAGTCGGTGACGTTCGACCCGATGTAGTTGTAGATGCCGAGCGTGATCGGTCGGACCGCGGTCGTCGACGTCAGGGTCAGTGCGATGAGGAAGTCGCCCCACGCGCCGAGGAAGGTGAAGAGCGCCGCGGTGACGATGGCGTTCCGGCTGATCGGCACGACGATCGACACGAACGCCCGGAAGTCGCTGGCGCCGTCGACCAGTGCGGCCTCGACCAGGCTCGGCGGGATTGACTCCATGAACGCCCGCATGAGCAGGATGGCGAAGGGCACCTGGACCGCGCTGTCGGCCAGGATCAGGCCGACGTAGCTGTTGAGCAGCCCGATGTTGTTGAACAGCGTGTACAGCGCGTTCGCGATGACGATCGCCGGGATCATCTGGGTGATCAGCAGCACGAGCAGGAACACCCGGCCGCCGCGCATCCGGAACCGTGCGAGCCCGTACGCGGCGGGTGTCGCGATGGCCAGCGTCAGCAGGACGGTACCGAGTCCGATGATCATGCTCGACACGAAGTTCTGCCCCTGCTGGGCGAACGCGGCCTGGTACCCGGCGAAGGTGGGGGAGAACGGGAACCACGTCGCCGTGGCGGCCCCGGACGTCGCCTGCAGGCTGGTGTTCACCATCCAGTAGACGGGGAACACCATGATCGCGAGGAACACGCAGCCGAGGATCGTGAACGGGACGCCCTTGGCCGAACCGCGTGGCCGGGGAGCACGGGCGCTCTTGGTCGTGATCGCGCGGGTGGCGGTGACGGTCTGGTTCGCGAGTCCGACGCTCATTCGTCGACCGCCTTCCGTGAGATCGCGATGTAGACCATCGCGAAGACGAACGAGACGACGATCAGCACGTTGCTGACCGCGGCTCCGATGCCGAACTGGAAGTTGATGAACGACTGGTGGTAGGCGTTCGTGGCCAGGGTCTGGGTCGAGTTCGCCGGGCCGCCGCCGGTCAGGCCGAGGATGATGTCCACGACCTTCAACGTGTAGACGACCCCGAGCACGATCACGACGCTGACCACCGACCGGATGCTCGGCCACGTGATGTACCAGAACGCCTTGAACCCGGTGGCGCCGTCGAGCGAGCCGGCCTCGTAGAGCTCCGGGGGCACGGACTGCAGACCGCTGTACAGGATCGTCGTGTTGAACGGGATGCCGAGCCAGACGTTGACGCCGATCACGGCGATGAGCGCCAGGCTCGGGCTGACCAGCCACGGCACGGGGGCGATGCCCACCACTCCGAGGAGCTGGTTGAGCGCGCCGCTGTCCTGGTCGAGCAGCCACTTCCACACCGCGCTCGACGCGATGAGCGGCAGGAGCCACGGCAGGAGCAGGAGCCCCCGCAGGAAGCCCGACAGCGGGAAGTGTCGGCGGAAGAACAGCGCCAGGCTCAGCCCGATGACGAACTGCAGGATGATCGAGCCCGCCGTGAACAATGCGGTGTTCACGAGGCTCGTCGTGAAGACCGAGCTCTGGAACACCGAGATGTAGTTGGCGAGTCCCACCCAGGGGGCCTCGCCGGTGAAGAAGGTCGCCGTCGTGTAGTCCTGGAAGGACATGACGATGTTCTTCACCACCGGGTAGCCGAAGAAGACGGCCACGAAGACCGCCGCTGGCACCACGAAGAGCCATCGGGTCACGCCGGATCGGAACCGGGCTCGTCGTTGCCCGGGTCGTGGTGTCGTCACGGGCGGGATCGTCCGTGGTCGTGTCTGTGTCGAGGCGCTCACGCCGGGGTCCTTTCCTCGTCGCCGGAGGGAGCCGACCGGTCGGCCGGCTCCCCGTGGACTACTGCTCTTGGGACTGCGCCTGCTTGAGCGCTGCCTCGGGGCTGGCCTTGCCGGTGAGGGCGAGCTGGACGGCGGTGTAGATCTTCGTGGCGGCCTTGGGCCAGTCGGGTCCGAGCTCACCGGTGCGGGCGCGAGCGGTCTGCACCGTGGTCACGAAGGACGCGACCTGCGGGTGGTCCTTCGCCCACGCGGCGCCGGCCTCGAGGTTCGTCGGCACGTTGCCGCTCACCTCGGACAGGGCCTTCTGCATCTTCTGGGTGTGCAGGCAGCCGACGAACTTGCCGGCGAGCTGCATCTTGTCCTTGTCGCCGGTCTGCGGGACGGTGAAGGCCTCGCCGCCGAGCGGTGCGACCGTGGCCTCGCCGGTGCGTGTCGGGATCGGCACGCTGTCGAACTCGAGGCTCTTCTTCTCGTTGAGCGCCGGGAGCTGCCAGGGGCCGTTGATCATCATCGCGGCCTTGCCGGCCAGGAACTGGTTGTTGACGTCCGCCTGGGCCCAGTTGATCGAGCTCTTGGACATCGAGCCGTCGTCCTGCAGATCCTCGACGAGCTGCAGGGCCTGGGTGGCGTCCGCGGTGGCGATGTTCTTCTCGTCACCACCGTTCGACCAGAAGAAGGGCAGGAACTGCCAGGTGCCCTCGTACGTGTTGATGTTGCTCATCGCGAAGCCGTAGGTCGAACCCTTGGTGAGCTTCTTCGCGGCGGCCTTGAGTTCGTCCCACGTCTTGGGCGGCTGGACACCGGCGTCCGAAAGCAGCTTCTTGTTGTAGTAGAGCGCGATGGAGTTCGTGTTCGACTGCAGGCCGTAGAGCTTGCCCTTGTAGGTGCTCGCCGCCTTCACGCCGGGGACGTCGCCGTCGGCGTCGAGCCCGTAGGCCGACAGGTCGGACAGCGCACCAGACGAGGCGATCTGCTGCACGTCGGGGTTGTCGAGCATGAGGACGTCGGGCAACGTCTTCGACGACGCCTGCTGCAGCACCTTCGAGATCAGGCCGGCACCGGCGACGTGGTTGATCGTGACCGTCGCGCCGACCTCCTTGGCGCACTGCTTGTAGACCGGGTTGTAGTTCGCGTCGTAGTAGTCCTCGATCGTCAGGGCCTTGCTGCCGCCCGACGAGGCCGAGCCGGAGCCGGAGCACCCGGACAGGACCAGGGGGACCGTGGCGAGCACGGCGACGGCGCCGACGAGGGCGCGGGTCCGGCGCGACTGGGAGGGGAATCTTTGCTTCATTGCAGAGCTCTTCTCTTGACGGATGCTGGGACAGGCACGCATCGACGAGGCCGCTGACGTCATCGTCGCTGTGCTCCTGGGGCGAGAAGCTAACAGATAAGCGCTTCACCTGTAAAGCGCTTTTCTGACTTGACGAGCGCTAGGATCGGCGGCATGGCCACGATGCAGCAGGTCGCCGATCGGGCGGGGGTCTCGATCGCCACCGTGTCCTTCGTGGTGAACGGGACGAAGTACGTGACCCCCGGAACCACGGCGCGGGTGCGGACCGCGATGCGCGAGCTGAAGTTCCGCGGCAACGTCGTCGCCCGTGCGCTCGCGAGCCGGCGGACTCGGATCATCGCACTGCTGTTCCCGACCACCGGCAACCGCTTCAGCCCGACCACCTCGCAGTTCTTCATGAGCGCGGCGGAGCGTGCGTCCGAGCGGGGGTACCACCTCGTGCTCTGGCCCGTGGACCCCGCGGGAGACGACCTCGACGACCTCGTGTCCGGCGGGCTCGTGGACGGCGTCATCCTGATGGAGGTGCGGATGGACGACCCTCGCGTCGCCGTCCTCACCGACCTGGACGTGCCGTTCACCCTGATCGGCCGGACCCGTGACAGCAGCGGGCTGCCCTTCGTCGACATCGACTTCGAGACGACGATCGAGGACAGCCTCGACCACCTCCAGGCCCTCGGGCACCGGCGGTTCGGGCTCGTCCTCGAGGACCTCGAGGGCACCCCGATGGCCGGCTACGCACCGCACCTGCGCGTCGATTCGACGTTCCGGCAGGCGATGGTCGAGCGCGGACTGACCGGGACGATCGTCACGGCTGGGCCCGGCAGTGACGGCGGGCGGCAGGCCACGAGTGACCTGCTCGCGGCGGACCCCGACGTCACCGCCGTGCTCGTCATGAAGGACGACTCGTCCGCCGGCGTCCTGGTCGGGCTCTACACCGCTGGGCGGCGGGTCCCCGAGGACGTCTCGGTGCTCAGCATCGCGTCGTCCGAGGCGAACGCGGACCAGCACTACCCGCGGCTGTCGACGATGGTCGCTCCGGGCCCGGAGCTCGGTGTGCGGGCCGCCGACGCCCTCATCGAGCAGCTCGATGGCACCTCCGAGGACCTGCCGCACTTCCTGCTGCCGTGCACGCTGCGGATCGCCGAGTCCACGGCCCCCGCCCCGGCCTGACCACCCGCCGGCCACGTTTCGGGCTGAGCGACAGTTCGCGGGGCCGCGAACACGTGAACTGTCGTCCACCGCGAAAGCGCGGCACCACCCGCCGCCGCCTGGCGGACAGACCAGGCTCCGCCTGGTTGTGTGGATGCACAGGTTCGCAGCACCACACGTCGAGGAGGACGGATGGCAATCGACCGGAGGACGTTCATGCTCGGGGGAGCGGGGGTGCTGCTGCTCGCCGGCTGCTCCACCCGACCCGAGCGCACGCGCGTCGAGGACTGGCCCACCGAACCGCCCGAGGGCGAGGCGACGATCAGCTGGTGGGCCGGCCAGGTCGCCTCGAAGGACGGCGGTGACCTGCGCCGCCGGCTCATCGCGGAGTTCCAGAAGGAGCACCCGAACATCCGCGTCCGGATCGTCAGTGCCCCGAGCGACACCGACACGAACCGCACCAGCCTGACGACCCAGATCGCGGCCGGCAGCAGCACGCCGGACGTCTACCTGGGCGACGTCGCCTGGCCCGGGCAGTTCGCGAAGAACAAGCTCGCGACCCCCGTGAACCAGCTCGTCGGCGAGCACTTCTTCGACCAGTTCCCCGAGGGCCTGCGGCTGGCGGCGAGCGTCGACGGAACCTACTACATGTTCCCGCTCTACATCGACGAGTCGTTCTTCCTGTACCGGAAGGACCTGCTCGCGAAGCACTCCCTGCAGGTGCCGGGATCGTGGGAGGAAGTGCGCGAGACCGCCGCGAAGCTCGTCGACACCGGCGACGTGTCGTACGGGTTCGCGTTCCAGGGCGACGTGTACGAGGGACTGACCTGCAACGTCACCGAGTTCGTCGCCGACGCGGGCGGGTCGCTGCTCAACGACGACCTCACGAAGCCCGAGACGACGAGCTCCGAGACCAAGCGCGCGTTCGAGTTCATGCGGTCGCTGGTCACGTCGGGAGCGTCGCCACGGGCCACCCTGACGTACCAGGAGCAGGACACCAACGACGCCTTCTCCGGCGGCCGCGCGGCGTTCCTCCGCAACTGGTCGTACGCGTGGGGGATCGCGAACGGCCCGGACAGCCAGGTCGCCGGCAAGGTGGGGCTCGCCGCCCGGCCGACGTTCGACGGCATGGACGAGCACCACTCGACGATCGGTGGGTGGGGGAACTACATCAACCCGCACACCCAGGAGCCCGCGGCGGCACTGACCTTCGCGCGCTGGATGTCGAGCGAGACCGCGCAGCAGTTCCTGACCCGCGAGGGCGGGGTCCTGCCGGCCCGAAGCGCCTCGCTCGTGAGCGAGGACGCGAAGCGGCAGAAGCGCCCGACCTACGACACGGCGGCGGGCATCACGCTCGTGCCCCGCCCGACCTCGACGGCCTACTACCCGAAGGTCTCGCAGGGCGTCTACCAGAACGGCAACAGCATCCTCGGCGGGCAGGCGTCCGTCGACGGTGGCACCAGCGCGATGGCCTCCGCCATCTCGCTCGCCCTGCAGGGAGCAGCGCTGTGAGCGCCGGCACGGCGACACGACCGGCACGGCCTGGAGGCACGGGTCGCGTCGATCCGCCGCCCCGGCCTTCGGGGCGGTCGCGTCTCGACCGCATCCGCTCGCGGGGCGCGTGGGGCTTCGCGGCCCCGGCGCTCCTGGTGGTCGCAGCGGTGACGATCTTCCCGGTCGTGTACTCGGTCGTCCTGAGCTTCGCGGACGTCGAGGTCGGCTACGAGGGCTTCACGATCCAGTCGTTCGGGTTCGACAACTACGCGGCCCTGCTGCAGAGCGCCGACTGGTACCGGGCGCTGGGCTTCACCGTGCTCTACACGGTGGTGACGGTGTCGGTCGAGCTCGTGCTCGGCATGCTCGTCGCACTGGTGCTCGAGCGGCTCGGGGCCACCCGCGGCTGGATGCTCGCGCTCATGCTCATCCCGTGGTCGCTCGTGACCATCGTCAACGCGCAGCTGTGGAAGTACATCTACGACAGCACCTACGGCGTCGCGACGTGGTTCTTCGGGTTGTTCGGGGACGCTCCGGTGATCCTCGGCGAACCGGTGCCCGCGATCACCGGGCTGATGGTCGCGGACATCTGGAAGACGACGCCGTTCGTCGCGATCATCCTGCTCGCCGGGCTCGTGCAGATCTCGGAAGACCACTACGAGGCCGCCGAGCTCGACGGCGCGAGCACCTGGCAGACGTTCTGGCGCGTGGTGCTGCCGCAGCTCACCCCGACCCTGACGATCGCGGTGCTGTTCCGCATCCTGCAGGCGTTCGGCGTCTTCGACCTGCCGTTCGTGCTGACGAACGGCGGGCCGGGCACCGCCACCCAGTCGCTCGCGATCATGGGGTACAAGGTGCTCTTCCAGGACATCAACATCGGACCGGGCGCGGCGATCGCGACCTCCACCGCGGTCATCGTCGCGGCCGGGTGTCTGCTGTTCCTCCGGGCGTTCCGGAACCAGGCGAAGGGAGGGGACGACTGATGCCCCGTCAACGTGTGCGCAAGGGTTGGCGCAAGTGGGTCAACACCGTCAACGTCAGCGGTGTCGTCATCGCGGTGCTCACCGCGCTGCCGCTCTACTGGCTCGTCACGACGTCGCTCAAGCCGGCGTCCGAGATCGGGCAGTCGCCGCCTACCGTCTGGCCGCAGTCGTTCACCTTCGACAACTTCGTGGTGGCCTTCCGCGACAACGCGCTCGGCCAGTACATGGTGAACAGCGTCATCGTGTCGGTGTCGACCACGGTGATCGTGCTCGCGCTGGCGTTCCTCGCCGGGTACGCCCTGGCCGGCCGGTTCATCCGGGGACGGACGGCGATCATGACCTCGCTGCTCATGCTGTCGGTGTTCCCGGCGATCGCGGTGCTGACGCCGCTGTACCTGCTCGAGCGCAACCTCGGGCTGCTCAACTCGTACCCGGGTCTGATCGTGCCGTACGTGGCGTTCAACCTGCCGTTCGCCATCTGGATCATGCGGAACTACCTGCAGGGGATCCCGTCGACGATCGAGGAGGCGTCCGAGATCGACGGGGCCGGGGCGTGGCGGACCGTGCTGTCGGTGATCCTGCCGATGGCGAAGCCGGGCCTGTTCACGGTCGGCGTCTTCACCTTCACGGCCTCGTGGAGTGAGTTCCTGATGGCCCTGACGTTCAACAGCGAGAACTCGTTCCGGACGATCCCGGTCGGCATCGCGCTCTTCGGGACGCAGTTCACGGTGCCGTTCGCGCAGATCTTCGCCGCGAGCGTCGCTGCGACGGTGCCGATCGTCATCCTGGTGCTGGTGTTCCGCCGCTCGATCGTGTCCGGTCTGACCTCCGGAGCCGTCAAGGGGTGACGGGTGTCCGGCATGCGGAGATAGGTAGAGAACTTACCTAGCTGCGCATGCTGGACATTCGTCCGAGCGCCGTCCTGACCGCCCGTACCCTGCCGTCAGGGGCTCGGTGCGCCGAGATCGACGGCTGCGACGATGCGGTCGATGATCCGCACGAACCTGGCCCGCTCCCGTTCCGAGAAGGAGGCCATCAGGTCGTGCAGGTGCTTGTTCGTGCCGTCCATCGCGCGCGCGTAGTCGCGGCGGGCAGCATCGGTCAGCTCGATGTACCGGCTGCGGCCGTCGTCGGGGTTCGGGACACGGCTGAGGTGTCCGCTGTGCTCGAGGCGGTCCACCATGCCGGTGACCGCCGGGCCGGTGAGTCCCAGGTGCTTCGACAGGTCCTTCACGCGCACCGTCCGACCTGCTTCCTCGGCACGCGAGACGAACTGCAGCAGCGTCAGGTCGCCGCCGGAGACGCCGAGCTCGTCGCGCAGTCGACCGCGCAGTTCGGAGACCGCGGCCTCGAGCCGGGTCAGCGCCGCGTTCAGGTCGACATCGCTCACGACAACGTCCCCTCTGCACGGGTCTCGTCCGGGTCACGATACGCCGCAGTCACCGCACCAGCGTATCCACATAACGCGGAGCGTGGAACGGTGCGGGTGACGGCATCGGGAGCGGGGCACCGTGGCTGACCCCGTCCCGAGTCCACAGTCCGCTGCACCCGCCGGGGAACCGGTCCGTTTCGAGGTCTCCGGCGGGGACCCCGACTCGGCCGAGCGCGACCTCGCCGCCGTCCACGGCGCCGATCGGTGGTCCGTCCGGCGCATCGACGAGGACTTCTCGTACCGGTACACGGCTGTCGGCGACTCCGACGTGAGCATCCGGCGCTCGCAGCTCCGCGGTGCCGTGCGCGGCTCGGTGCCCGTCGGTGCCGACTACGTGGTGACGTGGATCACCAGCGGGACCGCGCACCTGGACTCCGGGCGCGTCCGGATGGAGTTGCGCCGGGACGTCCCCGTGCTCCTGCCGCCCGAGGACGACTTCGTGTTCACGGCCGAGGATCACGACCAGCGCCTGGTGCACTTCGGGCGGGAGTACGTGCACCGCGTCGCGTTCGAGCACCTGGAGGTCGAAGCGGCACCGCTGCGGTTCGACCCGACCCGCATGCCGGAACCGGAGACCGCCGAGCGCTGGCAGGGGGCGCTCGTGGCGTTGTCCCGGGCACTTCGCGCCGAGGGCCCCGACTCGGACGCGTGGCACGCGGCCAAGCGGTCGGCCGCCACCGCGTTCCTGGACACCTTCCCGCCGCAGGCCGACGACCTGCCTGCGGTGCTCGGCCTGCCCCGGAACGCCCGGCTGCGGGCAGCGGTGGAGTACATCCACGCGCACGCTGCCGAGCCGGTCACGGTCCAGGAGCTGTCCGAGGTCGCCGGCCTGAGCGTGCGGTCTGTGCAGGAGTCGTTCCGCCGGGTCTTCGACGTGTCGCCGCTGACGTACCTGCGCGAGGTCCGGCTCGACCGCGTACGCGGCGAACTGCTCGAGCTTGACCCGCAGGCCGGGGTCGTCGGCGACGTCGCCCGCCGCTGGGGGTTCGCCCACCTCGGCCGGTTCTCGGCGGCCTACGCGGCCCGGTTCGGCGAGTACCCGAAGCAGACCCTGCGCCGCTGACGGCGGCGGGTGCTCAGCGGCCGGGCGTCGGCCTCGGCGCGGGGCCCGTGCTTGCCCGAACCCGCAGGGTCGTGGGGAGCCGGACGTGGTCCGTGGTCGGTTCGCCACGGAGCATCGTCAGGAGCATCTGCACGGCGTGCGACCCGAGTTCGGCGAGCGGCTGCGACACCGTGGTGAGCGGCGGGGTCGTGGTGGACGCTTGCGGCACGTCGTCGAAGCCCACGACGGACAGGTCCTGGGGGACGCGGAGCCCGACCTCGGCCGCGGCGCGGAGAACACCGATCGCCGACGAGTCGTTCGCGGCGAACACCGCGGTGGGGCGGTCGGCGAGGGTCAGGAGCTCGCGGGCGACGGCCGCGGACTGGTCCTCCTGGTAGCCGCCGTCACGCAGCAGGCACTCGTCGACCGTGATGCCCGCGGCGGTCAGGGCCGAGCGGTACCCGGCCGCGCGCAGCTGGGCGGAGGCCAGGTCGGCGCGTCCCTGCAGGTGCGCGATGCGGGTGTGCCCGAGGGACAGCAGGTGTTCGACGGCCTGCACCGCGCCGGCCTCGTTGTCCGCGTCGACGGTGGCGTGCCCCTCCGGCCCGGTGTGCGGGTCGATCGCCACGACGGGGATCGACGAGCTCGACAGTGCCGTGGTCGGGGTGACGACGATCGCGCCGTCGATCAGGGTGCCGGACAGGCGGGACAGCGACCGGCGCTCCCACCCGGGTCGGTCGGCGCCGGTCATCAGGCCGGCGTAGGCGAGGAGCTCGTAGCCGGTGCCGGTGGCCGCCCGCGAGATGCCGCGGAGCAGCTCGGTCGAGAACGGCTCGAACTCGGGCACCAGGATGCCGACGACCCCGGTCCGCGAACTCCGCAGGCTCCGGGCGACCAGCGACGTCTCGTACCCCAGGTCGTCGACCACCTGCTGCACGCGGAGCATCGTGGCGGGTGCGACCCCGTCCCGCTGGTTGATCACCTTGGACACCGTCGGGATCGAGACCCCGGCCACCCGCGCCACGTCGCCGATCGTCACCCGGCCGGCACCGGGACGCGCGCCGAGTGCCGAGTCCATGTGCACACCGTACCGCTGCGGCACCATGTCATCGGTAAAGAAAACGTTATCGATATCGATTGACATGGACCTGGAGCAGCAGGCATGCTCTCCGCAGCGGCAGTCGATGTCGCGCATGTCAACGACGACACTTCAGGAGTTCCACGATGACGAGGAAGATCCGTGCCGCGGCAGCCATCGCGCTGATCGGGGCCACAGCACTGGTGGCCAGTGGGTGCTCGGCGGGCAGCGATGCCTCCGAGGACGGCGGGAAGGTCACGATGACCTTCTGGCACAACTCGACCACCGGACCGGGCAAGGCCTACTGGGCCTCGACGGTCAAGGCGTTCGAGGAGAAGTACCCGAACGTCACCATCAAGACCCAGGCGATCCAGAACGAGGACCTGGACGGCAAGCTCCAGACCGCCCTCAACTCCGGCGACGCCCCCGACGTGTTCCTGCAGCGCGGCGGCGGCAAGATGGACGCGATGATCGCTGCCGGGCAGCTCATGGACATCTCCGACTCCATCAGCGCCGACGCGAAGAAGTCCATCAGCGCGGGCACGTTCGCCGGGTACGAGAAGGACGGCAAGACCTACGCCATGCCGGGCGCGGTGCTCCCCGAGGGCATCTGGTACTCGAAGGACCTGTTCAAGGAAGCCGGCATCGAGGGCACGCCCACGACCATGGACGAGCTGAACGACGCGATCACGAAGCTCAAGGCCAAGGACATCGACCCGGTCGCCGTCGGCGCGAAGGACGCCTGGCCGGCCGCTCACTGGTACTACAACTTCGCGCTCCGCGAGTGCAGCCAGAAGACCCTCGAGGACACGGCGAAGTCCCTGAAGTTCGACAACGCCTGCTGGACGAAGGCCGGCGAGCAGCTCGAGGACTTCAACGCCACCAAGCCCTTCAACAACGGCTTCCTGACCACCGCCGCACAGCAAGGCGCCGGCAGCTCCGCCGGTCTCCTCGCCAACCACAAGGCCGCCATGGAGCTCATGGGTGCGTGGGACCCGGGCGTGATCGCGTCGCTGACGCCGGACGCCAAGCCGCTGCCCGACCTCGGCTGGTTCCCGTTCCCCGCGACCGACGGTGGCAAGGGTGACCCGAAGTCGATGATGGGTGGTGTCGACGGCAACTCCTGCTCCGCACAGGCCCCGAAGAAGGCGTGCACCGACTTCCTGAACTTCATCGTGCAGAAGGACAACCAGGAGGCGTACTACAAGGCCTTCAACGCCATCCCGGTGAACAAGGACGCCCAGTCGGTCGTCGACTCGGACTACCTGAAGTCGGCCCTGGCCGCCTACCAGGACGCCCCGTTCGTCTCGCAGTACCTCGACACCCTGTACGGCCAGAACGTCGGCAACGCGCTGAACACCAGCGTCGTCGACCTGCTCGCCGGCAAGGGTGACGCGAAGGACATCGTCGAGACCACCAACCAGGCTGCGGCCAAGGGCTGAGCATGACCCTCGACACCTCGCTCGGTACGACTCCGACCACCGGGTCGGACACGGCCGCGGGGACGTCCCCGGCGGGGAGCGGTTCGCCGCTCCCCGCCGGTCGGCGGACCAAGCGCCGCATCGCGGACTGGCGGAAGCGCGTCGAGATCGCGGTCCTCGCCGGACCCGCGGTCATCGTCTTCGTCACGTTCGTGATCCTGCCCGTGGCGCTCGCCGCCTACTACGGGTTCTTCAAGTGGCAGGGCTACGGCCCGCCCACCGACTTCGTCGGGCTGCAGAACTACCTGATCATCTTCCAGGACAAGGCGTTCCACGCGGTCCTGATGCACAACGGCTTCATCGTCGTGCTCTCGCTGGTGCTGCAGGGGCCGATCGCGATCGTGCTCGCACTGCTGCTCAACCAGAAGATGCACGGCCGCGGACTCGTCCGCGTGCTCGTCTTCGTGCCGTACGTCATCTCCGAGGTGATCGTCGGCACCGGGTGGAGCCTGATGCTCCAGTCGAACGGCGCCGTGAACGACCTGTTCCAGAGCATCGGCCTGGGCGGACTCCGTGCGGACTGGCTGTCGAACCCCGACATCGCCATCTGGACGCTGCTCGTGATCATCTCGTGGAAGTACATCGGCTTCGCGGTGATCCTGTTCCTCGCAGGCCTGCAGAGCATCCCCGAGGAACTGTTCGAGGCCGCCGCCATCGACGGCGCCGGCTACTGGCAGATCCAGCGGCGCATCACGCTGCCGCTGCTCGGTCCGACGATCCGCATCTGGGCGTTCCTGTCGATCATCGGCTCGCTGCAGCTGTTCGACCTCGTCTACATCATCTGGGGGCAGTACATCGCGTCGACCGCGGGCACCTCGACGATGGCGACGTACATGGTCGCCAACGGCCGGACCTCGGGCAACTTCGGCTTCGGCAGCGCCGTCGCGGTCGTGATGTTCGTGATCTCGCTCGTGGTCGCCCTGATCTACCAGCGCTTCGTGCTCCGCCGCGACACCGCGGGTGCACTCACCGAGAGGAAGAACTGATGGCCACCACGAGCATCGTCGCCCCCGGGCGCCGGGCCGTGCGGGAGCGCCGGTCCAGTGCCGCGATCGGACGCGCGAACCCGCTGACCTACGTCGTCGCGATCCTGTTCGTCGCCGCCAACCTGGCACCCGTGCTGTACATCGTGCTGGGCGGCTTCCGGACCAACTCGCAGATCACCACGAGCCCCGCCGGACTGCCGGCACCGTTCGAGTTCGGCAACTACGGGTCCGTGCTGTCCAGCGGCATCTTCTGGCAGCAGCTCGGCAACTCCACGATCAGCGCCGTCACGACCACCCTCGGGGTCGTCGTGCTCGGGCTGATGGTGAGCTTCGTGCTCGCCCGCTACCGGTTCGCCGGCCGCGGGGCGCTCTACGCCCTGTTCGCCGCGGGTCTGATGTTCCCGATCACCGTCGCGATCACCCCGCTGTACCTGCTCGTCAAGGACCTCGGTCTGACGAACAGCCTGGCCGGCGTGATCCTGCCGCAGATCGCGTTCGCGCTGCCGACCACCGTCATCATCCTGGTGCCGTTCCTGCGGGCGATCCCCGACGAGCTCGAGGAGGCGGCGTCGATCGACGGAGCGAGCCGTCTCGGGTTCTTCTTCCGGATGGTCGTGCCGCTGTCGCTGCCCGGCGTCGTCACGGTCGGCATCCTGGCGTTCATCGCCAGCTGGAACAGCTACATCCTGCCGCTGTTCATCCTGAACAACGAGGCCGCGTACACGCTGCCGCTCGGGGTCCAGTCGTTCTCGTCGCAGTACTCCGTCGACACCGCCAAGGTGCTCGCGTTCACCTCGATGTCGATGATCCCGGCGCTCGTGTTCTTCACGATCTTCCAGCGCCGCATCGTCGGCGGCCTGACCGGGGCGGTGAAGGGGTGACCGCGACGGACGCGACGCAGACCGCCGGACGCGACCCGCGCCTCCAGACCGACAGCGCGACGGACGCGACGCAGACCGCGACCACCGCCGGACCCCGCGCCGACGCCCTGCTCGCCGTGATGACCCTCGACGAGAAGGTCGCGCAGCTCGTCGGGTACTGGCTCGACCAGAACGGCGTCGTCGCCCCCATGCAGGGCGAGATGGCGGCCGTGCAGCAGGGCAGCACCCTGGCGGACATCACCCGCGACGGCATCGGGCAGTTCACCCGCGTCTACGGCACCCGCCCCGTCGAACCCGACGAGCGTGCCGCCTGGCTCTGGGCCGAACAGCGCCGCCTGCAGCGCGAGACCCGGCTCGGGATCCCGGCGCTCGTCCACGAGGAGTGCCTGACCGGACTCGCCGCGTGGAAGGCCGCGACGTTCCCGACTCCGCTGGCGTGGGGCGCGTCGTTCGACCCGGAACTCGTCGAGCAGGTCGGCGCCGCGATCGGTGCATCCATGCGCCAGCTCGGCGTCCACCAGGGGCTCGCACCGGTGCTCGACGTGATCCGCGACCCGCGTTGGGGGCGGGTCGACGAGTGCATCGCCGAGGACCCGTACCTGGTCGGCACGGTCGGCACCGCGTACGTGCGTGGGCTGCAGTCGGCCGGGGTCGACGCGACCCTGAAGCACTTCCTCGGGTACTCGGCGTCGCAGGCGGGGCGCAACCACGCCCCCGTGCACGCCGGGGCCCGCGAGGTCGCCGACGTGTACCTGCCGCCGTTCGAGATGGCGCTGCGCGACGGCGGCGCCCGGAGCGTCATGAACTCGTACGCCGAGATCGACGGCGTGCCCGTCGCGGCGAACGGCGAGCTGCTCACCGACCTGCTCCGCGACCGGCTCGGCTTCGACGGGACCGTCGTCGCGGACTACTTCTCGGTGGCGTTCCTCGAGGTCATGCACGGCATCGCCGCCGACCGTGGCGAGGCCGCGGCGCTCGCGCTCGAGGCCGGCATCGACGTCGAGCTCCCGACCGGTGACGCGTACCTCGCGCCGCTGGTCGAGCGGGTCCGCAGCGGGCAGGTGGACGAGGCACTCGTCGACCGCGCCGTGCTCCGGGTGCTCCGGCAGAAGGAGCGGCTCGGCCTGCTCGAACCGGACGCGTTCGCCGAGGACGCCCCCACCGGGATCGACCTCGACACCCCGCTCCACCAGGCACTCGCACGCCAGCTGGCGGCGAAGTCGCTCGTGCTGCTGTCGAACGACAGCGGCAGCGCCGACAGCGGCAGCGCCGACAGCGGCATCGCTCGCGGCACCCCCGTCCTCCCGCTCGCACCGGGGGCCTCCGTCGCGGTCATCGGCCCGAACGCCGACCGCGCCGAGGCCCTGCAGGGCTGCTACTCGTTCGCCAACCACGTGCTCGCCTCGCACCCCGACCTGCCGCTCGGCTTCGCGATCCCGACCGTCCGCGAGGCCGTCGCCCTGGCCCTCGGCCCGTCGGCGGTCCGCTTCGCC
Source organism: Curtobacterium sp. MCLR17_040 (assembly GCF_003234735.1). Classification (NCBI taxonomy): domain Bacteria; kingdom Bacillati; phylum Actinomycetota; class Actinomycetes; order Micrococcales; family Microbacteriaceae; genus Curtobacterium; species Curtobacterium sp. MCLR17_040. The sequence continues at coordinate 62,589 of NZ_QKTE01000011.1, read as the reverse complement.
GCGGGCTGCGCCGTCACGGGCGACGACCGGGCCGGCTTCGCCGACGCGGTCGCCGTGGCCGTCAACTCGGACGTCGCGGTGGTCGTCGTCGGCGACCAGGCCGGACTCTTCGGCCGCGGCACGGTCGGCGAGGGCAACGACACCGAGTCGCTCGACCTGCCCGGCGTGCAGCGCGAGCTGGTCGAGGCCGTCGTCGCGACCGGCACCCCCACCGTGATGGTGCTGCTGACCGGCCGGCCGTACGCGATCGGCTGGGCGCTCGACGGCGACCAGCCGCGTCCGGCCGCGGTCGTGCAGGCGTTCTTCCCTGGCGAGGGCGGCGGTTTGGCGATCGCCGACCTGCTGACCGGCGCGGCCTCGCCCTCGGGCCGCCTGCCGCTGTCCCTGCCCCGGTCCGCCGGTGCGCAGCCGTTCACGTACCTGCACCCGCGGCTCGGCGGTCCGTCCGACGTCACGGCCGCCGACTCGACGCCGGTGCGGCCGTTCGGCTTCGGCCTCGGCTACACCGACTTCGCCTACGAGGAGCTCGTCGTCGACCCGGACGTCCGCTCCGACGGCGTCTTCACCGCGTCGGTGACGGTCCGGAACACCGGGTCCCGTGCCGGCGAGGACGTCGTGCAGCTCTACGGGCACGACGTGCACGGCAGCGTCACCAGGCCCGAGGTGCAGCTCCTCGGCTACGCGCGGGTCGCGCTCGCCGCGGGGGAGTCCGCGCGGGTCCGCTTCCGCGTCCCGGTGCAGCGCTTCGCGTTCACCGACCGTCGGATGCGCAAGGTGGTCGAACCCGGCGACGTGCAGGTCTGGGTCGCGTCGCACGCGGCGGCGTCCCGGCCGGGAGGCCCGGTGGCAGCGGGTGGGATCGTCGCCTCGGGCGACGGGCCGGTCCGACACCCCGTCCCCGGCACCGCCACGGAGCGCGCCACCGTCGCGGTGACGGGCGCGGTGCACGAGGTCGCCCTCGACGACCCCCGTCTGGTGGAGTGGTCGCTCGTCTGACCTGGTGACGGGCCACGCGCGCTGGGCGTGACCGGGTGACGGACAGGAGGCGCGGTGCGAGCTCGCACCGCGCCTCCTGTCCGTCAGCGGGTCGGGATCACCCGACCGGTTCGATCCGGTCGGACAGGTCCAGCGACCAGACGGCGACGCCCGTCAGGCCGAGCCGCTGTGCCAGGGCGACCCGTTCGCGCAGCGAGCGTGCGTCGGACCACCAGAGCACCTCACCGCTCGGCAGGGTCGCGGTCCACTCGCCGACCGTCGCGTCCCACCGGGCGGTCGCGCCCGCCTTCCGGACCCGGAGCCGGGCCTGGGCGTCGGACAGCTGACCGGCCGGGCGCGTGCCCTTCCAGTGGTAGCCGTACCCGGCCACACCGAGCACGATCTGGTCGGCGGGAGCGAGGGTCGCGAGTGCACGGGCGGCCTTCGACGACCACGCGAGCGATCCGACCGGGCCGGGTGCGTCCGGCTCCCAGGGGCCGTGCTGGTCGTAGGCCATGAGCGTCAGGTGGTCGAGCGGGGCGCGGAGGGCGCGGACGTCGTAGCCGAGGCGGGCGTACCCGGCGGCGGTGGTCGACGCGGACAGGGCGATGTCGAGCCGGACGTCGTCGCCGACGGCGGCCCGGAGCTCCCGGGCGAAGGCGGTGAGACCGGGCTTCTCGGCCGGGGTCAGCGCCTCGAGGTCGATCATGACCGATTCCCAGCCGCCCATGGCCACGTCGGCGGCGAGCGACCTGACGACCCGGGCGCGGTTCGCGGGCGAGGTGAGCAGCTTCCGGGCGATCGGCTCGCTGAAGTCCCCGTCGGCCTCGGAGTAGTTGCTGACGAGCAGCTGCGCGGTGAGCCCGTTGGCGTGCGCCCGGTTGCGCTGGGCCTTGGCGGCGCGCGACGGGGCGGTGACCTTCGTGCCCGTGCGGTTCACCAGCAGCCCGTCGACGCCGACCACGTCCATCGCGGCGGCGTTCGCGTCCACCAGGGCGGTGTCGGCGTTCTCGGGCTGGAAGCCGGTCACGTCGAACCCATCAGCGTGGGCGGCGGTCGGGGCCGTGCAGCCGGCGAGTGCGAGTCCTGCGGTGAGCGCGGCGGCGAGCAGCGCGGAGCGGCGTCGACGCGGGGTGGTGGTCACGGGGAGGGGCATCCTGTCGTTCGTGCCCGGTCGGGGCGCGTCGTCAGCGCTCCGGTCAGGAGGCGCTGATGGTCGTGGTGGGTCGTGCCGGTGGGGCGCCGGCGACGTCGTCGGCGGAGACCGGCCCCTCGGCGTCCGTCGGTTCCGGGCTCAGGACGAGGCCGGAGCCGCTCGCCGCGCTGGCGTAGAGCTCGTCGAGCCACGAGCGGTTCACGCTCGGGGACTTGCCGCCGGCGAACTTGAAGTGCAGCCCACAGTACGGGTGGATCCAGATGCTGCTGCGGCCGCCCCCGACGGCGGGGTCGTCCTTCCACGAGAACACGAAGCTCTCCCCGCGGCGGATGAGGTTCACGATGACGATCTGCAGGTGCGTGAGGGCACGGTCGTCGAGGCGGAGTTCGAGGGGTTGCGAGTCGTAGATGAGCTGGCCCATGGCGCTGCCTTCCGTTTGCCGGGGCCCGCCGCACGTGCCGGGCCCGCGGGGTCCATCCTCCCGCGGATCCACGAAGTGTGGCGCATTCCGTCCATCGACGGCGTGATCAGTCCCGTTCCGGGCCGATGCCCGGCGGCGGGACGGCCGGTGCCGACCACGGCGGGAGCTCGGCGGACGGGTACCCGCCGTGCTCGTCCGGCGCCCGCATCATCGGGTTGACCGCACGCAGCCGGATGCCGGAGGTCTCTCCGGCGACCCCGCGGACGGCGCTCGCCAGCAGGAACGCGACGACGTCGGCCGTGCTGCCGTCGGGGTCGTAGCCGTGCCAGGGGCGGTCGTCGCCCTGGGCACGACGCAGGGCGCTGGCGAACGTCGCGTCGGCGTCGTCGACCTCCACCTCGCAGTCGAGCACGATCCGGAAGCGTGATCCTTCGCCCGGGGACCCGGCGAGGTCCGACGTGGCGCGGGGGTCCGGGTCCTCCGGGTCGAACGACCGGAGCGCCGCCGACGGTGCGGTGCCGAACGCGGCGCGGTACTCGGCCGCCATCCGGCCGGCGTTGCTGAAGTGCCAGTGCCTGGCGACGTCCGCGATGGTGCGACGGTCGGCGGGTGTCATGGACAGCAGGTCCCGGCGGACGCCCTCGAGCCGCACCCCGCGCAGGTACGACGCGGGTGAGGTCTGCAGCTCCCGCCGGAACGCGCTCTGCAGGCCGCGGGTCGACAGGTGTGCGGCGGCGGCGATGTCCGGTACGGAGATCGCTTCGCGGGCGTGGGCGTGCACGAACCGCAGCGCCTCGTGCACGGTGCGGGACAGCCGTGCTCCGCCGTGCTCGGGACCACTCGCCGTGGTCGGTGCCTGGTCCATACGTGGAGAGTACGAGTCGGTCGGGCCGATCGGCCTCCGACGCCACGACGCCGCCGTTATCCGGCGTGCGCGGATGTGGATCGCACCCGTTCGGGGGTCATTGTGGACCCCGGTGAGGGCGCTTATCGTCCAAGAGGTACTCAAACTGTCCCCCTCCGAACAGGGTCGGAGGCACGGGGACAGATCGGAGGATCTGATGAGTGGTTACGAGCGTGCACCGGGGGTCGCCCCGGTCCACATCACCTCCTACCGGGCTCGGGCACGCGCTGCCCGACGCGGGTGGATCGTGCAGTCCGAGGACGACGTCGACCGCGAGCGGTTCACCTTCGCGGACCTCCGCGCCCGGCGAGGGTCGGGCCAGTGAGCAGCGACACCGTCCCGCGGGTCGCCGTCGGCAACGCGCCCCGGACCGCCGAGCGGTGCGGCCGGACCACCGCGGACGCCGTCCGGACGGTGCGTGCCGTGTACGACGGTCGCGACGTCCGGTTCGCGCCCACCGACCGGTTCGCGTTCCGCCACCGGACGGTGCGCCACCACAACGTCGCACTGCTGTCATCGGCGGTGTCGACGACCACCGCCGCCTCGTTCACGCCGGACGGCACACCGGTGCTGGCGTGGTCGACCGCGGGGTGCCTGCGGGTCGACGACGACGCGCCCACCCGGCCCGGTGTGCCGGTGCTCCTGCCGACGGACCGGCCGTTCACGCTGCTCGTGCCGGCGGGGACCGTCCAGGTCCTGCGGGTCGACCGCGGCTTCCTCGACGCCGTGAACGGGGTCGTGTTCGACCACCGCTTCGCCGGCCGACTGCGATCCCGCCCGGCCGAGGCCGAGGTGTCCCACCTGCTCGCCCGCATCGATGCGGTCGCCGTCAACGCGCTGCACCCCGACCGCAACCCGGGCGGGCACCTGTCGGCACAGGTGCTGCTGGCCGAGTCCGTGCTGCGGGCCTTCGGCGGGACGGACGCCGAACCCGACGCATCGCCGGTCCGCCGGACGGTGAACACCGTGCAGCTCGCACAGGCCTGGCTCGCGGAGCACTGCGACCGGCCGCTCCAGCTCGCGGATGTCTGCGGGGCCGTCGGGGTCAGCTCCCGCACGCTGCAGGAGAACTTCGTGCAGCACGTCGGCGTGAGCCCCATGACGTACCTGCTGCAGGTCCGCCTCGACCGGGTCCGGATCGCGCTCCAGCTCGCCGACTGTGCGCAGACGACGGTGGCCGAGGTCGCGCACCGGTGGGGGTTCCGCCACATGGGGCGGTTCTCGAGCACGTACTTCCAGCGCTTCGACGAGTACCCGAAGAAGACGCTCCAGACGAGCACCTGAGCGCCGATCCGTGCGTACCCGACACCAGCGGCTGATCGGGCTGGCGGAGCGGGCCCTGCTCCACCAGCCGGACGTCGTGCCGGACAGCATTCTGTTCGAGTGGGGCGACCACCGCGGACGCGACTGGGAGCAGACCCTCACCGTGCACTACGACGTCGGTGGCGGGAGCGCCGGCCCCCACCACCGGCACCACTACTTCATCTGACGGAGCGCTGCAGCCGGTCCGCCAGGAACGCCGCCTGACGCTCCCAGTGCCGGAAGCCGCCGCCCTCGTGCCCGTTGTACGGGTACACGACGATCTCGCGGTCGGTGGAGCCGAGGGCGTTGAACGCGGCGAAGGTCGTGCGCGGCGGCACGACGTCGTCCATCAGCGCGACCGAGAACAGCGCCGGGGCGGTGATGCCGGCGGCGTGGTTGACCCCGTCCAGGTACGCGGCGGTCGCCCACACGGTGCCGGCCGCGTCGCGGTGGACGGCGAGGTACTGCGCGAGCTCCACGTACGGCCCGCCGACCGCGACGTCGGTGCCGTTCCGCCAGTCGGCCAGGAACGCCACGTCGGGCAGCACCGCGACGAGCGGTCCGACGTGTGCCTCGACCAGGGCCGCTGCGGCGATCGTGATGCCGCCGCCCTGGCTGCCACCGGTCAGGGCGATGCGCTCGGGGTCGATCCCGGGCAGCGTGCGCACCGCCTCGACGAGCCGCACGGCGTCGGTGTAGACGCGGCGGTAGTAGTGGTCGGCGGGCGAGCCGATGCCGCTCGTCATCCAGCCGCTGGCGTGCGGTGCGGAGCCGTGCGGGTCCGGGGTGTCGCCGCCGGCCCACCCGGAGCCCTGGCCGCGGGTGTCCATCACCACGTGCACGTACCCGGCGAGGGCCCAGTGCACGCGCTCGCCCGGGCGACCACGGCCACCGCCGTAGCCGAGGAACTCGACGACGACCGGCAGCGCGCCCGGGTCGTCGGTCACGGGACGGTTGACCCACGCCCGCACCGGGTCACCGGCGAACCCGGGGAACGTCAGGTCCTCGACGACGAGCCCGGTCACCGGGGTCTCGGCCGGCACGAGGGTCGTCTCGAACCCCTCGCCCGCGGTCCGGGCGGCGGCGATCGTGTCCGCCCAGAAGGCGTCGAAGTCAGCGGGACGACGGACGTCCGAGTGGTGGGCGCGGAGCGCGTCGAGGGGCAGGTCGGTCAGTGGCATGGGTGTCCTCCGGGGACGATGATGCCCCCGGCGCCCTGGTGGAGGGCGCCGGGGGCGGGGAGTGTCGGATCCGGTGCGTCGGTCAGCGCGCCGCGGCGCGGTACTGCTCGAGCACCTCGGGGTGCGGGTCGGACGGCACGGTGGTCGTCGCGGTGTCCCACGTCGGCAGGGCGCCGGTGAGCGCCCACGCGGCCTGCTTCGCAGCACCCGCGGCGACGTACTCGCCGGGCTCCGGCACCAGGACGTCACGGCCGAACACCTGTGCGGCGACGGCGCGGACCGCCGGGTTCCGCGCAGCGCCGCCGATGAGCAGCAGCCGCTCGACGGTCACCCCGGTGTCCTGCACCGCGGCCAGTCCGTCGGCGAGGGCGCAGAGCATCCCCTCGACGGCCGCCCGGGCCAGGTGCGCCCGGTCGGTGGTCGCCGGCGTCATGCCGAGCAGCGATGCGGTCGCGTCCGGCCGGTTGGGCGTGCGCTCGCCGACGAAGTACGGCACCAGCACGAGGCCGTCGGCCCCGGCCGGCGCCTGCAGCGCCAGCTCGCCGAGTGCGTCGTGGTCGACGCCGAGCAGGCCGCCGATCACCTCGAGCACGCGGGCCGCGTTGAGCGTCGTGACGATCGGGAGGCGCGACCCGGTCCCGTCGGCGAAGCCCGCCACGGTCCCGCTCGGGTCACGCACCTCGGCGTCGCTGACCCCGAAGACCGTGCCGCTCGTGCCGAGGGACACCGCGACGTCACCCGGGCCGAGACCCAGGCCGAGCGCTGCCCCGGCGTTGTCGCCGAGTCCGGCGCCGACGACGAGGCCGGACCGGGCGACCGCGCCGCCGGGCAGCTCGACGTCGGTGGACAGGGTGCCCATCGCCTCGTCGGGAGCGACCACGCGGGGCACGACCACGGCGTCGTCGTCACCCATCGACGCCGGACGCATCGGTCGCCCGAGCGCGAGCTCGAACAGCTCCGGGTCGTACTCGCGGCGCACCGGGTCCCAGTACGCCGTGCCGCTGGCGTCGGACGCATCCGTCGCCAGGGCGTCGAGGTCGGGGCCGAGCGGGCTCTCGTCCGCCGGTCCGTACCCGCGGAGCCGCCACGACAGCCAGTCGTGGGGGAGCGCCACGGCCGCGACGCGGGCCGCGTTCTCGGGCTCCGCGTCGCGGAGCCACCGCAGCTTGGTACCGGTGAACGACGCGACCGGCACCAGCCCCGTCCGGGCGACCCATGCCTCCTGGCCGAGCTCGTCGACCATCTGCGCGGCCGCGTCCGCACTGCGGACGTCGTTCCAGAGCAGGGCGTCGCGGACCACGCGGCCGTCGGCGTCGAGCGCCACCATGCCGTGCTGCTGCCCGGCGATGGCGACGGCACCGACGTCGTCGAGGCCACCGGCATCCGCGACGGCGGCACCGAGGGCGTCCCACCAGTGACGGGGGTCGACGGCGGTGCCGTCCGGGTGGGACGCGCGTCCCTCGCGGACGACCGCACCGGTCGCGGCGTCACGGATGGTGACCTTGCAGGACTGGGTCGACGAGTCGACCCCGGCGACGAGCTGGCGCTCGTCCGTGTTCTCAGCCACTTCGGCGGCAGGCCGCCTCAGCGCGCGGGATGCAGCCGCTGGCGCGTCTGCCGTCAATTCCGCGCGCCCATCAAGTGCTCCATCGCGAGCTGCTGCAGGCGGACGAAGCCGAAGCCCTTGCCGCCGAAGTAGGCGTCGGCGTCGAAGTCCTCGTAGGCGGAACGGTCGGCGAGGAACGTGTCGTACGACTCGCCGTCGTTCAGCGTCGGCGTCGACAGCTCGCCGACCTTGGAGGCCTCGAGCGCTGCCTGCACCTCGGGGTCGGCACGGAACGCCTGCGCACGCTCCTTGAGGAGCAGGTACATGCGCATGTTGGCCGACGCGGAGTCCCAGACGCCGGTGATGTCCTCGGTGCGGCTCGGCTTGTAGTCGAAGTGGCGCGGGCCGTCGTACGCCGGGCCGCCCTGCGGGGCGCCGTGCTCGAGCAGGTCGACGAGCGAGAACGCGTTCTGCAGGTCGCCGTGACCGAACACCAGGTCCTGGTCGTACTTGATGCCGCGCTGGCCGTTGAGGTCGATGTGGAAGAGCTTGCCCTGGTAGAGCGCCTGGGCGATGCCGGCGGTGAAGTTCAGGCCCGCCATCTGCTCGTGGCCGACCTCGGGGTTGATGCCGAACAGCTCCGGGCGCTCGAGCGTCTCGGTGAAGGCGATCGCGTGGCCGAGGGTCGGCAGGAGGATGTCGCCGCGGGGCTCGTTCGGCTTCGGCTCGATGGCGAACCGGATGCCGTAGCCCTTGTCGGTGACGTACTGGGCGAGCAGGTTGACGGCCTCGCGGTACCGCTCGAGCGCTGCCTGCACGTCCTTGGCGCTGTCGTACTCGGAGCCTTCGCGGCCACCCCACATCACAAACGTCGACGCGCCGAGCTCGGCGGCGAGGTCGATGTTGCGGAGCACCTTGCGGAGCGCGAAGCGGCGGACCTGGCGGTCGTTCGAGGTGAAGCCGCCGTCCTTGAAGACCGGGGCGGAGAACAGGTTCGTCGTGACCATCGGCACGACGAGCCCGGTCGACTCGAGCGCGCCCTTGAGGCGGTCGATCTGGGTCTGGCGTTCGGCGTCGGTGGAACCGAACGCGAACAGGTCGTCGTCGTGGAAGGTCAGGCCGTAGGCCCCGAGCTCGTCGAGCTTCTCGACCGCCTCGACCACGTCGAGGGCGGGTCGGGTCGGCCCGCCGAAGGGGTCGGAGCCGTTGTAGCCGATGGTCCAGAGACCGAAGGAGAACTTGTCTGCACGGGTGGGCGTCGTTGCCATGGTGGTCACCGTTCGTCGTCGAAACAAAATGTTGCCGCGCCCAACATAAGCGGTAGTGTTGGCTGTGGCAAGCACGTGATCGCAAAGGAGCGAGCGGATGGCAAGTGAGTCGACGGTGCAGCAACGACTGCGGGTCGCGATGGTGGGGCACGGCTTCATGGGAGCCGCACACTCACAGGCGTGGCGGACCGCCCCCAGGTTCTTCGACCTCGGAGCCGAGCCCGAGATGGCGGTGATCGTCGGGCGTGATCCCGAACGCACCGAGGCCGCCCGGCAGCAGTACGGCTGGCAGGCGGCCTCCACCGACTGGCGTGCCGTCGTCGCCGATCCGGACATCGACGTGGTCGACGTCGTGTCCCCGGGGTCCTCGCACGTCGAGATCGCGATCGCCGCGCTCCAGGCCGGCAAGCACGTCCTGTGCGAGAAGCCGCTCGCGAACACCGTCGCCGAGGCCGAGGCGATGACCGCCGCCGCCGACGCCGCCCGTGCGCAGGGTGTCCGGGCGATGGTCGGGTTCAGCTACCGCCGGGTGCCGGCCATCGCGTTCGCGCGGCAGCTGGTGCAGGACGGCCGGATCGGCACCGTGCGCCAGGTCCGCGCGCTCTACCTGCAGGACTGGTTGGCGGACGAGGACGGCCCGATGACCTGGCGCCTCGACAAGTCGCTCGCCGGCTCCGGTGCGCTCGGTGACATCGGCGCGCACGCCATCGACCTCGTCGAGCACGTCACGGGCGCGTCGCTCGCCACCGTCTCCGGCACGCTCGAGACCTTCGTGACGGAGCGTCCGCTGATGGCCGAGGGGGTCGGGCTCTCCGGCACCGCGTCGAGCGAGCGCGGGCAGGTCACCGTCGACGACGCCGCGTTCTTCACCGCCCGCCTGGGTGGCGGCGCGGCCGACGGTGCGATCGGCACGTTCGAGGCCACGCGCTACGCGACCGGGCGGAAGAACGGTCTGACGCTCGAGATCAGCGGGTCCGAGGGCGCGATCCAGTTCGACCTCGAGGCGATGAACGAGCTCCGGCTGTACGAGTCGAACGCCCCGGCGGGGGAGCAGGGGTTCCGCCGCATCCTCGTCACCGAACCCGAGCACCCCTACATGGCCGCGTGGTGGCCGACCGGGCACCTCATCGGGTACGAGCACACCTTCAGCCACCAGGTGAAGGACTTCGTCGACGCGATCGTCGCCGGCACCGACCCGTCGCCGTCGTTCGCCGACGGCCTGCACGTGCAGCGGGTCCTCGACGCGGTCGAACGCAGCGCCGCCGCCGGCAGCACCTGGACGGCGACCTCGTGAGCGCCGCCGAGCAGACCCGCCAGGCGCTCGTCGTCCGCGGCGGGTGGGACGGCCACCAGCCCGTCGAGACCACCGACCTGTTCATCCCGTTCCTGCGCGAGAACGGGTTCGAGGTCCGGGTGTCGGACTCGACGGCCGTCTACGCCGACGCCACCGTCATGGACGAGGTCGACCTGATCGTGCAGGTCGTCACGATGTCGACCATCGCCGACGACGAGTTCGCCGGGCTGCAGCGCGCGGTCCTGGGCGGCGCCGGACTGGCCGGCTGGCACGGCGGCATCGCGGACGCATTCCGGAACACCGCCGACTACCTGCACATGATCGGCGGGCAGTTCGCCCACCACGCCGGCAAGCACCCCGACGAACGGGTCGGGGAGCAGTCGGACAACTACATCCCCTACACGGTGCACCTCACCGACCTCGGGCACGAACACCCGATCACGCAGGGCATCGAGGACTTCGACCTCGTCACCGAGCAGTACTGGGTGCTGTCCGACGAGTACAACGACGTCCTCGCGACCACCACCCAGGACGCGCGCGACTTCGACGCCTGGAACCGACCGGTCACCGCACCGGCGATCTGGACACGGCAGTGGGGCGAGGGCCGCGTGTTCGTCTCCGCACCAGGGCACCGCCTCGAGGTCGTCGAGTCGCAGCCACTCCGCACCATCATCGAACGGGGACTCCTGTGGGCAGCACGGTGAACGAACGAGCGCTGCGGGTCGGCGTCGTCGGCGTGGGCGTGATCAGCCAGCAGTACTTCGAGCACTTCCCGGCGCTGCCCGGGCTGTCGCTCGTGGCGGTCGCCGACCTCGACGTCGCCCGTGCCCAGCAGGTCGGTGCGGCACAGGGCGTTCGCGGCACCACCGTGGACGACCTGCTCGCCGCCGACAACGTCGACGTGGTGCTCAACCTGACGATCCCGGCCGCGCACGCCGACATCGCCACCCGCGCGCTCGCCGCCGGCAAGCACGTCTACGGCGAGAAGCCGCTCGCGATGTCCACCGCCGAGGCCGCACCGGTGCTCGAAGCAGCCCGCGCCGCCGGCCTGCGCGTCGGCAGTGCCCCGGACACCGTCCTCGGTACCGGCATCCAGACCGCACGGGCCGCTCTCGACGACGGCGCGATCGGCACCCCGGTCGGTGCCGCCGTCGCCTGGAGCGCCCCCGGGCACGAGCTCTGGCACCCCGCGCCGGCGTTCTACTACCAGCCGGGCGGCGGACCGCTCCTCGACATGGGGCCGTACTACCTGACCAGCCTCGTCACGTTCTTCGGGCCGGTCGTCCGGGTCAGCGGCAGCGCCACCCGCTCCACCCGTGCACGGACGATCGCCACTGGGCCGAACGCCGGCACGTCGATCCCGGTCGACATCGACACCCACGTCGTCGCGATCCTCGAGCACGAGGACGGCGTGGTCTCCACCGTGACCGTCTCGTTCGAGGTGTGGGCCACCCGCGCCCCGCTGTTCGAGGTGTACGGCACCGCCGGCACCCTCGGCGTCCCGGACCCGAACCGGTTCTCGGACACCGTGTCGATCGCCACCGCCGACGACCGCTCGTGGCGGGACCTGCCGGTGGCCGCCGGGTACACCGACGCCGGCCGCGGCTACGGTCTCGCCGACATGGCCCACGCGATCGCGACGGACCGGCCGCACCGAGCCTCCGGAGACCTCGCGTTCCACGTGCTCGAGGTCATGGAGGCGGTCTCCGCCGCCGCCCGAGACCACTCGGTCGTCGACGTGCACTCGCGCGTCGAGCGACCCGCCACCGTCCCCGCCGGGTCCGCACCCGGATCCTGGTGACGGAACCCGACCACCGCGAAGAAGGACGACGACGATGACGACGACGGACGCGAGCGACACGACGGAGACGACCCGGGCCTCCAGGCCGGTCACCCTGTTCACCGGACAGTGGGCCGACCTGCCCTTCGAAGAGGTCGCCCGGCTCGCCGGCGAGTGGGGGTACGACGGGCTGGAGATCGCCTGCTGGGGTGACCACCTGGACGTCCGGCGCGCCGCGACCGACCCCTCGTACGTTGCCGAGCGCAAGGCGATCCTGGAACGCAACGGGCTGCAGGTCTGGACGATCGCCAACCACCTGGTCGGCCAGGCCGTGTGCGACGACCCCATCGACCAGCGGCACGAGGACATCGTCCCGCCGCACGTGTGGGGCGACGGCGACCCCGAGGGCGTGCGGCAGCGTGCGGCCGAGGAGCTGCAGTGGACCGCCCGTGCCGCTGCGGCGCTCGGCGTCGACACCGTCACCGGCTTCTCCGGCTCGTCGATCTGGAAGACCGTCGCCGGGTTCCCGCCCGTGCCCCCGGGGATGATCGACGCCGGGTACCAGGACTTCCACGACCGCTGGTCACCGATCCTCGACGTCTTCGAGGAGGTCGGGGTCCGGTTCGCGCTCGAGGTGCACCCGTCCGAGATCGCCTACGACTACTGGACCGCTGCGCGGACCCTCGAGGTGTTCCGCGACCGGCCGGCGTTCGGGTTCAACTTCGACCCGTCGCACTTCGTCTGGCAGGACCTCGACCCCGCGGCGTTCCTGCTCGACTTCGCCGACCGGGTGTACCACGTGCACTGCAAGGAGTCGGTGAAGCAGCTCGACGGGCGCAACGGGCGGCTGTCCTCCCACCTGCCGTGGGGCGACCCCCGGCGCGGGTGGGACTTCGTCACCGCCGGCCACGGGGACGTGCCGTGGGAGCGGGTGTTCCGCGTGCTGAACCACATCGGGTACACCGGACCGACCAGCGTCGAGTGGGAGGACGCCGGCATGGACCGGCTCATCGGCGGGCCCGAGGCGCTGGCGTTCGTCCGGCAGCTCGGTACCATCGCGCCGCCGGACGCTTCGTTCGACGCCGCGTTCTCGCAGTCGCGCTGACCGGCCGACCACGACCGCAGGACCCCACCCACCACCGAGGAGGACCCATGGCACGGCAGCCCACGGCGACGCCGGGCAACGCCGCGCGCGTCCTCCGGCTCGTCCACGAGGACGGCCCCGTCACCCGTGCCGAGCTCACCCGGCGCACCGGCCTGAACCGCTCGACGATCCTCGCGCTCGTCGGGGAACTCGTCGACGCCGGGCTCGTGCACGAGGAGACGCCGGCCGCGGGGACCCCCGGTGCCGGTGTCGGACGGCCGAGCGGGGTCGTCCGGGCGTCCGCCGACGTCCTCGCCGCCGCGGTCACGGTCGAGATCGACGCCGTCGGGGTCGCCCTCGTCGGCCTCGACGGCACCGTCCGCGACCGGCTGGTCGAGCCGCAGACCACCGTGCCGACCGCGGCGCAGGCCATCGACGCCGTCGCCCGGGTCCTCGCAGCACTCCTCGCCCGCACCGGACCGGCGGCCCGGATCGTCGGGGTCGGCGTCGCCGTGCCCGGCATCGTCCGGGTCGAGGACGGCACCGTGCGCGACGCCCCGCACCTCGGATGGCGTGACGAACCCCTCGCCGCACCGCTCGCGGAACGCCTGGGGCTGCCGGTCCGGGCCGCGAACGACGCCAACCTCGGTGCCTGGGCGGAACGGCTGTACGGCAGCGCCCGCGGCGTCGACGACCTCGTGTACCTGAACGGCGGCGCGAGCGGCATCGGCGGCGGGATCGTCAGCGCCGGCCGACCCTTCAGCGGCGCCGACGGGTACGCGGGCGAGCTCGGGCACACCTTCGTCGCGGCGAACGGGATCCGCTGCCACTGCGGTGCGGTCGGCTGCCTGGAGACCGAGGCCTCACGCTCCGCCCTCACCGCCGTCACCGGGACCCCGCCGGACGACCTCGATGCGCTCGCCGCGGCGCTCGCCGAGGGCCGCCCCGAGGTCGAGCGGGTCGTCGACCGACAGGTCACCGCACTCGCGACCGCACTGCGGAACGCCATCCACACCGTCGACCCCGAGGTCGTCGTGCTCGGCGGGTTCCTCGGTGCGCTGCTCGGACACGTCGGCGACCGGGTCGAGACCGACGTCCGGGCGCAGACGATGGCCGCCATGACCGATCGGCTCCGGATCGTCCCGGCGGCACTCGGCCGCGACGTCCTGGTCCGTGGCGCCGCCGAGATCGGCTTCGCGGAGCTGCTGCGCGACGCCACGATGCCGGCCACACCGGCACCAGCGACAGCGACCACGCCCGCGGCGTCCGCCGCCCCCTCCACCACCCACACGTCCGGCCGCGACGACGCGACCGAGGAAGCGAGAACCGCATGACCTCCACCCAGCGCACCAGCGTCCTGCTCGGCACCCAGGACCTCACCGTCGAGGACCGCCTCGTCCCCGCCGTCGACCCCGGCGACGTGCTCGTCCGGGTCGCCGCCGTGGGTGTCTGCGGCTCCGACGTGCACTACTACCGCCACGGCCGCATCGGCGACTTCGTCGTCGAGGAGCCCCTCGTCCTCGGGCACGAGCTCTCCGGCACGATCGAGGCCGTCGGCGCGGGCGTCGACCCGTCCCGCGTGGGGGAGCGCGTGGCCATCGAGCCGCAGCGCCCCTGCCACCGCTGCGCGCAGTGCCTGGCCGGCCGCTACAACCTCTGCCCGCACATGCGCTTCTACGCGACGCCGCCGGTCGACGGGGCCTTCACCGAGTTCGTCACCATCGAGGCCGAGTTCGCGCACGTCCTGCCCGACGCCGTCTCGTTCGAGGCCGGCGCGCTCCTGGAGCCCCTGTCCGTCGGCATCGCCGCCGTCCGCAAGGCGGGCATCGTGCCCGGTTCGTCGGTGCTCATCGCCGGCGCCGGTCCGATCGGCATCATCTGCGCCCAGGTCGCGAAGGCCTTCGGTGCGTCGCGCATCGTCGTCAGCGACCTGGTGCCGGAGCGTCGTGCGCGGGCCCTGGAGTACGGCGCCACCGAGGTCGTCGACCCCACCGCCGTGTCCGTCGCCTCCGACATCGTCCCCGTCGACGCGTTCATCGACGCCAGCGGTGCACCCCGAGCGGTGTCGGACGGCATCAAGGCGGTCGGTCCGGCGGGTGCCGCGGTGCTGGTCGGGCTCGGCAACTCCGAGATGACACTGCCGGTCGAGCACATCCAGAACCTCGAGGTCACGGTCACCGGGATCTTCCGGTACACGAACACGTGGCCGGTCGCCATCGAGCTGGTCGCATCCGGGCAGGTCGACCTCGACTCGCTCGTCACCGGTCGCTTCGGGCTCGACGACGTCCGCGAAGCCCTCGAGAGCGACGCCGACCCGGAGTCGCTCAAGTCCGTCGTCTACCCCGGCGGCGTCCCCGCCTGAGCGGGCACGGTGCGGGCTTCGCCGGCCCGGGCCGCGTTGCGCGCCTGGTGCGGCGTTGCAGCCGGGCACGGTGCGTGGAAGCGCGCACCGGGTGGCGACGCACGCACGGTGCGGACTGGGGGCGCGGGGCCGGGCTGCCCCGCGCCTCCCGTCCGGCACGGTGCGCGGCCTGTCGGACGGTGCGGTGTCGGCCGCCTGGTGCGGCGTTGCAGCCGGGCACGGTGCGCGGAAGCTCGCACCGGGTGAGGACGCACGCACGGTGCGGGCGGGAGGCGCGGGGCCGGGCCGCCCCGCGCCTCCCGTCCGGCACGGTGCGCGGTCTGTCGGACGGTGCGGTGTTGGCCGCATGGTGCGGCGTTGCCGCCGGGCACGGTGCGTGGAAGCGCGCACCGGGTGACGACGCACGCACGGTGCGGACGGGAGGCGCGGGGCCAGGCCGCCCCGCGCCTCCCGTCCCGCACGGTGCGCGGCCTGTCGGATGGTGCGGTGTCGGCCGCCTGGTGCGGCGTTGCAGCCGGGCACGGTGCGTGGAAGCTCGCACGGGTTGGCGATGCACGCACGGTGCGGACGGGAGGCGCGGGGCCAGGCCGCCCCGTGCCTCCCGTCCCGCACGGTGCGCGGTCTGTCAGACGGTGCGGCTTTCGCCGGCCCGGGCCGCGTTGCGCGCGTGGTGCGGCGTTGCAGCCGGGCACGGTGCGTGGAAGCTCGCACCGGGTGACGACGCACGCACGGCGCGGACGGGAGGCGCGGGGCCAGGCCGCCCCGCGCCTCCCGTCCGGCACGTGACACGGAACGGGGCCACCGCCGCGTCACCGGGACGCGCTACGGTTCGCGCATGACCGCTTCACCGGCCGCCGTCGTGCCGCAGCGCACCGACCGGCGCGCGCTCGTCTCCTGGGCGCTCTGGGACTGGGGTTCCGCCGCGTTCAACGCGGTCGTCACCACCTTCGTGTTCAGCACGTACCTGGCCAGCCGGGCGTTCGTGGACCCGGCGCTCGTCGGCGACACGTCCGCGGCCGGCAAGGCGATCGTGGAGCCCGAGCTCGCGCACAACGCGGCCGTCGTGTCCACCGCTCTGACCATCGCGGGGATCGTCGTGGCCCTGGTGGCACCGGCCATGGGGCGGCTCGCGGACTCGTCCGGACACCGCCGCCGGTCGGTCCTCATCGCCACCATCGGCGTCGCGCTGTCGATCGGGGGCATGGTCTTCGTCGCGCCGAGCCAGCCGTACCTGCTGCTCGGAGCTGCACTGCTCGGCATCGGCACCGTCGCCTACGAGATCGCGAGCGTCGGCTACAACGCCATGATCGGGCAGGTCGCCTCCGGGGAACGCACCGGCCGCGTCTCCGCCATCGGGTGGGCGGCCGGGTACTTCGGCGGGATCGTGCTGCTCGTCCTGCTGCTCGTGCTCTGCATCCAGGACTTCCGGGGCGACGGGGTCGTCGGCGGGCTCCTGCAGTTGCCGGCGACGGTCGCCACCGGGCAGTGGGACGTCCGCGTCGCGATCGGCATCGCCGCCGTCTGGCTGGCCGTCAGTTCGATCCCGCTGTTCCTCACCGTGCCCGAGGCGGTGCCCGACCGCACCCGCGGCGGCGGCGTGTTCAGTGCCTACGCGGACCTCGGCCGCGACATCGCGCGGCTGTGGCGCGAGCGCCGCAACGTCCTCGCGTTCCTGCTCGCCAGCGCGGTGTTCCGCGACGGTGTCGGGGCCGTCTTCACGTTCGGCGGGATCGTCGCCGCGCAGGTGTTCGGGTTCACGCCGTCGCAGGTCATCCTGTTCGCCATCGCCGCGAACGTCGTTGCCGGCATCGCGACGTTCGTCTCCGGACGCCTCGACGACCGGTTCGGGTCGCGTGCGCTCATCATGGTCTCGCTCGTCGGCCTCGCCGTGTGCGGGGTCGGGGTCTTCGCCGCCGGCAACGAGACGCAGTGGTTCTGGGTGCTCGGGCTGACCCTCGCCGTGTTCGTCGGCCCGGTGCAGTCATCGTCCCGCGCCTACCTGGCGCGGCTGGCGACCCCCGGCCGCGAGGGCGAGCTCTTCGGCCTCTACGCCACCACCGGCCGGGCCGCGTCGTTCCTCGCGCCGGCGCTGTTCGGCGTGGCGGTGACCGTCGGTGGGTCGACCCGGTTCGGGATCCTCGGCGTGGTCGTCGTGCTCATCGCCGGGCTGGTGCTGATGGCGTTCGTCAAGCGGGAACCGCAGGGCGCACGGGCCTGATCCTCGGCGTGCGGGGTCTGCCAGAGCTCCCCGTCAGGCGGCCTGGAGGCGCGGTTCCCGTCCGTCCACAGGCTGCGGTTGTGCGCACGGTTCCGCACAGGACCGTGGTCGCGTCGGGCGACCCGGGTCGCGGTGCGCCAGGATGGGTGCATGACCGACCAGCGCATCGCCGTCGTCGTCCTCGCCGCCGGGCAGGGCACGCGCATGAAGTCGTCCACGCCCAAGGTGCTGCACCGGCTCGCCGGACTGCCGCTCATCGGGCACGTCCTGCGCACCGCGTCGTCGCTCAGCCCCGAGCACGTCGCCGTCGTCGTGCGGCACGAGCGGGACCTCGTCGCGGCCGAGGTCGTCGAGCGTGCCCCCGACGCGATCGTCGTCGACCAGGACGACGTCCCCGGCACCGGCCGTGCGGTCGAGGTGGCGGTCGAAGCACTGCCCGCCGACTTCGACGGCGCCGTCGTGGTGCTGTCCGGCGACGTCCCGCTGCTCGACGCCGCATCGCTCCGGCTCCTCGTCGACGCCCACGTCGGCGGCGGCAACGGCGCGACCTTCGTGAGCGCCATCGCCCCGGACCCGACCGGCCTCGGACGGATCGTGCGCGACGCGTCCGGCGCCTTCGTCAGCGTCGTCGAGCACAAGGACGCGACCGCCGAGCAGCTGACCATCACCGAGGCGAACGCGGGCATCTACGCGTTCGACGTGGCACGACTCCGCGCCGCCCTGCCGTCGCTCACCACGGCGAACGCCCAGGGCGAGAAGTACATCACCGACGCTCCGGCGCTGATCAGCGAGCGCGGCGGGCGCATCGACGTGGTCACCCTGACCGACCCGTGGCTCGTCGCCGGCATCAACGACCGTGCCCAGCTCTCCGACGCCGCGCGGGAACTCAACGCCCGCATCGTCCGCCGCCACCAGCTCGCCGGCGTCACCGTGCAGGACCCCGCGTCCACCTGGATCGACCTCGACGTCACCATCGAGCCCGACGCCGAAGTCCTGCCCGGCACCCAGCTCATCGGTGCCACCGCGATCGCCGCCGGTGCCGTCGTCGGACCGGACACCACGCTCCGCGACACCGAGGTCGGGGCCCGCGCCACCGTGAACCGCGTCGACGCCACCCTCGCCGTGATCGGGGACGGCGCCTCGGTCGGCCCGTTCGCCTACCTGCGGCCGGGCACGATCCTCGGTGACGACGGCAAGATCGGCACCTTCGTCGAGACGAAGAACGCCCGGATCGGCCGGGGCAGCAAGGTCCCGCACCTGTCCTACATCGGCGACGCCGAGGTGGGCGAGGACTCGAACATCGGCGCGAACACCATCACCGCGAACTACGACGGCGTGCACAAGCACCGCACCGAGGTCGGCTCGAACGTCCGTACAGGCTCGCACAACGTGTTCGTCGCCCCCGTTAGGATTGGTGACGGTGCGTACACCGGTGCCGGGACCACCGTCCGCAAGGACGTTCCGGCAGGATCGCTCGCGATCAGCTACGCCCCACAGCGCAACACCGACGGATGGGTCGAGGAACACCGACCCGGCACACCGGCGGCCGAGGCTGCTCGGCTCGCGAACGGCGAATAGATCCCGGCGACCACCCGTCGCCGACATCGACCCCTCGTGGGTCAGGGAGTGAGCACCGCACTTGTCCGGAATCAAGACAACCGGCCAGAAACGACTCGTCCTCGTCTCGGGGCGAGCACACCCGGCGCTCTCTGCCGAGATCGCGGAGGAGCTCGGGGTCGACCTCGTGCCGACCGATGCCCGGACCTTCGCGAACGGTGAGCTCTACGCCCGCTTCGACGAGTCGGTCCGTGGCTGCGACGCCTTCGTCATCCAGTCGCACACCGCGCCGATCAACGAGTGGCTCATGGAGCAGCTCATCATGGTCGACGCGCTGAAGCGTGCCTCGGCGAAGCGCATCACGGTCGTGGCGCCGTTCTACCCGTACGCCCGTCAGGACAAGAAGGGCCGCGGCCGCGAGCCCATCTCGGCCCGCCTCGTCGCCGACCTGTTCAAGGCCGCCGGCGCACACCGCATCATGAGCGTCGACCTGCACGCCGCGCAGATCCAGGGCTTCTTCGACGGCCCCGTCGACCACCTGTTCGCCATGCCGGTGCTGCTCGAGCGCTTCCGCCAGATCCTCGACCCGAAGACGCTCACCGTCGTGTCGCCCGACATGGGCCGCGTCCGTGTCGCCGACATCTGGTCCGAGAAGCTCGGCGCCCCGCTCGCCATCATCCACAAGCGCCGCGACCCGCTCGTGCCGAACCAGGTCTCGGTGCACGAGATCGTCGGAGACGTCAGCGGCCGCGTGTGCCTGCTCGTCGACGACCTCATCGACACCGGCCGCACGATCGCCAAGGCCGCCGAGGCGCTCAAGAACGCCGGCGCCACGGGAGTCGTCGTCGCCGCGACCCACGCCGTGTTCTCCGACCCGGCCACCGAGCTGCTGCAGAGCGAGTTCATCGACCGCGTGGTCGTGACGGACACCCTGCCCCTGCCGATGGACAAGCGCTGGGACCGCCTCGAGGTCCTGCCGATCGCCCCGCTCATCGCCCGTGCCATCCACGAGGTCTTCGACGACGGTTCCGTGACGTCGATGTTCGACGGCGCCGCTTGACACATCCCGCGCGTGACGCCCTCGCGGCCCGGCTCCGGGCCGCGGGGAGCGTCTTCGCCGAGGACGAAGCCGACCTGTTGCTCGAGGCCGGTGACGGTGAGCCGGTGCGACTCCGGAGCCTCGTGCAGCGTCGGCTGGCCGGTGAGCCGCTCGAGTACGTGCTCGGCTGGGCTGCCTTCGACGGGCATCGCATCCGGGTGACCCCCGGGGTCTTCGTGCCGCGAGCCCGCACCACCGTCGTCGTCGAGCAGGCTGCGCGTCGGCTGCAGCGCTACGACCGCGTGGTCGACCTGTGCTGCGGTGCCGGCGCGATCTCGGTCGCCCTGTTCGGCCGCGTCGGCGCGCTCGACCTCGTCGCCACCGACATCGACCCGGACGCCGTCGACGTCGCAGCCGAGAACATCGGCGACCGCGGCATCGTCGTCGCCGGAGACCTGTTCGCGCCGCTGCCCGATCGGTTCCGCGGGGCCGTGACGGTCATCGCGGTGAACGCCCCCTACGTGCCGACGGACTCGATCGAACTCATGCCGAGCGAGGCCCGCGAGCACGAACACCGCGTCGCCCTCGACGGAGGTGCGGACGGCCTCGACCTGCACCGCCGGATCGCAGCGGGTGCGGGGGAGTGGCTCCGTCCCGGTGGTGCCGTCGTCATCGAGGTGTCCGAGGCCCAGGCCGAGGCATCCGCCGCTGCGTTCACGGCCGCCGGCTTCTCCGCCGTGGTCGAGCGGGACGCCGAGGTCGACGGCACCTGCGTCGTCGCGACCCTGCCCGCCTGACCAGTTCTGCCCGCCTGACCCTGGTCTGCCTGGCCGTGGCGCCGAGCGGTCACGACATGCCGCTCAGGTTCGCCGAGGCGGCACGAAGTGTCGCCTGCGCGCCCGCGAACCGACAGTTTCTGCACCCTCGGCGCGACGCACGTGGCGTGTCGCGCGACCGGGGCGAGGGGCGGGGCGGGCCGGCACCGGGCCTCCAGGCCGTCGGGTGACCGGAGCGCGCCGCCGCCGAGCGGTCACGACATGCCGCTCAGGTTCGCCGAGGCGGCACGAAGTGTCGCCTGCGCGCCCGCGAACCGACACTTTCTGCACCCCCGGCGCGACGCACGTGGCGTGTCGCGCGGCCAGGGCGAGGGGCGGGGCGGGCTGTCACCGGGCCTCCAGGCCGTCTGGTGACCGGAGCGCGTCGCCGCCGAGCGGTCACGACATGCCGCTCAGGTCCACCGAGGCGGCACGAAGTGTCGCCTGCGCGCCCGCGAACCGACGCTTTCTGCCACATCGACGGCAGTCAGCGGGCGTGTCGCAGACCGCTCCCGGGCAGTCAGCGCGCGTCGACCGTCACCGTGTGCCAGCCCGTCGCACCGTTCGGCGCCGGCGGCCGGTCCACGCTCGTCTGCACCTCGCCGTCCGCACTGGTCGCGCGCACCTCGATGCGGTGCGAGCCGGCGGTCGGCGTCCACCGCACCACCCACTGCCGCCAGGTGTCCGCGGAGACCGAGTCGGCGAGTTCGGCGCGCTGCCAGTCGCCGCCTCCGACGCGGACCTCGACGGCCTTCACGCCCTTGTGCGGCTGCCACGCGACCCCCGCGATCGCCACTGGCTTGCCCGCGCTCACGGTCGACCCGTTCCGCGGGGTGTCGATGCGGGACTCGAGCTTGACCGGGCCACGCTCCGACCAGCCACGCGGGGTCCAGTAGCCCTGCGCGTCGGCGAACCGGGTGACCTCGAGTTCGGTGACCCACTTCGTCGCCGAGACGTACCCGAACAGGCCCGGCACGACCATCCGCACCGGGAACCCGTGCTCGGTCGGCAGGGGCTCGCCGTTCATCCCGACCGCGAGCAGCGCCGCGGTGCCGTCGTCCTGCAGCACGTCGAGCGGGGTGCCGGCGGAGAATCCGTCGATGCTCCGTGAGAGCACCATGTCGGCATCGCCCGTCGGACGTGCCCGGGCGAGGAGCTCCCGGATGGGGTAGCCCAGCCAGCGGGCCGTGCCGATGAGGTCACCGCCGACCTCGTTCGACACGCAGCTCAGGGTGGCCACGTGCTCCTCGAGGGGCAGCGCGAGCAGTTCGTCCCACGTCAGCGTGATCTCGTTCTCGACCGCGCCGTGGATGCGGAGCGACCAGTCGGCGGGGTCGACCTGCGGTACCCGCAGGGCCGTGTCGATCCGGTAGAAGTCGGCGTTCGACGTGATGTACGGGGTGATGCCGTCGACGTCGAGCGACGCACCCGCGGGGACCGCCGGTGCAGGGGTCGCCGCGGCGGGCAGCCGGATGGCCCGCCTGGCAGCAGCGGCCGCCTGCATCGCGGACGACCCCAGCCGGGAGGCGGTGCCCACCACGACCGCGACGGTCGCCGTCGCGACGCCCCAGACCAGGAACGTCCGGCGCTCCGTCGACGCGGGTCGCGGTGCCGCCGTCGGCACGGTCGCCGCGGCCTCCCACCGGCGCAGCCGCTGGAGCAGCAGGCGCAGGACGACCACCGCTGCCGCGATGCCGAGGACCGTCGGGGCGCCGTCGAGGGTCCCGCTGCCCGAGCGGGTGCTGACGGCAAGCAGCGCCAGCACACCACCGGCGGCGAACACGAGGGCACCGAAGGGCGGTCGTGCACGTTCGAGGACACCGGCACCGGCGCTGATCGCGATGACGATCACCGTCATGAGCACGAACAGGGCGACCTTGTCCCCGGTGCCGAACACGGCGACCATGAAGTCCTTCGCACCCGGGGGAGCGAGGTCGATGACGGCGGATCCGACGGCGACCAGGGGGCTGCCCGCTCCGCCGAGCAGCAGCGCGCCGAACTCGGCGACACCGAGGAACGCGGCGGCGGCCACGACGCCGACGATCGCGGCGATCAGCGTCCAACGTCGGGTCGAAGGGGCATCGGGCCCGCCCGGGCCGTCCGACGGACCCGCCGTCGGTCGACCGATCGGTTCGTCCGTCGTCTCGGTGGTCACCGCCCGAGCGTAGGTCGCCCGGCCGCTCGTGGGCTGTGTGTGCGCGCTTCCCCGCGCGTTCATCGGGTTCGGCCAGCAGGTGGCGCGCGGCTCGTGGGAGGATCGGACCGTGCTGCAGCGTCCGGATGGTGTCCCGCGGTCCGGTCGTGCCCGCGGTGCACGGCGGACACCGATGTCTCCAGCACGTCGACTCGCCACCCTGCGCTGGGTCATCGTCGCCGTCTGGCTGGTCCTCCTGATCACCCGGATCATCGTTGTCTCGACGGCGCCGGGCGTCGACCTCTCCTGGTACGGCATCGTCGAGTTCGGCGCGATCGCGCTCGGCGTCGTGGTCATCGTGGTCGCCGTCGTGCGGACCGCGACGGCACGGCGGCGGCAGGCGGACGAGGCCCTCGCGCTCGCCATCCGGCGGATCGACCCGACGGTGTGGCTCGTCCCGGCGGCGCCGACACCGGAACTCCGTGGCATCGTCGATGAAGTCCGTCCGGACACCCACCTCGGTTCGCGCGTGACCTGGGCCTTCGGCGCCACCGAGGCCTCCCTGTGGGAACTCGACGAACGGCGGGCGACCCGGCTGCTCGTGATCCGGTGGAGTCGTGTCGTGCACGTCGGACTGGAAGACGTGGCGGACGGCGTCGACGGCTCGGACGGCTCGGGGCGAGACGGTGGCTCCGAGCGCCCTGGCCGTTCCGCTGGCGCTCGCCGCGCGTGTGCGGTGGCGATCCACCACGTGCGACCGGACGACACCCCCGCGGTGGCGACGTTCTTCGTGCGGACCGCCCCCGGTTCGCGTCGGCTGCTCGGGCGCGGTCCACGGCTTGACCGGCTCGTCGCCGACCTGGCACGGGAACGCATCGTCGCCTGACGCAACGGAGGGCCCCGTGGTCAGCGAGGCCCTCCTTGCAGAACCCGCACCGACCTCCGTGGTCGGCAGCGGGTGCTGTCGTCAGTGCGTGGACGGCTCCTGCTCGACCTCGCGGCGGTCGTCGTCGGACCACAGCGTGTGGAAGGTGCCGTCCTTGTCGATGCGCTGGTAGGTGTGTGCGCCGAAGAAGTCGCGCTGGCCCTGGATCAGCGACGCGGGCAGACGGTCGGACGCGAGCGAGTCGAAGTACGACAGCGCGGACGAGAAGCCCGGCGCGGGGACGCCTGACGCAGCCGCGATGCCGACGATGCGGCGCCAGGCGGCTTCGCCCTCGGCCACCGCGTTCGCGAAGTACGGGTCGACCAGCAGCGACTCGAGCTTCGGGTTCTCGGCGTACGCCTCGACGATGCGGTTCAGGAACTGGGCACGGATGATGCAGCCGCCCCGCCAGATCTTCGCGACGTTGCCGAGGTCGATGTCCCAGCCGTACTCCTTCGCCCCGGCGATGATGAGGTCGAAGCCCTGCGCATAGGCGACGACCTTCGAGGCGTACAGCGCCGCACGCACGTCGTCGGCGAAGGTGTCCGGCACCTCGGCGATCTGCGGACGGTTCTTGACCGACTGCTGCACGGCGGCACGCTGCGTCGGCTTCGACGACACCGCGCGGGCGAACACGGCTTCGCCGATGCCCGAGACGGGGATGCCCAGGCCCACGGCGTTCTGCACGGTCCAGACGCCGGTGCCCTTCGAGCCGGCCGCGTCACGGATGACGTCGACGAGCGGCTTGCCGGTGTCGGCGTCGCGCTGCTTGAGGACCTCACCGGTGATCTCGATCAGGTAGGACTCGAGGTCGCCCTTGTTCCACTCGTCGAAGACCTGCACCAGGTCCTCCACCGAGAGCCCGCCGACGCGACGGAGCAGGTCGTACGACTCGGCGATGAGCTGCATGTCGGCGTACTCGATGCCGTTGTGCACCATCTTGACGAAGTGCCCGGCGCCGTCGGTGCCGATGTGGGTCACGCACGGTTCACCTTCGGCGACCGCGGCGATCGACTTCAGGATCGGCCCGAGCGTCTCCCAGGCCTCCTTCGAGCCACCGGGCATGATCGACGGGCCCTTGAGGGCGCCCTCTTCGCCGCCGGAGATGCCGGTGCCGACGAAGTTCAGGCCCTTCTCGCGCAGGTCGTGCTCACGTCGGATGGTGTCGTGGAAGTTCGCGTTGCCGCCGTCGACGATGATGTCGCCCGGTTCGAAGCGTTCGGCGAGCTGTCCGATCACGGCGTCGGTGCCCTTGCCGGCCTGCACCATGATGATGGCGGTCCGGGGCTTCGACAGCGAGGCGACGAACCCGTCGATGTCCTCGGACGCGATGAACCCGGCGTCGCCGTGCTCCTGGAGCAGCTCCTCGGTGCGGGCGTACGTGCGGTTGTAGACCGCCACCGTGTTGCCTTCGCGCGATGCGAGGTTGCGGGCGAGGTTCGAGCCCATCACTGCGAGTCCGACGACTCCGATGTTCGCCTGACCGTTGTTGTCTGCCACGAGGGCCTCCTTTGTCCTGACGTTGGCGCCCAACCTACGACCGGCGGTCTGGGATCGCACAGGTGTTGCGGGAACTGGGGACCAGAGTTCACCGGATCAATACTGTGGAGGGATGAGCGAGCTCGCTGTCCACCCGCCCGTCCTCGTGATGGGGGTCTCCGGCTCCGGCAAGTCCACCATCGGCCAGGCGCTCACCGACGCCCTGGTCGCGCAGGGCGAACCGTGCGTCTTCGTCGACGCCGACGACCTGCACCCGGTCGCCAACAAGGAGAAGATGCGGCAGGGGATCCCGCTCACCGACGAGGACCGCTGGCCGTGGCTCGACGCCTGCGCCGAGCGGATCGCCGCGGTCGAATCGGACGGCTCCCGGTGCGTGATGGCGAACTCGGCGCTCAAGCGTGCCTACCGGGACCGGCTGCGCGAGTCCGCGCCGGGTCTCGTCATCGCCTTCCTCGACGGGTCGCGCGACCTGATCGCCGAACGGCAGTCCCACCGCCAGCACGAGTACATGCCGACGACGCTGCTCGACTCGCAGTTCGCGACCCTCGAGCGGCCGCAGCCCGACGAGGCCGCCGTCGCGGTGTCGATCGACGGATCGGTCGACGACACCGTGCGGGAGATCCTCGCCGCGCTCGCGGTCACCACCGCCTGACGAGCGTCGACGACCCGCGACGGATCCGGGCAGTTCCTCCACAGGGCGCAGCGCGGCCGTCGCCATCCCCAACCGATCCCCGGTCCCGTCCGCGTCGAGGGGGACGCTCGTACCGTCGCTCCATGACCACGATCACTGCCGCCCGTCCAGATACCACTGTTGATACCATCGACCCCATGGCCATGACCCTCCGACTCGACGACGCCGAGGCAGCGGCGTTGCGCAAGCGTGCTGACCTCGAGGAGCGCTCGATGCAGGACGTCGCGCGCGCCGCCATCCGCGAGTACGTCGAGCAGCACAGCCGCAGCGATCTGATCGACGGCATCCTCGACCGAGAACTCCCGCGCTACGCCGAGGCGCTCGAACGACTCGGCAAGTGATCCACCTCACGACCGACGAGGCGTTGCACGTCGCTCGTCGGACCCTGGGAGCTGACTACGCGATCCGCGACGTCGGACTGCTCGAGGCGGCGGTCGCGCGACCCGCCGCGTCGGTGGGCGGGAACGACGCCTACCCGACGCTGGTCGAGAAGGCGGCGGCGCTCGTCCACTCCGCCGTCCGGAACCACGCCCTGGTCGACGGCAACAAGCGCCTCGGGCTGATGCTGCTCGTGGTCTTCCTCGGCGTGAACGGCGTCCGGCTCCACGCCTCGAACGATCAGGCGTACGACTTCATCGTCGCGATCGCCGAGGGGGAACTCGATGCCGTGCCGGAGATCGCTGCTGCTCTGACCGCGATGGTCTCGGACGCCTGACCGGCCGCTGGAACGGACAGCGGTCAGCGATCAGCGGCGCACCGCACTGATCGCCCCGTGCGGCCGGGCCCCCGGGTCCGTGCGGGTGTGGACGTCCACGACGTCGAAGCCCGCTTCGTCCAGCAGCGCCGCCAGGGACGCGACCGGCCAGCGGTAGGCGGTGACGACGGCGTGGTCGAAGGCCTCGACCGCGGCGCCCTCGAAGAACCCGAGCAGCAGCCCACCGCAGGGGGCGAGCACCCGACGGAACTCGGCGAGTGCCCCACCGATCTGCGACGGTTCGTGGTGGATCACCGAGTACCAGGCCAGGACCCCGTCGACGCTGCCGTCCACGAGCGGGAGCGCGTCGAGCGACGCGACCCGGAAGTCGATGTCCGCGTCCACGGCGCCGTGCGTCCGTCGTGCGTGCTCGACGAACTCAGGCGCCGCGTCGATGCCGCTGACACGGTGCCCCTGCCGTGCGAGGTGCGCCGTCCAGTGACCGGGGCCGCACCCGGCGTCGACCAGGGGACCGCTTCGACCGGCTGCCCAGGCGTCGACGAGGGCTCGGTCGTCGGGGTGGACGGTGTCCATCGACCCGAGCAGTGCCGCGTACTCGTCGGCCCGAGCGCCGTACGCCGCCGTCACCCGCTCCGTCATGCGCCCGACCGTACCGCCGCAGCGCCGAACCGTGCGAGGTTCCGTGTTCCGTGCGACCCGGCACCCCTCGCACCAGGCACGGAACCTCGCACCACGCGGCAGTGCGGCGCCGCCAGCGTCAGAGCTTGAACGTCGCCCGAGGGATGTCGGACACGATGCGGCGGGCGGTGCGGACGGCGTCCTCCTCGGAGACCTGGTGCGTGACCACGAGCGACGCCAGGTACGCCGCGTCTGCCCGCCGCGCCATGTCGTGCCTCGCGGGGATGGAGCAGTACGCGCGGGTGTCGTCGATGAACCCGGAGGTCTTGGTGAACGACGCCGAGTCGGTGACGGCCGACCGGTAGCGCCCGATGGCCGCCGGGGTGTCGATGAACCACCACGGTGCGCCCGCGTACACGGCGGGGTAGAAGCCCGCCAGCGGCCCGATCTCGCGCGAGAAGACGGTCTCGTCGACGGTGAACAGCACCAGATGGAACCCGGGAACGGTGCCGAAGGACTCGAGCAGCGGCCGGAGCGGCTCGGTGAAGGACCCGACGGCCGGCAGGTCGTGCCCGGTGTCCGGCCCGAAGCGCTCGAGCGTCGGGGTGTGGTGGTTCCGGATCACCCCGGGGTGCAGCTGCATGACGAGGCCGTCCTCCACGCTCATCTCCGCCCAGCGGTAGAGCATGTCGTGCCGGTACGCCGTCGCCTCGGCCTCGGTGACCGACGACGCGTCGCGCAGCGCCGCGGCGTGGATGCGTTCCCGCTCGCTCGACGGCAGGGGAGCGGAGCCCGCGTCGAGCACCCCGGTGTCCGTGGCGGTCGCACCGTGCTCGATGAAGTAGTGGCGACGTGCGCGGAGAGCCGCCAACAGCCCTGCGTGGGTGCCCGTGTCGATGCCGGCGGCCTCGCCGATCGACGCGACCACGGGCCTCCAGTCCGACCGCGTCGGGTCGAACACGGCGTCCGCGCGGAACGTGGGGAGCACCCGGCCGGTGAAGCCGGGGTCCGCCGCGAGCTGCGCGTGCGCAGCGAGGTCGTCCGCCGGGCCGTCCGTGGTGGCGAGGACCTCGATGCCGAAGGCGTCGAAGAGCGCGCGTGGCCGGAAGGCGGGCGACGCCAGCAGGCCGGCGATGTGGTCGTACTGGTCGTCCGCGTTCGCCGCGGACGGCGCCTGGTCGAGCCCGAACACGTCGTGCAGCTCCGTCTCGAACCAGTAGCGCACAGGGGTTCCGAGGAAGTCGTCCCAGTGCTCCGCCAGCTGCCGCCAGATGGCACGGCCTGGCGGCGTCGGCTCAGCGGCATCGCGCCAGCGATGCGCCGACGCCGCCGGGCGAGCCTGCGAGCCCGGGCGGGGCCCCGACAGGTCCGCGCGTCCCAGCGCGGCCAGGTCCACCCCGTTCGCGTGCAGCAGGCGGAGCACGTAGTGGTCGGGCGTGATGAGCAGCGAGGCGGGGTCGCTGAACGGCTGGTCCGAGGCGATCAGCGCCGCGTCGACGTGCCCGTGCGGCGAGATGATCGGGGCGTCCTTGACCGCCTCGTACACGGTGCGTGCCACGGCTCGCGCTCCGGGGTCGGCGGGGAACAGCCGGTCGGGGTGCGGTGCGAGCCGGGTGGGGGTGCTGGTGCGGGTCATCATCGACTCCTTCGGGGACGGCGAGTTCGGGTGGTGCGAGTGTGGGGCGGCGGGATTTCCGGATCAGGCGGTTCCGGCACGGGGCGCCGGTCCGGTCGACTCGCGCACGGTCAGGTGGGTGGGCAGGGCGACTGCGCCGGACATGTGCTCCCCGGGCAGCTCGTCGGCGGGCAGGGCGCCGAGCCGTCCGAGCAGCATCCGGATCGCGACCCGGCCGGCCCGCTCGATCGGCGAGGTCATCGTGGTGAGCGGCGGGTTGCAGAAGTCGGCGCCGAAGATGTCGTCGCAGCCCACGATGCTCATGTCCTCGGGGACGCGGACCCCGCGCTCCCGCAGCCGGGCGAGCATCCCGATGGCGATCAGGTCGTTGAAGGCGATGCACGCGGTCGCACCGGCGTGCACGGCGGCGTCGGCGGCCGCGGCGCCGGAGTCGACGAAGGGTGCGTGCGGCCCCACTCGGGCGACGCGGATCCCCAGGCGCTTGGCGACCTGCACGAGCGCGCGCCACCGACGCTCGTTCGACCACGAGCTGTCCGGCCCGGCGACGTACAGGATCTCCCGGTGTCCCAGTGACACCAGGTGCTGCACCGCCTGCTCCACCCCGCCGGGGGTGTCGATGAGCACCGAGGGCACGCCGGTGGGCCGACGGTTCACGACGACCAGGGGGATCCGTTCGGCGAACCGTGCGATCTGCGCGTCGGACAGTCGTGACGCCGTGAGCACGACCCCGTCGGCCTTCGCCCCCACGGCGGTGAGTGCGGCCATCTCGGCGTCGGCGGACTCCTCGGTGTCGACGAGCAGCTGCGTCCAGCCGGCCCCGGCGAGCTGGTGCTGCGTGCCCCGGATGACGTCGAAGTAGAACGGGTTCGTGATGTCGGACACGAGCACCGCGACGGCGCGGGTGCGGCCGGAGGTCAGCGCCCGGGCCTGCGAGTTGGCGACGTAGCCGAGCTCGCGGGCCGCCCGCTGGATGCGCTCCTGGGTGAGGGGGTTGACCCGGTCGGGCAGGGACAGGGCGCGGGAGACGGTGGACGCGGCGACCCCGGTGGCGTCAGCGATGTCGCGGATGGTGACGCGACGCGCGGCACCAGCGGCGGTGCCCGCGGCACCGCCCGTGCGCCCGCCGCCGTCCGTCGAGAGGTCCTTCACGAGGCCGAACGTATTCGCGTCTGGCAACAAGTGGCAACCGGTTGCCGCATGTTGCCAACGGCGGAACAGTGGTGCCACCGAGCAGCGCCGCTCGGAGGAGGTCTCGAGGAGGAAACCCCCGTGAAGACGCGAAGACTGCAAGTCCGCACCCTCGTCGGTGCCGTCGCCGTGGTCGCCCTCACCGCACTGTCCCTGCAGGGATGCGCCGTGGTGAACGGCAGCGGCGACGACCCGAACACCCTCCGCGTGATGATGGGCGCGGACACCACCTACCCCAAGGAACGCAAGCAGTGGCAGCGGGAGACCGCCGCCGAGTTCAAGCGCACGACCGGTGCGGACATCCAGTGGGAGACCTACTCGTCCGCGCAGGAGGAACTGACCGCGATCCAGACGAGCGTCATCTCCGGGCAGGGCCCCGACGTCTACGCGATCGGCACCACCTTCACCCCGACCGCGTACGCCACCGGTGCCTTCGTCGAGATGGGCACGAAGGAGTGGGACGCGATCGGCGGCAAGGACCAGTTCGACCCCGCGTCGTTCGGCATCTCCGGTCCGAGTGCGTCGAAGCAGATCGGGATCCCGTTCGCCAGCCGTCCGTTCGTGATGGCGGTGAACAAGGACCTGCTCGCCAAGGCGGGGATCACCGACATGCCGACCACGTGGGACGAGCTCACCGCCGACGCGAAGGCCACCACGGGTGACGGACGCCACGGGATGGCGATCGCCTACGCCGACGGCTTCGACCCCTGGAAGTTCGTGTGGGGGATGGCCCAGAACGCCGGCAACACGATCGTCGACGGTTCGAAGGCCGAGATCGACAGCGAGGCCGTCGAGAACGCCTACCGCACCTACTTCGACTGGGTCACGAAGGACGGCGTCGTCGACCCGGCCGCGATCGGTTGGAACAACGCCCAGGCCCTCGCGCAGTTCACCGAGGGCAAGGCCGCGTTCTTCCCGATGACGACCACCACCGCCATCAACTCCTTCAAGGACACCAAGGTCGACGGCAAGTACGAGTTCGCCCTGCTGCCGACCGTCCCGCCGGGGGCGTCCGAGCGGCCGTCCGACGGGATCGAGGCCGCCAGCATCCTGTCCGGCGACAACTGGGTCGTCGCCGACTACGGCAGCAAGCAGGAGCTGTCGTTCGCGTTCGTCAAGCAGCTCAGCGCCCCGAAGGCCCAGCTCGAGTACTACGACCTGTTCGGCAACCTGCCGACCAACGCCTCGGCCGCCGCCGACCTTGCAGCCGACAACCCGCAGCTCAAGCCGATCATCGACGCCGGCCGCCTGTCCAAGCCGACCGCGTTCACCGGCGCCTGGTCCGACATCCAGCTCGCCCTGGTCGACGTGGTCGTGCAGTCGATCCCGTCGCTGAAGTCCGGCGAGGTCACCGACGACCAGCTCCGCAAGCGACTGCAGGACGCCCAGAAGGACGCCCAGGCCACCCTCGACCGTCAGAAGAACGGAGGTCTGGGATGACCAGCACGCAGACCAGGCCCCGCACCGACGCGGCGCCGCCCCGGCCGGTCCGCCCGGCCGGCAAGACGCCCCTCTACAAACGCGAGCGCCCGCTGTGGATGCTCCTGCCCGGCGGGGTCCTCATGCTCGCCGTGATCGTGGTGCCGCTCCTGGTGGGCTTCTGGATCGCGATGCTCGACCTCGACCAGTACACGCTCCGCCAGTGGTTCAGCGCCCCGTTCGTCGGGTTCGCGAACTTCACCGAGGCGTTCACGAACTCGCCGCTGCTGCACTCCATCTGGATCTCGGTGTCGCTGTCGGTGCTCGTCACGGCCGTGACCGTGCCGATCGGGGTCGCCGCCGCGATCTCGACCCAGAACCGGTTCCCCGGTCGCGGGCTCGTCCGATCGATCTACCTGATCCCGTACGTGCTCCCCGCGTTCGTCGTCGGCACGTTCTTCCGCACGATGCTCCAGCCGCAGGGGGTCGTGAACTCGATCCTGCACACCGACGTGCTGTGGCTGAACGGCTCGGCGTCGTACTGGGCGCTCGCCGGCGTGATGATCTGGACGAGCTGGCCCTTCGTCTACCTGCTGTCCCTGGCCGGACTGCAGGCCGTGGACAACGAGGTGCACGAGGCCGCAGCGCTCGACGGGGTGACCTGGTGGGCGAAGCTGCGGTACATCATCTTCCCGTACCTGCGCGGACCCCTCAGCCTCGCGGTGATCATCTCGATCCTGCACAACATCAACAACTTCACGCTGCCGTTCGTGCTGTTCGGGATCCCGCTGCCGTCCAGCGTCGAGGTGATGCCCGTCCTGACGTACATCGCGAGCTTCCAGTCGTTCCGCTTCGGTCTGTCCGCGGCGATGGCGATCTGCTCGCTCGTGATCGTGGCGATCCCGCTGTTCGTCTACCTGCGGGCGGTCAAGCTCGACACCGGCGACGACGCCGGCCCCAACCGGAAGCAGCGTCGCGCCGACCGCGCCACGCTCGCCGCCGCCCCGACCGCCGCCGACATCGACGGAGCACGCGCATGACCACCCCGAGCACGTCCTTCAGTACCCGCACCCGCCCCACCGCGACGCTCACCGAGAGCATCACGACCGGCAGCGGCGGCCGACGGAGCAAGCGTCCCTACGACACCGACGTCACCCGGTTGCTGCCGCGCTGGCTGCTCGTCACCGTCATCGCGGTGATCATCGCGTTCATCGCCGTCCCGGTGCTCTACATCCTGTTCGGCTCGGTCAACTCCGACGTCGCGGTCGCTCGCGGCGAGTACTTCCCGTCCGAGTTCACCCTGTCGAGCTACGTCGAGATCTGGTCGACGGTCGCCCTCGGTGAGGGACTGGTGAACTCGATGCTCACCGCCGGTGCCGTCGCCGTCGCGAGTGCCGCGCTCGCCGTGTCCACGGCCTACGTGCTCGTCCGGTTCCGGTTCCTCGGGCGGCTGACGATCCTGCGTGGGCTCCTCGCCCTGCAGTCGATCCCCGGCACGCTCCTGCTCCTGCCGGTCTTCGTGGTGTTCTCGAACATCGCCAGCGCCACCGGCGTGCAGATCATCGGCACCCGGTGGGGCCTGTTCGTCACCTACCTGACCTTCGCCCTGCCGTTCTCGACGTGGGTGATGGTCACGTACCTGCGCGGCCTGCCGAAGGAACTCGAGGAAGCGGCGCGCATCGACGGCGCCAGCTCGACGAAGATCCTGACGAAGATCGTCCTCCCGCTGTCGTGGCCCGGCATCGTCGTGTCCGCGATCTTCGCCTTCCTGCTCGGCTGGAACGACGTCCTGTTCTCCACGATCATGACGACCCCGAACACCCGGACGGTCGCCGTGGTCCTGCAGGTGCTCGGCACCACCCAGGAGGGCGGCGCCGTCCCGATCTACGGCCAGATGATGGCCGCCTCGATCGTCTGCGCCGTCCCCGTCGTCGCCCTGTACCTGATCTTCCAGCGCTACCTGGTCGGCGGGCTCACCGCCGGCTCCGTCAAGTAGCGCTGTGCAGTCTGCCGACTTGTCCACAGACTGCCTGGAGGCGCGGTGCCAGCCCGCCCCGCGCCTCCAGTCTGGTCGCATGAAGGGAATGCAATGACCCAGCCCAGTTGGGAACTCTCCGGTTTCGGCGACGAGATCGACGCCGATCCGGTCGTCCAGGTCGCGGTCCTCCAGGCGCTCGGCGCGAGCGCCATCGAGGTCCGCAGCGCCTGGGGCGTCAACGTCGTCGACCTCGACGAGGACCAGCTCGCCGGACTCCACCGGCTGCTCGACGAGCGCGGGCAGACCGTGTCCGCGATCGCCTCCCCGATCGGCAAGGTGCCCGTCTACGAACCCGTCGAGCACGAGGTGTCACGGCTCGCCCGTGCGATCCGTGCCGCGCACGCCCTCGGCACCACGAACATCCGGATCTTCTCGTTCTACTTCGAGGGCCGCAGCCCCGACGACGTCCGCGACGACGTCCTCGTCCGGATGCGGGCGCTGGCCGACCTCGCCGAGCGCGAAGGCGTGACGCTGCTGCACGAGAACGAGAAGGACATCTACGGCGACGTCCCCGCGCGGGTGCTCGACATCGTCGAGAGCGTCGGGTCCCCGGCGCTCCGGCTTGCCTGGGACAACGCGAACTACGTGCAGTGCGGCGTCCGGCCCTTCACCGACGGCTGGGAGCAGCTCGCCCCGTACGTCGACTACCTGCAGGTCAAGGACGCCCTCGCCGCCGACTCGTCGGTGGTCCCCGCGGGCGAGGGTGACGGCGAACTGCTCCAGACCCTCACCGCGCTCCGCGACGCCGGCTACTCCGGGTACGCCTCGCTCGAGCCGCACCTCAGCGACTTCACCTCCCTCGGCGGGTTCTCCGGTCCCGCGGCCTTCGGTCGTGCCGGCCGGGCCTTCCGCACCCTCACCGACCAGATCGGAGTCACCCTGCGATGACCGAACCCACCAACCCGCTCCGCCTGGCCGTCGTCGGCGCCGGTGTCATCGGACGCCACCACGCCACCGTCGCCGTCCACCACCCCGACCTGCAGGTCGTCGCCCTCGTCGACGCCGTGCCGGAAGCCGCCACGAGCGCAGCCGACGCAATCGAGGCGATGGGCGTCGCCCGCCCGATCACGACGTCCACCATCGAGGAGGCGATCGACCAGACCGACATCGACGTCGTCGCGATCTGCTCGCCGTCCGGCATGCACGTGCAGCTCGCCGAGGCCGCCCTGGCCGCCGGCAAGCACGTCGTCATCGAGAAGCCGCTCGACACCACGATGCCCCGGGCCCGGCAGATCGCGGCGCTCGCCGCAGCCGCTCGTGACCGCGGGCTCGTCACGAGCGTCATCAGCCAGCACCGCTTCGACCCGGCGTCGGCAGCCGTCGCCCGGGCCGCGCACGACGGCGGGTTCGGCACCGTGACCTCGGGGCTCGCGAGCGTCGCGTGGTACCGGTCGCAGGGGTACTACGACTCCGGTGACTGGCGCGGCACCTGGGCGCTCGACGGCGGCGGCGCGGTGATGAACCAGGGCGTGCACACCGTCGACCTGCTCGTCTGGGCGCTCGGTCGTCCGGTCGAGATCTCCGCGCAGACCGGCCTGCTCGCGCACGACCGGATCGAGGTCGAGGACACCGCCGTCGCCACCGTCCGGTTCGCCGGCGGGGCGCTCGGGGTCGTCCACTGCACGACCGCCGCGTACCCGGGGCTCTCCGCCCGCTACGCCGTGTACGGCACGCACGGCTCCGCCATCGTCGACGACGACCGGCTCGCGTACTTCCACATCGCCCCGGACACCGCCACGCTCGAGTCCGCGTCCACCACGTCGAACGCCACCGCGGTCGCCGGAGCGGTCGACCAGAAGGACCAGGTGGTCCCGCCCGAGCACGTCATCGGCGGCCCGGTCGAACCCGACCACTTCGCCGCGGGCCACGCTCGGCAGTACACGGACATCGTCGACGCGATCCGGCAGGGCCGCGAACCGGGTGTCACCGTCGATGCGGCCCTCGTGTCGCTCGCCACCGTCCGCGGGCTCTACGTCAGCGCGACGCTCGGACACCCCGTGCGCATCGACGACGTGATCGAGGGGAAGTACGACGATGTGGTGCCCGTCGTCGGCACACCCGCCACCGCCAGCGCGACCGAAGGAGCCACCCGATGAAGTTCTCCGTGTTCACCGCCTCCACCCCCGACTGGACCCCGTCCGAAGCCGCCGAGACCCTGGCCGCACAGGGCTGGGACGGCATCGAGTGGCGCATCGTCGACGACCGCCCGGCCGACGGCACCGAGGTCCCCGCCGAGCGGTCGTTCTGGGCGGGCAACAACTCGACCTGGCAGTACACCGGCATCCGCGACCGGGTCGGCGAGATCGCCCGGGTCACCGACGCCGCCGGGCTCGAGTACTCGGGCATCGGCGGCTACCAGCCGGCCGCCGACCACGACGGCGTCGAGACGATGCTGCGCGTGACCAGCGAACTCGGCGCCCGGCAGGTCCGCGTCACGATGCCGCACTACCGTGCCGAGCAGGAACGCACCGGCGAGACCTACCCGCAGCTCTTCGACCGCACCCGCGCCGACCTCGAGTGGGTCGCGTCGCGTGCGTCGGAGCTCGGCGTGAAGGCACTCGTCGAGCTGCACCACATGACGATCACGCCGTCGGCCTCCGCGGCACTGCGACTGATCGACGGTCTCGACCCCGCACACGTCGGCGTCATCCACGACCTCGGCAACCTCGTGATCGAGGGGTACGAGGACCACCTCGCCGCGTTCGAACTGCTCGGGCCGTACCTGGCGCACGCCCACGTGAAGAACGCCCGCTGGGTCGACACCGGCGACACCCGTGCCGACGGCAGCTCGATCTGGCAGCACGAGTGGGCACCCCTGCGCACCGGCCAGGCGTCGGTGTCCGAGTACCTCGACGCGCTCCGCCAGGTCGGGTACGACGGATGGGTCACCATCGAGGACTTCTCCACCGACCTCCCGCTCGAGGCCCGCACCGCCGACAACCTGGCGTACCTCCGCTCCCTCGTACCGGTGTCGGCATGACCGATCGGCGTCCGGGCATCGTCCACCTGGGGGTGGGGGCCTTTGCTCGTGCCCACCTCGCCTGGTACACCGCCCACACCACGGGGGAGCCGTGGGGGATCACCGCCTTCACCGGCCGCTCGCCCGCCGCCGCGGACGCGTTGACCGCGCAGGACTGCCGGTACACGCTCGTCACCCGAGCCGCGTCCGGCGACGGAGCCGAGGTGGTCGACACGATCGTGGCCGCCCACCCGGGCAGCGACGACACGGCCTGGAGGCACGTGGTCGCGTCCCCGGAGACGACCATCGTCACGCTGACGGTCACCGAGCAGGGCTACCGGTCCGGTTCCGACGTGCCGGCGCGGCTGGTCACGGGGCTCGACGCCCGCCGTGCCGCCGGCTCCGGGCGCATCGCGCTGGTCAGTCTCGACAACCTGACGCACAACGGGGCGGTCCTGCGGGACGCCGTGCTCGACGCCGTCACCGACGACGCCCTGCGCGACTGGATCGAGGCGTACGTCACGTTCCCGAGCTCGATGGTCGACCGGATCACCCCGGCCACCACCGACGACGACGTCGCGCGCCTGTCGGAACTGCCGGGTGCGCTCGCCGGAGACCGGGTCCCCGTCGTCACCGAGCCGTTCGCCGAGTGGGTGCTCGAGGACGCCTTCGCGGGCACCGACCGGCCCGCCTGGCAGACGGCCGGCGTCCGGATCGTCGACGACGTCACCCCGTACGAGCAGCGGAAGCTCTGGCTGCTGAACGGCTCGCACTCGCTCCTCGCCTACCTGGGGCTGCAGCTCGGCCACGACACCGTGGCCGAGGCGATGGACGACCCGGTCTGCCGCACCGCCGTCGAGCAGCTCTGGGACGAAGCCGCGCTCGAACTCCCGCTGCCCGAGGCCGAGGTCAAAGACGCCCGTACGGCCCTGGTCGAACGGTTCGCCAACCCGCGCATCCGGCACACCCTGCGGCAGATCGCGTCCGGCGGCTCGCAGAAGCTGCCCGTCCGTGTCGTCGACGTCGTGCGGCACCGGCTCGCCCGCGACCCCTCGGCCGGCATCGGCACCGGAGCGGCCACCGCCCTCGCCGCATGGTGGTTGCACGTCACCGAGCAATCTGACCTGGTGGACGACCCCGGTGCCCCCGGGCCAGACTCGGACGTGCACGACGTCCTGGCCGTCGTCGCGCCCGAACTCGACACCACCCCCGTGGTCGCCGCCGTGACGGCGGCGGCCGACCGCATCCGCACCGCCGCGGCACGCGCCCGCGAACGCTCCAACGGAGGAGTCCACGCATGACCGACACGACCACCACGAACCCCGCGGCCCCGGTCCCCGGCGCCACCGACAGCGGGCCGGCCGAGACCACCGCCGGCCGTCCGGACACCTGGGCCTCGGCGGACCGCGGCCAACTGATCGAGCGGGCCGAGGTCATCGTGACCAGCCCGAACCGGAACTTCGTGACGCTCAAGCTCACCACGGCCGACGGCGTCACCGGGCTCGGCGACGCCACCCTGAACGGCCGCGAGCTCGCGGTCTCCGCGTACCTGTCCGAGCACGTCGTCCCGCTGCTCGTCGGCCGTGACGCCAGCCGCATCGAGGACGCCTGGCAGTTCCTCTACCGGTCGTCGTACTGGCGCCGTGGTCCGGTCACCATGGCCGCGATCGCGGCCGTCGACATGGCCCTCTGGGACATCAAGGCGAAGGTCGCCGGGATGCCGCTGTACCAGCTGCTCGGCGGGGCATCGCGCACCGGGCTCATGGCGTACGGCCACGCCTCGGGCAAGGAGCTGCCCGAGCTGTTCGACTCCATCCGCGAGCACCAGGAAGAGGGCTACCGCTCCATCCGGGTGCAGACCGGTGTCCCCGGCCTCGAGTCCATCTACGGCATCGCCTCGAACAGGACCACCGAGGGCAACGCCGGCGTCCGCTACGACTTCGAGCCCGCCCAGCGCGGTGCGTACCCGGCGATGGAGGACTGGGACACCCGCGCCTACCTGCGCCACGTGCCCACCGTGTTCGAGGCCGTCCGCAACGAGTTCGGCCCCGAACTGCCGCTGCTGCACGACGGCCACCACCGGATGACCCCGCTGCAGGCCGCCAAGCTCGGCAAGTCGCTCGAGCCCTACGACCTGTTCTGGCTCGAGGACTGCACCCCCGCCGAGAACCAGGAGGCCCTGAAGCTCGTCCGGCAGCACACCACGACGCCGCTGGCGATCGGCGAGGTCTTCAACACCATCTGGGACTTCAAGGACATCATCCGCGACCAGCTCATCGACTACGTCCGCGGTGCCGTCACGCACATGGGCGGCGTCACGCCGCTCAAGAAGACGATGGAGTACGCGGCGCTGTACCAGGTCAAGTCCGGCTTCCACGGGCCGACCGACATCTCCCCGGTGGGCCTTGCCGCGCAGATGCACCTCGGTCTCGCGATCCACAACTTCGGCATCCAGGAGTACATGCAGCACGGACCGCAGACCAACCAGGTGTTCCACCAGACGTTCACGTTCACCGACGGCTACCTGCACCCGGGGGACGAGCCGGGCCTCGGGGTCAGCCTCGACGTCGACGAAGCCGGCAAGTACCCCTACGAGCAGGCGTACCTGCCGTTCAACCGCCTGGCCGACGGCACCGTCCACGACTGGTAGTCCCTGGCATCCTGGCTGGCACAGTGGTCGCATGGAGTTCGCCGACGTCGCCAGGGAGCTGTTGCTCGTCGCGCCGCAGGACTTCGTCGCCGAGCGCACCGCACGGCAGCGCGCGGTGCGGAAGGACGACCGTGCCCTCGCCACGGCGGTCGGGAAGCTCCGGAAGCCCGCCCCGGCCGCATGGGTGATCGACCTGCTCGCCCACGACGGTGCCCTCGACGACGCCGTCGACCTCGGACCGGCGCTCCGCAAGGCGCAGGCCGACGCCGACCCCGACGCGATCCGGACGCTCCGTCGGCAGCGCGCCGAGGTCGTCGACGCCCTCGCGCAGGCCGGTGCGGACCTGGCGTCCGACGCCGGGCACCCCGTCACCCCGGCGGTGCTCGAGCAGGTCCGGTCGACGATCGAGGCGGCGATGGCGGACCCGCACGCCGGCGCGGCCGTCCGGTCGGGGCTGCTCGTGACGGCGCTCGAGAGCGTGGGGTTCGACGCGGTCGACCTCGACGGGGCGCTCGCGGATCCGGACGCGGTGCCCGATGCCTGGTCCGGCAGCGATGCCCCACCCATCCCCATCTCCCAGGCGAGGGGTGCGCGGAAGGCGAGCCGTGCCTCCAGGCCCGCGCAGCGCGACGCCCCGGAGTCGGAGCCGGACGCCGAACCCGAGCCGAAGCGCGACCCGGCCGCGGACCGGAAGGCCGCGCGCCAGGCCGAGACCGCCGCGCGCACGGAGTCCCGCGACGCCGACGCAGCACTCGACACCGCCGAGGCCGATCTCGAACAGGCGGAGGAGCGCCGCGCGGAGCTCCAGCGTGCCCTCGAGCAGGCCGAGGCCGAGATCACCCGGCTCGAGGCAGCCCGCGACGAGGCCGAGGCAGCGAGCGACCGGGCGCGCGACGTCCTCCACGCCGCGCAGGAGCACCGGCGGGAGGTCGGCCGCTGAGCCGTCCGGCGCGACCTCATCACCTCGGATGAAAAGCGGCCGCACGGCTCGGTCCCCGTCCGGCGAGGCCCATACGCTCGCGTCATG
The DNA here is from genome assembly GCF_003234735.1 of Curtobacterium sp. MCLR17_040. Taxonomy (NCBI): domain Bacteria; kingdom Bacillati; phylum Actinomycetota; class Actinomycetes; order Micrococcales; family Microbacteriaceae; genus Curtobacterium; species Curtobacterium sp. MCLR17_040. Next base: position 22,187 of record NZ_QKTE01000011.1, on the reverse strand, counting down.
ACCTCCCTCCTCCGCCGGTACCGGCACCTGCTGGCCCCCGCCGCCGGCGCCGTGTACCTCGTGCTCTGGATCGTCGCCGAAGCCGGACGCGCGGGGCTCGCCGACCACGTCGTCGTGGTGTCGGCCTTCGCCGTCGCCATCGGCCTCGCCGCGTGGATGCCCGCGACTGCGCTCGGACTGGTCGTCGGCATCCCGCTCCTGCAGGCGGCCCGGCTGCTCACCCGGCCGACCGACACGACCTGGCCGGAGTACCTGGCGATCGCGATCGTCGTCGGCATCGTCGGCGCCGGTCGGTCCGACCTGCTCCGCTACGTGGCGGTCCCCGTGCTCCTGCTCGCGAGTGCGGCAGCCGCCTGGGCGATGGCGGTCCCGACCGCTGCCGACCAGGACGTCTGGGGCAGCTGGGTGGGGAACTCCGGCGGGACCCGGTCCGACCTCGTCACGATCACCTTCGCGTTCGTCGGGGTCAGCGGTGTCGCCTGGGCGGTCGGCGTGGCCATCGGTGCCGCGTGGCGGATCGGCCTCGCGCGGGTCCGGGTGGTCGAGGCGCAACGCCGCACCGAGGTGACCACCACCGAACTCCGGGCCGAGCAGGACCGCGCGCGGATCGCCCGCGACGTGCACGACTCGCTCGCCCACTCACTGGCCGTCGTCGTGTCCCAGGCCCAGGGTGCCGCGGCCATCGCCGTGCGGGACGAACACGCCGCCCGGGCGCTGCAGGACATCGCCGACGTGAGCCGCTCGGCACTGGGTGACGTCCGGTCCCTGGTGGAACGCATCCAGGCGAGCGACGACGCCGACCGCCACGGGCTGTTCGACGTCCCCGACCTGGTCGAGGACATGCGGGAGCTCGGGATGACCGCGACGTTCGAGGAGCACGGCGCCGGACTCCTGCCCGCGGGCAGTGCCAGCGCGGTGCACCGGATCGTGCAGGAGAGCCTGACGAACGTGCTGAAGCACCAGGGACGGACCGCGACGGCCCGGGTGGCGCTCGATTGGCGCGGCCCGGGGCTCGGCGTCGTCGTGACGTCACGGGGAACCGAACCCCTCGTCGAGCTCGACGGTGTCGGGTCCGGTGTCAGCGGGATGCAGGAGCGTGCCCGACTGGCCGGCGGCTGGCTGCGTGCCGGTGTCGGCGACACCCCGGACGAGTGGGTCGTCACCGCGTGGCTGCCGACGACCGCCGCCGTGCCGACCACGGCGACGGCGGACACCGACACCGGCACCCACTCCGAGGCCGATACCAAGGCCGTCCTGCCGGAGCACGTCCGATGAGCGCCGTCCGCGTCGCCGTCGTCGACGACCAGCGGCTGTTCGCCACCGGGATGCAGATGCTCGTCGACGCCCAGGACGACATGACCTGCGTCGGGACCGCCGGCGACGGTGCCGCCGCCCTCGAGCTCTGCGCCGCCGAACACCCCGACGTGCTGCTGCTCGACCTGCGGATGCCGGTCATGAACGGCATCGAGACCCTGACGCGGCTCGCCGCCTCGACCCAGGACCGCCCGCGGGTCGTCGCGCTCACGACCATCCGCCGCGACGACGCCGTCCTCGCCGCACTCCGTGCCGGAGCCGCCGCGTTCCTGACGAAGGACGCGCTGCCCGAGGTCGTCACCGCGACCATCCGCGACGTGCACGCGGGCCGACCTGCACCGACGGAAGCGGAGGCGCTGGACCTGCTGCGCGCGCAGGGCACCCCGGCCGTGACCGATCGGCGCGACGAGGTGCTCGACGCGCTGACGGCTCGCGAGCGCGAGGTCTTCCTGCTCGTCGCGAAGGGGCTCAGCAACGCCGAGATCGCCGAGTCGGTCTTCCTGAGCGACGCCACCGTGAAGACCCACGTCCGCGCCGTCCTGACGAAGCTCGGACTCCGGAACCGGATCCAGGTCGTCATCACCGCACACGAACGCGGCCTCGTCCGCGCCTAGGGGGAACCATGCAGATCACGAACCGCGTCGCGAAGACCGGCACCCTCGTCGTCGTCCTCGCCGGACTGGCCACCGCCGTCGTCCACGGGCTGCCCGAACGCGCCGACGTCGCGGTCGCACCCACCGTCGAACAGGACAGCACGGCGTGGGCGATGCCGCTCGACGCCTTCGTCGCACCGGCCTCGTCGAAGACCACGTACGCGGAGGACCTCGTGGCCGAGCCCTGCCTGCGGAAGGCCGGCATCGACGACCCGGCTCCCTGGGCGACCGCGGCCGGGCTGCAGGCCGACGACGACGCGGCCGACACCGCCGCCCGGGCGAACCCCTCACCCGCACTCGCGACCACCCGGCCCCTCACCACGGTGCTCGCCGAGGCCCGCGGCTACCACGGGCCGTCCGCCGCCGGTGCGAACCAGGAGGGCCTGCGGAAGTGGGGGTACGACCCGGACCGCCAGGCCGCGTTCGCCGCGCTCCCGGACGACGTGGCCGCCCGCTGCTGGAAGGCAGCCCGGAAGACGCTCGGCACCACACTGCGCGGCATCGAGCAGACCGCGTCCGAACTGGCCCAGCGCCTGACGTACCTGGCGGCGCTGGACGCACGCCAGGACGACCCGGTCCGCACGGCCGCGGCCGGGTGGCGCACCTGCATGGCGCCGTCCGGTGTGCCGGACCTGCCGGAGGGTCCGGAGGGCATGCCGACCCCCTCGATGCACGTCAGCGCCCGTGACGGCGACCAGGTCGTCCTGTTCTCGGACGATCCGGGGAAGGCCGAGGTCGCCGTCGCCGAACGGGACGTCGCGTGCCAGGAGTCATCCGGCTACCGCAGCGCGCTGTACGCGGCGGAGTGGGAACGGCTGCTGCACGTCACCGCGACCGACGCGGCCGTGCTCCGGAAGGGTTCGACGCGGCAGCCGCAGGTGGACGCCCGCCTCGACCGGGTGATCGCGCGGCTCGCGCCGGCGGCACCGACGGACGTCGACTGACGCGGCGGTCGCGGGGAGCGGTCCTGGGGGGAGCGCCCCGCGCCCGCCGCGTGGGGACGACGGACGGGAGGCCCGTGGCAGGACCGCCACGGGCCTCCCGTCCGTCCCGGTGTGCGTCCGGATCGTGACGCGCGACACGCCCGGACAGCCCTGCTAGACTCAGTCCCTGACTTCGGCGAGGGCTGCGTACGCGCGGCCGTGATCGACGCGGTGGGATACCCGGCAAGACCCTGGGATCGTTCCTCACGCGTGCACGCGTTCGAGTTGCAACACCACAGACCCCCACGATGCCGGCACCCCGGCGTCGTCCCCGACACCAGGAGGCACCATGGCCGACTACACCAAGCTCGCAGCGGAAGTCCGCACCAAGTTCGGCAAGGGCGCTGCTCGCAAGCTCCGCGCGGCCGACAAGATCCCCGCGGTCGTCTACGGCCACGGCACCGAGCCGAAGCACATCTCGCTGCCCGGTCACGAGACCATGCTGCTCGTCCGTACGGCCAACGCGGTCGTCGACCTCGACATCGAGGGTGCTGCGCAGCTCGCCCTCGTCAAGGACGTCCAGCGTGACCCGGTGCGCCAGATCATCGAGCACATCGACCTCGTGGTCCTCCGCCGCGGCGAGAAGGTCACGGTCGACGTGCCCGTCGTCATCGAGGGCGAGTCCTTCTCCGGCACCATCCACGTGCAGGACCTCAACACGATCTCGCTGCTCGTGCTCGCCACCGACATCCCGGAGCACGTCTCCGTGAACGTCGAGGGCCTCGAGGACGGCGTGCAGATCCACGCCGCGCAGCTCGAGCTCCCCGAGGGCGCCGAGCTCGAGACCGACCCCGAGGCGCTGGTCGTCGCGATCGTCACCCCGCGTGGCACCGCTGACGACGACGCTGCGGACGAGGCCTCGGCCGAGGCCGGCGCCGAGTCGGGTGCCGAGGGCGCCGCGGACTCCGAGTAACACCCCTTCGAAGACATCTGGTCGACGCTGTGACGGATCGAATCCTCGTGGTGGTCGGGCTCGGGAACCCCGGGCCCGACTACGCCGGCAACCGCCACAACGTCGGCCAGATGGTCCTCGACGAACTCGCGTCCCGCATGGGAGCGACGTTCAAGAAGCACAAGACGCCGAACCAGGTCGCCGAGGGGCGCCTGGTGCCCGGCGGCACACGACTCGTGCTGGCGAAGCCCGGGTCGTTCATGAACACCTCGGGCGGACCGGTCTCCTCGGTGCTCGGGTTCTACAGCGCCACCCCGGCCGACCTCGTCGTCGTGCACGACGAGCTCGACCTGCCGTTCGACACCGTCCGCCTGAAGGGCAGTGGCGGGCACGGCGGGCACAACGGGCTGCGCGACATCATCAAGGCCACCGGCACGAACGAGTTCATGCGCGTCCGGGTCGGCATCGGGCGTCCGCCCGGTCGGCAGGACCCGGCCGACTACGTGCTGCGTGACTTCTCCGCAGCCGAGAAGAAGACGCTGCCGATCCTGCTGGCCGACGCGGCCGACGCGGTAGAAGCGATCGCCGAGGTCGGGCTGCTCGCCGCACAGCAGCGCGTGCACGCTCCGTCCTGAGCGCTCCGTGCCGGGCGTCGGCGCTGTTCGCCCGTCGCGCACGTCGCGGCCGGTGTCGGTGGCGGCCGGTACCATCTCCTGAGTGACGATCTCGGGCATCATCCCTGCGCTCTCGCGCGCCTCCGCCTTCGATCGCGTGCTGCGCGCCGCACCGCGCGACGCCGACTTCTCCGTCGTGGACGGCCTGCGCGTGCCGCTGCTCGGCGCGCTGCTCGCCGAGCGCAACGGCCCGCAGTGCGTCCTCGTCATCACGGCGACCGGGCGTGAGGCCGAGGCGGTCCGCGAAGCGTTCGGCAGCTACGTCCCCGATGCCGACGTGCTCGAGTTCCCGGCGTGGGAGACCCTGCCGCACGAACGCCTCAGCCCGAGTGCCCAGACCGTCGGCACGCGCATCGCGACGCTCCGGAAGCTCGCGGCGTGGCAGGCGGCGGACCCGGCCGAGCGTCGCCAGACCATCGTGGTCGCGAGCGTCCGAGCCGCGCTGCAGCCGATCGCGAGCAACCTGACGTCCCTGGCGCCCGTGGTGCTGCGGACCGACTCGCGGGGCAACGACCTGGCGGCGATCGCGTCCCAGCTGGTGGACCTCGCCTACTCGCGTGTCGACCTCGTCACCCGCCGTGGTGAGTTCGCGGTGCGCGGTGGCATCCTCGACGTCTTCCCGCCGACGGCCGACCACCCGGCACGCGTCGACTTCTTCGGCGACGAGATCGAGGCGATCAAGGCGTTCTCCGTCGCCGACCAGCGCACGACCGAGGACGACCTCGGTTCGGTCGAGCTGACCGCCTCGCGCGAACTCCTGCTCAGCGACGACGTCCGGCAGCGGGCGCGCGAGATGCTGCACGAGTTCCCGAACCTGTCCCAGATGCTCGCGAAGATCGCCGAGGGCATCCCGGTCGAGGGCATGGAGTCCCTCGCCCCGGCGCTCGTGCAGGACCTCGTGCCGATGACCTCCTACCTGCCGGACGACGCCACCATCGCGGTGTTCTCGCCCGAGCGGGTGAACGGCCGCGCGAACAGCCTCGCCGAGACGAACACCGAGTTCCTGCAGGCGGCCTGGAGTGCAGCGGTCGCCGGAGCCCAGGCCCCGATCGACCTCGACGCCGGCAACTTCCTGACCGTGCAGCAGCTCAAGAACACTCGGGGGCAGCGCACCTGGTGGACGGTGTCGCCGTTCGACTCCGGCCTCGACGAAGGGGACACCGAGCGCGTCCTCACCGACGCCGAGGCCGCTGCCGAGGCCGGCGAGTACATCCGCGTCCGGGCCGAGGCGGTCCCGAGCTTCGCCGGCAGCGCCGACGGGGCGATCGCGCACGTCAAGTCGCTGACCGACGACGGGTGGGCCGTCGTGGTGACCGCGCAGGGCCAGGGCCTCGTCGAGCGGGCGGTGCAGGTGCTCGCTGACGCCGGGGTCGCCGCCCGTGCCGCAGTAGTCGACGCGCCGCCGGAGCCGGGGTTCGCCGTCGTGACGACCGCGACCGTCGAGCACGGCTTCGCCATCCCCGACCCCCGCATCGCGGTCCTGAGCGAGGCGGAGTTCTACGGCCGCAGTGTCCAGCAGGGTGCCCGCACCGTCAAGAAGCTCGCGAGCCGACGCAAGAACGTCGTCGACCCGCTGCAGCTCAAGCCGGGCGACGTCGTCGTGCACGCGACCCACGGCATCGGCAAGTTCGTCGAGCTCGTCAGCCGCGAGGTCTCCAGCGGTGGCCGGAACGCCGTGAAGACGCAGCGCGAGTACCTCGTGCTCGAGTACGCGCCGTCGAAGCGCAACTACCCGGGCGACAAGCTCTTCGTGCCGACCGACCAGCTCGACCAGCTGTCGCGCTACGTCGGTGGCGAGTCCCCGACCCTGTCGAAGATGGGCGGCTCGGACTGGTCCGCCGCCAAGTCGAAGGCCCGCAAGGCCGTCCGCGACATCGCCGTCGACCTGGTCAAGCTGTACTCGGCGCGGATGGCGTCGAAGGGGCACGCGTTCGGTCCGGACACCCCGTGGCAGCGCGAGCTGGAAGAGGCGTTCCCGTTCGCCGAGACCGCCGACCAGCTCACCACGATCGACGAGATCAAGCGCGACATGGAACGCCCGATCCCGATGGACCGCCTGCTGTCCGGCGATGTCGGCTACGGCAAGACCGAGGTCGCGATCCGTGCCGCGTTCAAGGCCGTGCAGGACGGCAAGCAGGTCGTCATGCTCGTCCCGACGACCCTGCTCGTCCGCCAGCACATGGAGACGTTCCAGGAGCGCTTCGCCGGGTTCCCCGTCCACCTGCGCGCCCTGAGCCGGTTCCAGACCGAGAAGGAGTCGAAGGAGACCGTCGCCGGGCTCGCCGACGGCACGGTCGACATCGTCATCGCGACCCACCGGATCCTGTCGCAGGGCATCACCTTCAAGGACGTCGGGCTCGTCATCATCGACGAGGAACAGCGGTTCGGCGTCGAGCACAAGGACCAGCTCAAGAAGTTCAAGACGAACGTCGACGTCCTGGCGATGTCGGCGACCCCGATCCCGCGCTCGCTCGAGATGGCGGTCACGGGCATCCGCGAGATGTCGACCCTCGCCACCCCGCCCGAGGACCGCCACCCGATCCTGACCTTCGTCGGCCCGCAGTCCGACCTGCAGGTGGCGGCGGCGATCCGCCGCGAGCTGCTGCGCGAGGGCCAGGTGTTCTACGTGCACAACCGCGTGAAGGACATCCAGTCGGTCGCCGCGCACCTGGCCGAGATCGTGCCGGACGCGCGCATCGCCGTGGCGCACGGGCAGATGTCGGAGACCGCCCTCGAGCAGGTCATGGTCGACTTCTGGGAGCGCCGCTTCGACGTCCTCGTCTCGACGACGATCATCGAGACCGGTCTGGACATCGCGAACGCGAACACGCTCATCATCGACAAGGCGGACAAGTACGGCCTGTCGCAGCTGCACCAGCTGCGCGGACGTGTCGGCCGTGGGCGGGAGCGCGGGTACGCGTACTTCCTGTACGACTCCGAGAAGCCGCTGTCCGAGACCGCACAGGACCGCCTCGAGACGATCGCCGCGAACAACGAGCTCGGCGCGGGCATGCAGGTCGCCATGAAGGACCTCGAGATCCGCGGGGCCGGCAACCTGCTCGGCGGGGAGCAGTCCGGCCACATCGCGGGCGTCGGCTTCGACCTGTACCTGCGGATGATCGGCGAGGCGGTGTCGCAGTTCCGTGGGGACGTCGCCGAGGGGCAGACCGAGCTCCGGCTCGAGATCCCCGTCGATGCGCACATCCCCGAGGACTACGTCGAGTCCGAGCGACTCCGGCTCGAGGCGTACCAGAAGCTCTCGGCGGCCTCGGCCCCGACGGCCCAGCCGAACGCGATCGACATGGTGCTCGACGAGCTCACCGACCGCTACGGGCAGCCGCCGCAGGCCGTGCAGACCCTGGTCGAGGTCTCCCGCCTCCGTCGCATGGCGCAGCAGGTCGGCCTGTCCGACGTCGTAGTCATGGGCTCGAACCTGCGGGTCGCCGGCAAGGAGCTCGCCGACTCGTCGCAGGTGCGCCTGAAGCGCATGTTCCCGGGTGCGCGCTGGTTCCCGCAGCAGAACGCGACGAGCATCCCGATGCCGCGTCCGCACGACCAGGCGCTGCCGGACGACGCCCTCATCCAGTGGGTGGAGAGCATCCTCACCGCCGTGTACGGGGCGACGACCCCGGCCGAGGCGCCGGCCGCGTAGACGCGAGCGGAGACGGCCTGGAGGCACGGTGCGGGCCCGCACCGTGCCTCCAGGCCGTCCGTGGCCACGTCCACAGCGCGCACGCCCTTCGCGACGATCCACGCGTCGAACGACGCGTGCCCTGTCGCGGAACGGGTGTGAACCCCGGCCCGCGAGCCGCTACTCGGTGTCCTCGGCCTCGGACAGCTCGCGGCGAGCGCGGTACGCCCGCGCCCGCAGGGTGACGACGACCGCCGACGCGACGATGGCGATGCCCGAGCCGACGAGCACGGCGAGGACGCCCTCGTCGAGGATCTCCTCGTTGCGGGCGAACGCCAGCTCGTTCATGAGCAGCGACACCGTGAACCCGATGCCGCCGAGCACGCCGACGGTGATGATCGAGAAGAACGACAGCGACGAGCGGCCGGGCGAGCGGAAGATCCGCGTGGCGATCGTGCCGAACAGCGTGATGCCGATCACCTTGCCGACCGGCAGCGCGAGGACGACCGCCCAGAACGTGGGGGAGAGCTCGCTGATGCCGACCGAGGGGATGATGACGGCGGCCGACGCGAACGCGAACACCGGCAGGACGATGGCGTTCGACCACGGCTCGACGTTCTCGTGCAGGGTGTGGCCCGGGCGGCGGGGCAGCACGAGCCCGAGCGCGACGCCGGCGATGGTGGCGTGCACACCGGAGTGGTAGACGAGCCACCAGGTCAGGAGCCCGACGACGACCATCGCCACGATGACGAGTGTCTGCCCGCTGCGCCCCGGACGGAGCATCCGGCCGAGCAGCCAGAACGCCGCGAGGGTGACGACAGCGCCCGCGAGGGCCAGGAAGTCGGTGTCGTGGGCGAACACCACGGCGATGATGATGATCGCGATGAGGTCGTCGAGCACGGCCAGCGCGAGCAGGAACACCCGGATGCCGCTCGGCAGCCCGCGACCGAACATGGCGAGCACCCCGAGCGCGAACGCGATGTCCGTCGCCGTCGGGATCGGCCAACCGTGCGTGTACTGCGTGCCCGCGGTGACGAGCAGGAAGATGCCGGCCGGGACGAGCACGCCGCCGACCGCGGCGATGGCGGGGATGATCGCGGTCTTGGGGTTCGACAGCTCGCCGTCGACGAGTTCCTGCTTCAGCTCGATCGCGACGAGCAGGAAGAAGACCGCGAGCAGGCCGTCGCTGATCCAGTGCGCGATCGACAGGTCGAGGCCCAGGGCACCGAGCGGCAGGTGCGCGTCGAGCAGCCGTTCGAGGCCGGGGCCGATCGGGGAGTTCGCCACGACCAGGCCGAGCACGGCGGCGGTGAGGAGCGCGATGGCGCTGAAGCGGGGGGAGCGGACGAGGGACGACATGGATCTCCGTCTCGAGGGGTCGGGTGAGTGTCCGTCGACCAGACTTCCCGACACACCACGACCAGTCTACGCGGGTGGCACGATGACGTGATGACCGCCGTACCGGACCTCGTGACCGTCGTCGACCGCCTGCTCGCCGAGGACGGCGGGTGCGTCTGGAACCGGGCGCAGACCCACGCCTCGCTCGCCCGCTACGCCGTCGAGGAGTCGTACGAACTCGTCGACGCCATCGACGACGGCGACCCGGACGACGTCCGCGAGGAACTCGGCGACCTGCTCTACCAGGTGGTCCTGCACGCGGGGATCGCTGCCCGCGCGGGGGACTTCACCCTCGAGGACGTCGCCGCCGGGGTCCGGGACAAGATGACCAGGCGTCACCCGCACGTGTTCGGCGACGAGACGGCGGACACCGTCGAGGACGTCGTGCGGGTCTGGCGTGCGGCCAAGGCGGCCGAGAAGGCGAGTCGGCGGAGTGCGTTCGACGGGGTGCCGCGGGCGATGCCGCCGCTGGAGCGCGCGGTGAAGCTGCTGGAACGCCTGGAGGAACGTGGAGACGCCGACGCGGTCGTCGCGTCCGTCGTCGGGGCCGGTTCCGGCGTCGGCCCGGAGGCCCTTGGTGCGTCCGCCCTGCCCGCTGCGGACGACGGGGTGGGCACGGTCGACGCCCTGTCTCTTTCACACACCTA